>NZ_CP060713.1:4178900-4488624 GCF_014395785.1 Nocardioides mesophilus | reverse complement strand
CTGGTGGTCTACGCCGCCTACGGCTACCGGAGCAGCCGGGTCGGCCAGCGCGCGCGGGAGCGCTCGGCGACCTGACCACCGCCGCGTACGCCGGGCCGGTCCGCCGGGCCGTCCTCAGCAACCGGCGCGGCGGACGCGGATCGGACCCACCGCCGTCTCCGGGTCCACGACGCGGCCGCGCTGGGTGATCTCCACCTCGCCGGCGGCGACGAGCCGGCGGGCGGCGGCCCGGGCCGGCTCCATCAGCGGCCGCCAGGCATCGCCGTCGTCGGGGTCGCCGCTCACCCGACGGGCTGCCTCACTCGGACAGACGGTGGCAGAGGGGGCACGACGGGCGAGGAGCTCGCGCAGTGCGGCCTCGAGGGCCCGGTCGACGTCGTCCACGGGTTCAGCCTAGGCAGGTGGCAACCGTCGGATCCCGTGGTGCCGGGACCCCTGCCGGTCCTATCGTGGGAGACGTGACGGTCGACGCGCTGTCGAACGCCGCCCGGGTGCCACTGCCGCAAGGCGTCGTCACCTTCCTGTTCACCGACATCGAAGGCTCGACGCGACTCCTGCAACGACTGGGCGACGACTACAGCGACGTGCTGATGACCCACCACCGGCTGCTGCGCGAGGTGCTCGCGGCGCACCACGGCCACGAGGTGGATACCGAGGGGGACGCCTTCTTCGTGGCATTCTCCTCGCCGCGCGAGGCCGTCGCGGCCGCGGTCGAGGCTCAGAGGGTGTTGCACGAGCATCCCTGGCCGCAGGCGCCGGTGCGCCTGCGCGTGCGCATGGGCCTGCACACCGGCGAGCCGGTCGTCGTCGACGACAACTACGTGGGGATCGACGTGCACCGCGCGGCGCGGATCGCTGCCGCCGGCCACGGCGGCCAGGTGGTGATCTCGCAGCGGCTGCGTGAGCTGCTCGGCGACCACCTGCCCGACGGCGTCAGCCTGCGCGACCTCGGCGAGCACCGGCTGAAGGACCTCCCCGAGCCCGAGCACCTGCTGCAGGTCGACATCGACGGGCTGCCCCAGGAGTTCCCACCCCTGAAGTCGCTGCACCCGCCGACCAACGTGCCGCACCCCACCTCGACGCTCGTCGGCCGCCGTCACGAGCTGGCGGAGCTCCGTGAGCTGCTGCTCCGGCCGGGGGTCCGGCTCGTCACCGTCACCGGACCGGGAGGGGCCGGCAAGACCCGGCTGGCGGCCGCGGTGGCGCTCGAGCTGCGGGACGACTTCCCGCACGGCGTGTACTTCGTCGACCTCGCCCCGGTGACGCGCGCCGAGCTCGTGGTGCCGACCATCGCCCGCGTCCTCCAGGTGCCGCTCGACGGCGACGCCTCGGCCGAGGAGGCGGTGGCCCGGCACGTCGGCGAGCAGCGCCTGCTGCTGCTGCTCGACAACCTCGAGCAGGTGGTCGAGGGCGCGCCCGCCGTCGGACGGCTGGTGCACTCCTGTCCCGGCCTCACCGTGCTGGGCACCAGCCGGTTCCTGCTGGCGCTGGACGGCGAGCAGGAGTACGCCGTGCCGCCGATGCGGCTGCCGGAGGGCCGCACTCTGGCCGAGGTGGGCGCCTCCGAGGCCGTGACGCTGTTCGTGGAGCGGGCCGGCCGGGCCAGGCGCGGGTTCGCCCTCACGGCCGCGAACGCCGCGGCGGTCGCCCGGATCTGCGAGCTGGTCGACGGGCTGCCACTGGCGATCGAGCTCGCCGCGGCCCGGACCCGGCTGTTCCGCCCCGAGATGCTCGTCGAGCGCCTGGGCGACCGGCTCTCGCTGCTGACCGGCGGGAGTCGCGACGCCCCCGAGCGGCACCGGACGCTGCGCGCGACGATCGACTGGAGCTACACGCTCTTGCCGGAGGCCGAGCGCCGGCTGTTCCTCGAGCTCGCCGTGTTCCACGCTCCCGCCCGGATCGAGAGCATCGAAGCGGTGGTGGGCGACGAGGTCGACGTGGTCGACCAGCTGACCGCCCTGATCGACCACAGCCTGGCGGTCCAGCAGGAGCAGCCCGACAACGAGGTCCGCTTCGGCATGCTGCAGACGGTGCGCGACTACGCGTTGTCCCGGCTGGAGCAGGAGCCGCGCCGCCTCTCGGACCTGCGGCTGCGGCACGCTCAGCACTTCCTCGACCTCGTGCGGGCCGGCGTGGACCCCGCGCACGACGGCGCCCCGGTGTCGGACCAGGACTACGACGACATCCGCGCGGCGCTCACCTTCTGGCTCGACGACGGGAGCGGCGCGACGTCCGAGGCGGGTCTGAACGCGCTGCGGATGGCGGGCGCCCTCGGCGACTACTGGTACCACCACGGGCTGTTGAGCGAAGGCTCCGGCTGGCTGGAGCGGGCCCTGGCCGCGGTGCCGGAGCCGCCGGCCGACGCCGAGGCCCGGGCGCTCCGCGAGCTCGGCATCATGCGCGAGCAGCGCCAGGACCTCGACCGCGCCGCCGAGCTGCTGACCCGGGCGATGCAGCTGTACCGGGAGATGGGCGACCGCGCAGGGGAGGCGAAGTGCCTCAACAGCCTCGGCGTGGTCGCCCGGTCCGCCGGCCGTCCCGACGACGCGGAGGCCTTCTTCAGACGGGGAGTGGCCCTGCGCAAGGAGGTGGGGGACCCGTCGGGCATCGCCGCGGCCCTGAACAACCTCGGCATCGTCCACCTCGACCGGGGCGACTGGCCCCGGGCGCGGGTTCTGTTCACCGAGACCCTCGCCATCGACCGGGCGGCCGGCAACGACTGGGGCGTCGCCTGCACCTCGGTGAACTTCGCCGGGGCCGACATCGTCGGCGGCAGGACCGACGAGGCGGCGGAGCTGCTGCGCACCGCGATCGGCACGTTCCGCGAGGTCGGGGACCCGGACGGGCTGATCGAGTCGGTCGAGTCCAGCTCCGGGGTGGCGCTGCTGCACTCGGACTGGGTCGCCGCCGCCCGCCTCGTGGCCGCCGCCGCGGCGGCTCGCGAGCTGCTCGACCTGCCCGGTTCACCGGCGGACCACGTGCTCCTCGACGGCTGGGTCGAGCAGGTGCGGGCGGCCCTGGACCCGACGGCCTTCGCCGCCGCCCGGGCCGAGGGGGCCGCCATGACGCTGGACCAGGCAGCCGACTACGCGCTGGGAGAGGTGCTCGCAGCGCAGGCGCCGCCGGAGAGCCCGTCCGGCGACGCCTGACCCGGCGCCGCTCAGGCGTCGATGCTCGTCATGTCCCCGTAGCGGGCACCGGCCACGGCGTCGCGCGGCACCGCCCGGTCGAGCTCGTCGAGGTCGGCGGCGTCGAGGCCCACCGAGGCGGCGGCGACGTTCTCCTCCAGGTAGTGCACCCGCTTCGTTCCGGGGATCGGGACCACGTCGTCCCCCTGGGCCAGCACCCAGGCCAGCGCGAGCTGCCCGGGGGTGCAGCCCTTGCGGTCCGCGACGGTGCGGATCGCGTCGACCAGCGCCAGGTTCGCCTGCAGCGCCTCGCCGTGGAAGCGCGGGAAGTAGGCGGTGCGACGCGAGTCGCCCTCCTCCAGCGAGTCGCCGCTCGTGATCGCCCCGGTCAGCAGGCCGCGGCCGAGGGGGGAGTAGGGGACCAGCCCGATGCCCAGCTCGCGCAGCGTCGGCAGGATCTCGTCCTCGAGGTCGCGGGTGAACAGCGAGTACTCGGTCTGCAGGGCGGTGATCGGGTGGGTGGCGTGCGCCTTGCGGATGTTCGCCGCGGACGCCTCGGAGAGGCCCAGGTGGCGGACCTTGCCGGCGGCGACCAGCTCGGCCATCGCGCCGACCGTCTCCTCGATCGGCACGGTGCGGTCCACCCGGTGCTGGTAGTAGAGGTCGATGTGGTCGACGCCGAGGCGCTGCAGCGAGGCGTCGCAGGCGGCACGGACGTACTCCGGCTTGCCGTTGATGCCGAGCCGGCTGCCGTCCTCGCCGCGCTGGTTGCCGAACTTGGTGGCCAGCTGCACCTCGTCGCGACGGTCCGCGATGGCCTTGCCGACCAGCCGCTCGTTGGTGAACGGCCCGTACATGTCGGCGGTGTCGAGGAACGACACCCCGAGGTCGAGCGCCCGGTGGATGGTGTCGAGGCCCTGCTGCTCGTCGCCGGTGCCGTAGAACTCCGACATTCCCATGCAGCCGAGGCCCATCGCCGAGACCGTGAGCGCGTGCTCCCCGGTCCCGAGCGTGCGGGTGGTCAGGATGTGCTCGTGGTGGGTCATGGGACCAGTCAACGCGTTGGAGCGCACTCGAAGTCAAGCCGGGTACGCCGCCGGCGCCGGTCTGGTCAGCCGCCGAGCTCCTGCTGCTCGAGCCGGTCCAGGTAGATGCCGATCTTGCGGTCGATCGCTCCCAGGTGCTCCTGGACCTGCGTGAGCTGGGAGAGCACCTGCTGGCGGTGGCCGCGCAGCAGCGCCAGCCGCTCCGTCTCGTTGCCGCTCCCGGCGCGGACCAGGTCGGCGTACCGGCGGATCTCCCGGATCGGCATGCCCGTCGAGCGCAGCCGGTTGATCAGCTCGATCCAGTGCAGGTCCTGGGCGGTGTAGCGGCGGTGACCGCTCACCGATCGGCCGACGTCGTGCAGCATCAGCCCGTCGCGCTCGTAGTAGCGCAGCGTGTGCGGCGTGAGGCCGGTGCGGGCGGCGGTCTCCGCGATGGAGTACGTCGGAGCCGGGTGCGCGGCGGGGCTCGGGGCGGCGTCGAGGGTGGTCACCCGCCCAGTCTCGACCTGGGAGTGCACTCCAGGTCAAGACGGGGCGGGTCGCCGTGCCGGCACCGGCTCAGGTCGCCGGGTCCCCGGTCGGTGTGACGATGCGCTCGCCGTCGTCCGCCGGGACCCGCTCGGAGCCCGCGACCGTGCACCCACCCTCCGGCCCGCAGCGCAGGAAGTCGACGTCGTAGGGGTCGGTCGACAGGTCCTTGATCCCGACCGCGGTCACCGAGGAGTCGTCCTCCCAGCCGAAGCCCACGGCGAAGGCGTAGCCGCGCGGCGCGAACGGCAGCGCGGCCCCGGTGGAGGTGTCGTAGAGGGCGGCCGCGTCGTCCTGCTCGACCACCAGCCTGCCGCCGTCGGGGGAGAGGTGGCCGTCGGTGCCGGTCGGCATCCGCACCGACCGAGCAGGGTCCAGGGAGGTGCCGACCCACGTCGACGGCCCTGCGCTCCCGTCCGTGCGGTAGGCGATCCGGCCGCCGGCCACGTCGAGGATCTCGATCGGCACGTCCGGCCCGTCGCCCGGGTGCCCGATCCCGGCGCCGTCCAGCAGCACGGTCTCCGTCGACGTACCGAGGTCGTAGCGGACCAGGTCGGCGTCGGCGCCCCGCCAGTAGATCGACCCGTCGTCCACGGCGTAGACCTGGGCGCCGTTGTCCCAGTAACGGGCGTCGCCTTCCTGCGCCGGTCCCAGGATGGTGGGCTGCTCGATCCGGTCGGTCACCCCGGGCAGGTCGGTGTCGTAGACGACGTACTCGGGGGTGCCGTCCTCGGCCAGGTCGAGCCAGGCGACGACGGACCCGGTGTCGTCGGTGCGCAACCGCCCGGTCTCGGAGCGGCCGGCCGGGACCGACCTCGTGCCGTCGAAGAAGAACACGTCGCCGGTGCGGGCGGTCCACACGAACCCGTCGTCGGTCTGGACGTACGACGCGACCCGCGTGCCGACGTCGAAGGCCTGCGTCCCCCAGTGGATGGTCGACCCCTCCGCATAGCCGATCCGCCGGTCCGGGAACGCGGGGCCACCGGTGGCGGTCCGGTCGTTCGGACGCGGCGCCGCGTCGGGCAGACCGGGCCCCACCACGGCCCCGGCGCCCAGCACGCCGGCCACCGACAGGGTCGCCAGCCCGGCGACCAGCCGCCGGCGACGGACCCGGCGGCGCCCGTCGTCGATGACCTGCTGGGCGTCGAAGGACGACGAGGGCATGGAGCCGGCCCGCTCGTCGAGGGTGTCGTGCAGGAGCCCGGTCATCGGGACACCACCTTGTCGTTCGAGTTCGAGTCGTTCGGGACGGTCGCGGCGGGGGAGAACAGGTCGACGTCGTCGCCGAGCTGCTCACGCAGCCGCTTCAAGCCGGTGGACACCTGGCTCTTCACGGTGCCGACCGCGCAGCCCATCGCCGCCGCGGTCTGGGCCTCGGTGAGGTCGTCGTAGTAGCGGAGCACCACCGCCGCCCGCTGTCGGGCGGGGAGCCGCTGCAGCTCCTGCCAGAGCCAGGAGCGGGTGGCCACCGCGTCGGACTCCGTGGGCACCTGCCGCTCCGGGATCTCCTCGGTGGGGCGCTCGTGCCAGGACCGGCGGCGGGCCCAGGAGATCGCGGTAGTGGCGATCACCCGGCGGGTGTAGGCCTCCGCGTTTGCGACCTCGCGCAGCCGGGGCCACGCGACGTAGGTCTTGGTCAGCGCCTCCTGGACCAGGTCCTGGGCCATCGCGTGGTCACCGAGGATCAGGTAGGCCGTGCGGTGCAAGGCGCCCGAGCGCGCCGCGACAAACTCGGTGAAGGCGACCGGATCTCTCCGCGCCATGGCAGTCCCCCTTGTCGAGGAGCCGGTTCCGGCCCCGTTGCACGGTAGACGCGACCAGGGGCGCAGAAGGTTCGGACACGAGCGCCGGCCCCGTCGAGCACCGTCGAGCACCGGGATCTCTGTCGCAAGACCGATGTCGACGGCGCCGCGATGTCCTACGGTCGTCCCCGTGACGTCGTCGGCCGGTTCCTCCCTCGCGGCACCCGCGGTGGCCGGGGCCAGGACGTGGACACGTCCGCCGCGCCTGGACGTCGCGCTGGCCACCGCCTTCGTGGCGATGACGATCGCCGAGGCGGTGCTCAACGGTGACGTCACCTCCCCGGTGGAGCACATCGGGGTGGCGGGGGTGGCGATGGCAGCGGTCGCCTGGCGCCGGATCTACCCGCTCACCGTCGCGCTGGTCGCGGTGTGCGCGAACCTGGTGGTCAACCCGAACCACGAGTTCGCCACCCTGCTCAGCCTGGTGCTGCTCTGCTACACGGTGGGGGTGGAGACGCTCCCGCCGCGCAACTACGCCGGGCTGGTGATCCTGCTGGTCCCGTTCCTCGGAGGGATGGCGCTGCAGGGCATGGAGCCCAGCGACCTGGGCGCCGCCCTGGTCTTCCTGGTCGGCCCGTGGTCGGTCGGCACCGCCGTACGCCAGCGCTCGGCGCATGCCGCCGAAGCGATCGCGCGGGCGGACCGGCTGCAGCGCGACCGGGAGCTCGAGGTGGCCCGGGTGGCCGCCGAGGAGCGCACCCGGATCGCCCGCGAGCTGCACGACATCGTGTCCCACTCGATCAGCGTGGTGACCATCCAGACCCAGGCCGTACGCCGCCGGCTGGGGCCCGACCACGCCGCCGAGGCCGCCGACCTGGCCGCGGTGGAGGCGACCGCCCGCGGCGCGCTCGCCGAGATGCGACGGCTGTTCGGCGTGCTCCGGGCCGACGGCGAAGCGGCCTCGCTGGCGCCGCAGCCGGGTCTCGGCGAGCTCCGCCGGCTGGTGGAGCAGGCCGGCTCCGGAGATCTGCGGGTCCGGCTCGTCGTGGAGGGGGAGCCGGTCGCGCTGCCGCCGGGCATCGACCTGGCGGCGTACCGGATCGCCCAGGAGGGGCTGACCAACGCGCTGCGGCACTCCGGCGCCTCGGAGGCGACCGTGCGGGTGCGCTACGGCCCGGCCAGCCTCGGGATCGAGGTCGACGACGACGGCGCCGGGCTGCCCGCGCAGGGACCCGGGACCGGCGGGCACGGGCTCGTGGGGATCCGTGAGCGGGTCGCGTTGTACGGCGGCACCGTCGAGCTCACCCGCGGGCCGGCCGGCGGTGTCCGCCTGGTCGCGAGCCTGCCGGTCCGGGAGGGCCCGTGATCCGGGTGGTCGTGGTCGACGACCAGGGCATGGTCCGCGCCGGGTTCCGCTCGTTGCTGGACGGCGAGCCCGGCCTGCAGGTGGTCGGCGAGGCGGCCGACGGCGAGCAGGCCGTCGAGGTGGTCACCCGGCTGGCCCCGGACGTGACCCTGATGGACGTCCGGATGCCGGTGCTCGACGGGCTGGCCGCCACCCGTCGGCTGGTCGCGGCCGGCGTGCCCACCAAGGTGCTGGTGCTCACCACCTTCGACCTCGACGAGTACGTCTTCGAGGCGCTGCGTGCCGGCGCCTCCGGGTTCCTGCTCAAGGACGCCCCGGCCGAGGAGCTGGCCGCCGCGATCCGGGTCGTGGCCTCCGGGGACTCGCTGCTGGCGCCGGGGGTGACCCGGCGGGTGATCGACGCCTTCGTGCGCCGCGGGCCGACCGGGCCGGCGCACCAGGACCCGCGGCTGGGGCTGCTGACCCGGCGCGAGGTCGAGGTCCTCGGGCTGCTGGCGCGCGGGCTGTCCAACCTCGACGTCGCCGAGCGGCTGTTCGTCTCCGAGGGCACCACAAAGACCCATGTCAGCAACGTGCTGGCCAAGCTCGGCCTGCGGGACCGGGTGCAGGCGGTGATCTTCGCCTACGAGAACGGCGTGGTCGTGCCCGGGGCGGCCGGCGAAGATCCGTCGTACGGCTGAGCCGGAATTCCCCCGCACGACAGATCCGGTCCAGGCCCGTCGCGGCCAGGCTGGGACCCGTCAACCAACGAGTCCCAGGAGAACACCATGACCACCCTCGACGCCGCCTCGCTCACCGCCTCCGCCGAGGCGACCGCCGACCCCGCCCGCCCCAGCCGGGCGCTCGCCGCGCGACGCTGGTTCCTCGTCGCCGCCCCGGTCCTCGCCGGCGCGTTCGCCGTCGTCGGCGCCTACGCCGACCCGGCCGCGGGCATCATGGACGACCGGCTGTTCAAGATCTACGCGGAGAACCCCGGCCCCCTGCAGTTCAAGTCGCTGGGCTTCCACTGGGCCTACGCGTTCTGGATCGCGCCGGCGCTGCTGGTGGCCGGCTATGTGAAGGGCAGGGGCGCCTGGCTGGCCAACGTCGCGGCGTTCCTCGGCTTCGTGGGCATGACCACGCTGCCAGGCCTGCTGTTCCTCGACTGGTACGACTCGGCGATCGGCCAGCTGTACGGCGTCGAGGGCGTCACGGCCGTGAACGACCGGATGACCGAGACGATGTGGGGGATCACCGCGTTCACCGTCCCCGGGATGCTCGGCTTCGTGCTCGCGCTCCCGCTGGCCGCCTGCGCGCTGTGGCGGGCCCGCCTGGTCCGCTGGTGGGCCCCGGTGTCGGTGCTGGCCGGGTTCGCCGCTTTCACGCTCTCCAACGTGATGTGGTGGGGCTGCGCGATCACCACGGTCTGCTTCGCGGTCTTCTCCGTGGCGCTGGAGCGGGCCACCCGGCCGCGGCTCGGCTGAGCGGCCCGGCGTACCGGAGGTTCGCTCGGCCCCGGATCGGCTCCGGATCGGCTGAGCGGCCCGGTGTACCGGAGGCTCCCCGGCCCCGGCTCGGCCCCGGATCGGCTCTGGATCGGCTGGGCGGCCCGGTGTACCGGGAGGCTCCCCGGCCCCGGATCGGCCCGGATCGGCTCTCGATCGGCTGGGCGGCCCCGGCGTACCGGGGGTTCCCACGGCACTCTGACGCTTCCCATGGGCTGCAGCCCATGGGAAGCGTCAGACTTCCGACATCCCGTGGTAAACGGGGGGCGGGATCAGTGGAACGGGCGGCCGCTGACCTTCTCCGAGAAGCCCTCGCGGTCCAGCAGCATGGTCAGGCCGCCGTTCCAGAACGAGAAGCCGGCACCGGTGATCATCGCCAGGTCCAGGTCCTCCGGAGCGGCGACGACGCCCTCGTCGAGCATGATCCGGACCTCCTCGGCCAGCGCCGTGAGCACCCGCTCGCGCACCTGCGGTCCGGTCAGCTCGACGCCGTCGGCCGGGGGAGCGAACAGCTCCGCGACCTCCGGGTCGATCGAGAAGTCCGGCAGGTAGACGCTGGACTTCCCGGCCGCCACCAGCCGCTGCAGGTTCGGCGAGACGTAGAACCGCTCCGGGAACGCCCTGTGCAGCGTCTCGTTGTTGTGCAGCGCGATCGCCGGCCCGACCAGCGACAGCAGGAAGAACGGCGGCATCGGGGCGACGCCGGCGAACGCGCCGTCCGCGACGGTCAGCGGGGTGCCCTCGTCGACGATCCGGCCGACCTCGCCCATGAACCGGCCGAGCAGCCGGTTCACGATGAACGACGGGCTGTCCTGCACGAGGATGCTGGTCTTCTTCAGCGCCTTGCCGGTCGCGAACGCCGTCGCGAGGGTGGCGTCGTCGGTCCGCTCGCCGCGGACGACCTCCAGCAGCGGCATCACCGCGACCGGGTTGAAGAAGTGGAAGCCGACCACCCGCTCGGGGTGCTCGAGGTCGGCGGCCATCTCGGTGATGGACAGCGACGAGGTGTTCGTCGCCAGCACGCACTCCGGCGAGACCACTGCCTCGAGGTCGGCGAAGACCTGCTTCTTGATCCTCATCTCCTCGAACACCGCCTCGATCACGAAGTCGGCGTCGGCGAAGACGTCGCCCTTGTCGACCGAGCCGCTCACCAGCGCCTTGAACCGGTTGGCCTTGTCGTGGCCCAGCCGGCCCTTGGCGAGCAGCTTGTCGATCTCCTCGTGCACGTAGTGCACGCCCTTGTCGACGCGCGCCTGGTCGAGGTCGGTCAGGACGACCGGCACCTGCAGCCGGCGTACGAACAGCAGCGCCAGCTGGCTGGCCATCAGCCCGGCGCCGACGATGCCGACCTTCGTCACCGGCCGGGCCAGCTTCCGGTCGGGGGCGCCGGCCGGCCGCTTGGCCCGCTTCTGCACCAGGTCGAAGGAGTAGAGGCTGGCCCTCAGCTCCGGGGTCATGATCAGGTCGGCGAGTGCCTCGTCCTCCGCGGCGAAGCCCTCGTCCCGGCCGGCGGTGCGGGCGCCGGCGATCAGCTCCAGGGCGCGGTACGCCGCCGGGGCGGCCCCACCGGTCTTGGAGTCGGCCACTGAGCGGCCCTTGGCGACCGCAGCGTCCCACGCGTCGCCGCGGTCCACCTCCGGCCGGTCGACGCTGACCTGCCCGGTGAGCACCCGGGCCGCCCAGAGCAGCGACTGCTCGAGGAAGTCGGCGCCGCCGAACTCGGCGTCGGCCAGGCCGGCCTCGAAGGCGGCGTGGCCGGTCAGCGTCCTGCCCTGGTTCAGCGGGTTCTCGATGATCAGCTTGACCGCACCGGCGGCGCCGACCAGGTTCGGCAGCAGGTAGGTGCCGCCCCAGCCCGGCACGAGACCGAGCATGACCTCGGGCAGGCCGAGGGCCGGTGCGGAGTCCTGCACGGTGCGGTAGGTGCAGTGCAGCGCGACCTCCAGTCCGCCGCCGAGGGCGAGCCCGTTGACGAAGCCGAAGGTCGGCACGCCGGCCTCGCCGAGCTTCCGGAAGACGCCGTGGCCGAGCTCGGCGATCAGCTTCGCGTCGTCGCGGCTGCGCAGGCCGGTCAGGCCGGAGAGGTCGGCGCCGGCGGCCAGGATGAACGGCTTGCCGGTCACCCCGACGGCCACCACGTCGTCGCGCTCGAGCGCGGCGTCGAGCGCCTCGTTCAGCGCCCGCAGCGAGGCCGGCCCGAAGGTGTTCGGCCGGGTGTGGTCCAGGCCGTTGTCCAGGGTGATCAGCACCATCGTCCCGGCGCCCAGGGGCAGCGCGACGTCACGGGCCTTGGCCTCGGTGACGACCTCGTCGGGGGACAGCGCGATACCCCGGTCGAGCAGCTCCTGGAGCCGGTGGTCGGTGGTCGGGCTCGTGGTCATCAGGCGGCGCCCTTCTCGTCGGCGGTGTCGGCGGTGTCGGCGGCGGCGCCGTCGAAGTGCGGGTTCTCCCAGATCACGGTGCCGCCCATGCCGATGCCGATGCACATGGTGGTGATGCCGTAGCGGACCTCGGGTCGCTCCGCGAACGACGCCGCGAGCTGGTTCATCAGCCGCACGCCGGAGGAGGCGAGCGGGTGACCCATCGCGATCGCCCCGCCGTAGGGGTTCACCCGGGGGTCGTCGTCGGCGATCCCGAAGTGCTCGAGGAAGGCGAGGACCTGGACGGCGAACGCCTCGTTGACCTCGAAGGCGCCGATGTCGTCGATCGTGAGGCCGGCCTGCGCCAGCGCCTTCTCGGTGGCCGGGATCGGGCCGGCGCCCATCACCTCGGGCTCGACGCCGGTGAAGGAGAACGCCACCAGACGCATCTTCACCGGCAGGCCGAGCTCGCGGGCGGTCTCCTCGTCGGCGAGCAGCGCCGCGGTGGCGCCGTCGTTGAGGCCGGCGGAGTTGCCGGCGGTGACCCGGCCGTGCGGGCGGAACGGCGTCTTCAGCGCGGCCAGGCTCTCCATCGTGGTGCCCGGACGGACCGGCTCGTCGGTGCTGGCCAGCCCCCAGCCCTCCTCCGCGCTGCGCACCGCCACCGGCACCAGGTCCGGCTGGATCCGGCCCTCAGCGTAGGCGCGGGCGGTCTTCTGCTGCGAGCGGACCGCGTAGGCGTCGGCGCGCTCCTTGCTGATCGAGGGGTACCGGTCGTGCAGGTTCTCCGCGGTGTTCCCCATCGAGAGCGCCTCGGGGTCGACGATCTTCTCCGAGACGATCCGCGGGTTCGGGTCGACACCCTCGCCCATCGGGTGCCGGCCCATGTGCTCCACGCCGCCGGCGATGACCACGTCGTAGGAGCCGAACGCGATCCCGGCGGCGGTCGTGGTGACGGCCGTCATCGCCCCGGCGCACATCCGGTCGATCGCGAAGCCGGGCACGCTCTGCGGCAGCCCGGCGAGCAGCGCCGCGGTGCGGCCGATGGTCAGGCCCTGGTCGCCGATCTGGGTGGTGGCCGCGACCGCCACCTCGTCGACCCGCTCCGGGGGCAGGCTCGGGTTGCGGCGCATCAGCTCGCGGATGCACTTGATGACCAGGTCGTCGGCGCGGGTCTCGGCGTACTGGCCCTTGGCCTTGCCGAACGGCGTTCGCACGCCGTCCACGAAGACGACCTCTCGCAGCTGTCGGGGCACGGAGGCTCCTTGGGTGTCGGCGGAAATTCCGGGTGTTTCGGGGGGTTCGTGCAGTCGTGGGCGCTTGGCGCTCCTGCTGCTTGATGCTACTCGCAGGTAACAACGTCCGGAACCGAGCCGGGTGTGGTCGTCGTCACGGTGGGGCCGGCGCCGGACGGTTAGGGTTCCGGCCATGACCGAGCAAGAGGTGACGATCCGCCGGGCGGTCCGCTCCGACGCCCGCGAGCTGGCCGGGATGCGCTGGGACCGTGCCGCCGAGGACCAGCCGCTCGACCCGGACGACCGCGAGACGTTCCTGGACCGTCAGCTCACCTGGTTCGCCGAGGCGCTGGAGAACGGCTGGGTCGCCTGGGTGCTCGAGCAGGACAACCGGCTGTGCGGCCAGGTCTTCGTCAACGTGGTGGACACCGTGCCGTCCCCGGTTCCGGGACCCGCTGGCGTCGGCTACGTGACCAACCTGTGGGTGGCGCCCGGGCTTCGCGGGCAGCGGCGGGGAGCCGAGCTGCTCGAGGCGGCACGTGAGTGGGCGGTGACCGTCCCGCTGGCGTCCCTGGTCGTGCGTCCCTCGGCGGAGGCCACCGCTCTCTTCACCGGCGCCGGCTTCCGCGATGGCGGGATGCTGCACCTGCCGCTCACGCCAGGTGCTTGAGCGCCTCGTGACGGGTCAGCCCCGACAGCCGGTCCTCGTGCTCGGCCACGAACGCGCGCACCCAGTCCGGGTCCGTGCGGGCGTGCTCGCGCAGCGCCCAGCCGCAAGCCTTGCGGATGAAGAACTCCCGCCCGTGCGGTGAGTCCTCGAGGTTCTCCTCGAGCGCGTGACGCAGCAGCGCGACATCGGTGGCCGCCTTGCTGCCGAGCTGGCAGAGCAGGGCGGTCCGCCGCAGCCAGAGGTCGTCCTCGCTCGCCCACGTCCACAGGACCGGGACCGCGCCGTCGGGGTGGCTGCGCACGATGCCGCCCACGTGGTGCGAGGCCAGGTCGTCCACCAGGTCCCACCAGGCGCCGGTCACCACCAGGTGCCGGTACATCGGCAGCGTGCCGAGGTCCTGGTGGGCCCGGTAGAGCCGGTGCCGGGCCAGTGCCAGGGCGGCGTAGCGCTCCTCCCGGTACCGCGCCCCGTCCCACAACCGGCGTACGGCGTCCTCCCACGCCGCCCGGTCCGGCAGCGGGTGCCCGGCGAGCAGCGGGCCGAGCAGCGCGCGCAGCGGGACCGACGAGACGCCACGGAACGGCATCGCCGACTTCATGTAGGCCTGCATGCCCGGGGCCCGCTCCGGGTCGGCCGCCTCGGCGATGCGGGCGCGGACCTCCTCCACGAGATCGGGCATAGTGAGCACCGTAGTGGTGTTGGGACCCCGTGGACGTCGACGATCTGACCAGGAGGAGACATGTCTGATCCGGCAGGGGTTCCGGGACCGGGTGCACCGGGCGAGGCCCGGTTCGTGCACATCGTCGACGACGTGCCCGAGCTGCGCGAGGGCGACGCCCCGGTGCTGATCCACGCGCTCGACGGCTTCCTCGACGCCGGCAACGCCGGCGCGATCGCCGTGCGGCACCTGCTCGCCGGCGACGCGGGCCGTGTCGTGGCGAGCTTCGACATCGACGCCTTCTACGACTACCGGGCCCGCCGGCCGCCGCTGACCTTCGCGGAGGACCACTACGAGGGCTACGAGGCGCCGCGGCTGGTCGTGCGGCTGCTGCGCGACCTCCTCGGCACGCCGTACCTGCTCCTGCACGGCCCCGAGCCAGACACCTACTGGGAGGCCTTCGCCGCCGCGGTGCGTGCGGTGGTCGAGCACTTCGGGGTCCGGCTCACCGTGGCGCTCGGATCGGTGCCGATGGCGGTGCCGCACACCCGGCCGGTGATGCTGACCAACCACGCCTCCACCACCGACCTGCTGGTGCAGCCGAACGTCTGGAAGGGCCAGATCCGGGTGCCCGCCAGCGCCCAGGCGGTGCTCGAGCTGCGGCTGGGGGAGTGGGGACACCCGGCGATGGGCTTCGTCGCGCACATCCCGCACTACGTCGCCCAGGTCGACTACCCGGCCGCCGCCGGGCGGCTGCTGGAGTCGGTGGAGATCGTCACCGGGCTGGAGTGGGACCTCGAGCCGCTCGAGGTGGCCGGCCAGGCCCGGCTGGCCGAGATCGCCGAGCAGATCGAGGGCTCCGCCGAGGTCCGCGACGTGGTGCTCGGCCTGGAGCAGCAGTACGACTCGTTCCACCACCCCGACCAGGACGCCACGCTGCCGCTCGCCGAGGAGCGGAACCTGCCCACCGGTGAGGAGCTCGGCGCGGAGTTCGAGCGCTTCCTCGCCGGACTCGACAGCCCCGAGGAGTAGAGACCCTGTGCCCAGCTCTGCCGTGGAGCTCCTCGAGCTCCTCGACCTCGAGACCATCGACGTCAACCTCTTCCGGGGGATCCAGCCCGACACCTCGCTCCAGCGGGTCTTCGGCGGCCAGGTGGCCGGCCAGGCCCTGGTGGCGGGGGCCCGCACCGTCGAGGCGCCCCGGTCGGTGCACTCGCTGCACAGCTACTTCCTGCGCCCCGGCGACCCGAGCGTGCCGATCGTGTACGACGTCGAGCGGATCCGCGACGGTCGGTCGTTCTCGACCCGCCGGGTCGTCGCCCGCCAGCACGGCCGGCCGATCTACTACATGACGGCCTCCTTCCAGGTCCCCGAGGGCGGCTTCGAGCACCAGGACGAGATGCCGCAGGTGCCCGGGCCCGAGGCGGCCGTCGACATGAGCGAGCTGGTCCGCCGCCGCTCGCCCGAGCACGCCGAGCTGTGGGTCAAGGAGTGGTCCGCCCTCGAGCTGCGGTGGATCGGCGACTCCCGCCCCGGCGGCGTGATCGTCCAGGACGGACGTCCCGGCCAGTCCCAGCTCTGGATGCGGGTGAGCGGCCCGCTGGCCGGCGACCCGGTCGTCCACCAGGCGGCGTTCACCTACGCCAGCGACATGACGCTGCTCGGCTCCGCGCTGGTGCCGCACGGGGTGCAGATCTCCGACCCCCGGGTGCAGTCCGCCTCGCTGGACCACACGATCTGGTTCCACCGCCCGTTCCGGGCCGACGAGTGGATGCTCTACGACCAGGTCTCGCCGTCCGCCTCGGGAGCCCGGGGGCTGGCCTTCGGCCGGGTCTTCGCCCAGGACGGCCGGCTCGTCGCCTCGGTGGCGCAGGAGGGCCTGATCCGGCCTCGCGACTGACCCGCGGCCGTACGCGGCCGCAACGCGGGCGGGGGGCCGCGGCGGCAGCTTGCCGTCCCGCAGCGGGCTCAGGCGAGCGGGCGGGTGCGGCCGAGCAGGTGCGCGGCGCCGTCCCGGGGCCGGGTGAGCGAGAAGTCGTAGCCGTCGTCGCGGCGTCGCGAGCCGAACCCGACCGTGCCCGGCAGCAGGACCGGCTTGCGGAACTCGACCTCGACCCGCACCGCCTCCGGCAGCCGGCCCTGCAGCGCCGCCAGGCAGCGCGCCGTGCTCCACATGCCGTGGGCGATCGGTCGGGGGAACCCGAAGGCCTTGGCGGTGACGGCGTAGAGGTGGATCGGGTTGCGGTCGCCCGAGACGGCGGCGTACCGACGGCCGAGGTCACCGGGGAGCCGCCAGGTCACGCCGGAGCCGGGGACCTCGGCGAAGGCGGCCCGGTCCGGCGTGGCGGCGGTGCCGTCGCCGGTGCGCAGGTAGGTGGAGGTGGACTCCCAGACCAGCTCCCCGGCGCTGTGCACGGTCGTCTCGAGGTCGAAGACCCGGCCCTTCCGGTGCGGTCGCAGGCGGGTGGGCCGGGCGCTGACCTGCAGCCGCTCGCCGGGGTCGATCGGCCGGTGCTGCCGGATCGAGTTCTCCAGGTGGACCAGGCCGACCGCGGGGAACGGGAACGCCCGGTCGGTCAACACCTGCAGGTGCAGCGGGAAGGCCAGCACGTTCGGGTAGGTGATCGGCAGCGCCTCGGTCAGGCCGAAGCCGCAGACCTCGGCGTACGCCGCCACGCGCGCCCGGTCCACGACCACGTCGTGCCGGGTGGGAGCCAGGTCGGGCAGGGTGTCGCCGCGGCGTCGCAGCCCCGGCACCCGGTTGAGCCCGGGGACGGCGGGCAGCACGGCCTTCAGCGGCACCGGCAGCCCGGGGAGCGGTCCTGGCACGACTCAGGCCCCCAGCACCATCTGGCCGCAGACCCGGACCACGTTGCCGTTCACCGCCGTGGAGGCCGGGTTCGCGAACCAGGCGATCGTCTCCGCGACGTCGACCGGGAGGCCGCCCTGGGACAGCGAGTTCAGCCGCCGCCCGACCTCGCGGGTGGCGAAGGGCACCGCCGCGGTCATCTGGGTCTCGATGAAGCCCGGAGCGACCGCGTTGGCGGTGATGCCGTCCGGGAGGTCGTCGGCGAGGCTGTCGACGAGCCCGATGACGCCTGCCTTCGAGGTGGCGTAGTTGGTCTGCCCCAGGTTGCCGGCGATCCCGGAGGTGGAGGCGACCCCGACGATCCGGCCGTTGGCGTTCACCAGCTTCTGCCGGAGCAGCTCGGTGGTGATCCGCTCCGGTGCGGTGAGGTTGACCGCGATCACCGAGGCGAAGGCGTCGGGCTTGATGTTCGCCAGCTTCTTGTCCCGGGTGATCCCGGCGTTGTGCACGACGATGTCGACCCCGCCGAACCTGTCCTTGACGTGCTGGGCGATCCGCTGCGCGGAGTCCTTGCCGGTGATGTCGAGGACCAGGTGGTCGCCGCCGGGCTCGCCGTCGGGGCCGGCCAGGTCGCGGATCACCGCCTGCAGCTCGCTCGCGGCCTGGGGTACGTCGATCCCGAGCACCTGGGCGCCGTCGCGGTGCAGGACACGGGCGATCTGCTCGCCGATCCCGCGGCTCGCCCCGGTGACCAGGGCGACCCTGCCCTCGAGCGGACGGGTCCAGTCCGGCACCTGCGGCGCGGCCGCGGTCGGGCCGTGGCAGCCGATCCGGACCACCTGGCCGGAGACGTAGGCCGACTTGGCGGAGAGCAGGAAGGCGAGCGTCGAGGCGACGGCGGCCGGGTCGTCCTGGCTCGGCCCGGCGACGTACACCAGCTGCACGGTGCCGCCACGGCCGACCTCCTTGCCCAGCGAGCGGGTGAAGCCCTCCAGCGCCCGCTGGGTGACCCGCTCCGCGCCGTGCAGCGACTCCGGCGGGGTGCCCAGCACCAGCAGGCGGGGGCACGGATCGAGGCTGCGCATCAGCGGGGTGAAGAACTCGGCCAGGGCGGGCAGCTGCTCGCTCGAGGTGAGCCCGGTGGCGTCGAACACGAGGCCCTTGACGCGCTGGTCGGTCCCGGCCGCGGGCACGTGGGCGATCCCGAGGGTGTCGAGCGCGGCGACCAGCGTGCCGCCGAGCCGGCCCTCGCCGCCCAGCAGGACCGTGCCGGTGACCAGCGGTTCCCCGGCGGTGTAGCGCTCGAGGGGCACCGGGTTGGGCAGCCCCAGGGTCCGGGCCAGCACCTGGCCGACGGGGGTGTGGATCAGGGACTGGTAGCGGTCGCTCATCGTGGACTGGCTCCTCCTGCGTCGGCCGGGGCCGCCGCGACCCGGTGGTGGCGGCGCTCCCGCCGTTCTTTTGTAACGGCTGGTGCAACCAGGAGTCCACGTTTCGTGACGTGGCCCTCACTCGGTTTGCCCATCTCCGCGCCGGGGTGAGGATGGAGTCGTTCGCCGCCCGGTCCCGAACCGCCATCCTGCCGCAGCCGCCCCGAGGAGAACCAGATGCAGACGACCACCCGCCGCGTCGCCGTCATCGGCGGCAACCGGATCCCGTTCGCGCGCTCGAACACCGCCTACGCCCACGCCTCCAACCAGGACATGCTGACCGCAGCGTTGGACGGGCTGGTGCGCCGCTTCGGGCTCGAGGGCGATCGCCTCGGCGAGGTGGTCGCGGGCGCCGTGCTCAAGCACAGCCGCGACTTCAACCTGACCCGGGAGGCGGTGCTCGGCTCCCGGCTCGCCCCGGAGACGCCGGCCTACGACCTGCAGCAGGCCTGCGACACCGGCCTCCAGGCCACGATCGCGGTGGCGAACAAGATCGCGTTCGGTCAGATCGAGGTCGGGGTCGCCGGTGGCGCGGACACCACCTCCGACGCCCCGATCGCCGTGAACGAGCGGCTGCGCGGAATCCTCCTCGAGGCCAACCGGGCGAAGTCGCTGCAGGGCCGGCTGGCCGCCCTGGCCAAGGTCCGCCCGCAGTACCTGGTCCCGTCGATCCCGCAGAACAGCGAGCCGCGCACCGGCCTGTCGATGGGGGAGTCCGCGGCGTTGACCGCGCTGGAGTGGAACGTCGGGCGCGAGGAGCAGGACCAGCTCGCGGTCGCCTCGCACCAGCACCTGGCCGCGGCGTACGAGAGGGGCTTCTTCGACGACCTGGTGACCCCGTTCCAGGGACTGGAGCGCGACCAGAACCTGCGTCCCGACTCCTCGCTGGAGAAGCTCGCCACGCTCCAGCCGGTGTTCGGCCGCGGCGAGGCCGCGACGATGACGGCCGGCAACTCCACGCCGTTGACCGACGGTGCCTCGACGGTCCTGCTCTGCTCGGAGGAGTACGCCGCGGCGCGCGGCTGGGAGCCGCTGGCGTTCTTCGCCGCCTCCGAGACCGCCGCCGTCGACTACGTGCACGGCGGTGAGGGGCTGCTGATGGCGCCGGCCTACGCCATGCCGCGGATGCTGGCGCGGGAGGGGCTCGCCCTGCAGGACTTCGACTTCTACGAGATCCACGAGGCGTTCGCCTCCCAGGTGCTTGCCACGCTGGAGGTGTGGGAGGACCCGGTGTTCTGCAAGGAGCGCCTCGGCCTCGACGCTCCGCTCGGGCCGATCGACCGGTCCCGGCTCAACGTGAACGGCTCGTCCCTGGCGGCCGGCCACCCGTTCGCGGCCACCGGCGGCCGGATCGTGGCCACCCTCGCGAAGCTCCTCGCGGAGAAGGGCTCCGGCCGGGGCGTGATCTCGATCTGCGCGGCCGGCGGCCAGGGCGTCACCGCGATCCTCGAGCGCTGAGACAGGAGACGCAGGCGGTCTCAGGGGGCGCCGACGGCCATCGCGATGCTGGAGGCCACCAGGTGCTCCTTGACCTGCTCTGCGGAGAGCCGCGCCGTGGTCGGGATGCCGGGGGCGGACTCCTTGACCAGCATCCCGACGCGGGCGAGCTGCAGGCCGCCGAGGCCGGTGGCGTAGAGCGTGTTGGCCAGCAGGTCCACGTCGTCGGTGTGGAAGATGCCGGCCTCGACGCCGGCCCGGACCACCTCGACGACCCGGGCGAGGCAGCCGCTGATACTGCGGCCGAGGCGGAGCATCGCGCCCTCGCTGACCTCGTCGAGCAGCTCGGGGCCGGGCCGGCCCATCAGCGTGAGCGCGCAGTCGACGAACGCGGGGAACTCCAGCCCGTAGTCGACGAAGGCCTCGGTGATCGCCCGCAGCCGGGCGACCGGGTCGGCGGTCCCGGAGCCGGGGCTCGCGCCGCTGCCGTGGCCGGCGCCGGCCACGGTGAGGCGCCCCTGCAGCTCGTCGAGGTAGCCGGCCAGGGTGAGCGCGAAGAGCTCCTCCTTGCCGGTGAAGTGCCGGTAGATGATCGCCCGGTTGATGCCGACGGCCCGGGCGATGTCCTCGATCTGGGCGTCGCGGACGCCGCGGGCGTCGAAGAGGTCGCGGGTCGCGCGCAGGATCTCGGCCTCGCGTCGACGGCGCCGGGCCGCGGCGGCGGAGCGACGGCCGTCGGGTCGGCTGTCGATCGGCGCCGGGCTGCTCATCCGGTCATGCTACGGCGGCCGTAACCGGGCATTCCGCACGACGCACGCCTCACGGCGCCGCCAGCGCCCGGACCGTCTCGATGGTGTCGGCCTCCTCGGCGCTCTTGTCGTCGCGGTAGCGCAGCACCCGCGCGAACCGCAGCGCCAGGCCGCCGGGGTAGCGCGAGGACCGCTGCAGGCCGTCGAAGGCGACCTCGACCACCTGCTCGGGGCGCACCCGCACGACGTACGACGACCGGTCGGTCTCGAGCTCGAGGAACCGCCGGGTCTGCCACGCGAGCATCTCGTCGGTCATCCCCTTGAAGGTCTTGCCGAGCATCACGAAGCCGCCGTCGTGGTCGCGGGCGCCGAGGTGGATGTTGGAGAGCAAACCCTCGCGGCGGCCGCTGCCCCACTCGACCGCCAGCACCACGAGGTCGAGGGTGTGCCGGGGCTTCACCTTGACCCAGGCGGCGCCGCGCCGACCGGCCTCGTAGGGGGCGTCGAGCGCCTTGACCACCACGCCCTCGTGGCCGGCGGCGACCAGCGCGGTGAACAGCTCGCGGGCCGAGGCGGGGTCGTCGGTGACGGTGCGCGGCACCACCAGCGGGCCGGGAGCGAGTGTCGCGAGCCGGTCGAAGCGGACCCGGGCCGGCTGGTCGAGGAGGTCCTCGCCGTCGAGGTGCAGCAGGTCGAAGAAGTACGGCGTCAGCGGGACCTGCCGCCGCAGGGTCGCGACGTCGGTGCGGCTGGCCGTCCGGGCGCCGGTCTCCTGGAAGGGGCGCGGCCGGCCGGCGGCGTCGAGCGCGATCGCCTCGCCGTCGAGCGCGAACCGCTCCGCCGGCAGCGCCAGCGCCGCCTCGACGACCTCGGGCACCCGGTCGGTGATCTCCTCGAGGCTCCGGGTGAACACGCGGACGGTCCCGCCGTCCCGGTGCACCTGCACCCGGATCCCGTCCAGCTTGGTGTCGACCGCCAGCGGCTGGGGGTGGCCGTCGGCACCGGCCGCGAACCCCTCGAAGGCGGCGTCGAGGTCGGGAGCGCTGGAGGCGAGCATCGGCCGGACCGGGCGGCCCACCTCGAGCGTGAACCGGGCCAGACCGGCCGCCCCCTCGGTGAGAGCCGCCACGGCGACCGGCGGCGTGGCACCGGCGAGCATCGCCGCGCGGCGGACGGCCGCCACCGGCACCCCGGCGGCCGCGGCCACCGCCTCCAGCACCAGCGCGTCGAGGGCGCCCTGCCGGAGCTCTCCGGTGACCAGGCCGCGCAGGTAGGACTGCTCCTCGGCGGTGGCCCTCCCGAACAGGTCGTGCAGCAGCTGCTCGCGCCGGGCCTTGGAGCCGGCGCCTGCGACGGTGGCGAGGTCGGCGAAGCAGGCGTCGACCTCGGCGACCCGCAGGGTCGGCGCCGGGGCCGGGCCGGCAGATCGGTCAGCGAGCGCCAGCCGACGCCGGTGCGCCGCTGCCGCAGCGAACCGGAGAGGTAGCAGACCGTGACGTCGACCTCGGTGGGGGACTGCTGCGCGGCGGTGCGGAGCACGTCGGCGAGCGCGACCACCTTGGCGGTGCGGGAGCGGGTGGCGCGCACGGTCGCGTGGGCGGCCACGAGGTCGGCGAGGGGCAGCATGGCGCCATTGTGTCCCGCGGCTCCGACAAAGCCGTCAGGCTCCGGCGGACCCTCCGGAGCCCGCGCGGGACCGGGCTGTCGACGGGGGAGGGGAGCCCCGGGGGCGTCGGCGCGCCGCCGTACCCTGGGCCGCGTGCAGGAGGCGGCGGGACGGGAGCGGGTCTGGGAGCCGGCGTGGCCCTGTCCGGTGCAGCAGAACCTCGCGGTGCTGCGCCGGGGGCTCGGGGACCCGACGTTCCGCACCGACCCCGACGGCACCGTCTGGCGGGGGATCCGCACCCCGGAGGGGCCGGCCACGCTGCGGCTCCGACAGCCCGCCGTCGGCAGCACGGTCCTGGCGACGGCCTGGGGGCCGGGCGCGGAGTGGTCGCTCGACGCGGTGCCGGCGATGCTGGGTGCCGAGGACGACCCGTCCGGCTTCGAGCCGCGACACCCCCGGATCACTGAGATGCTGCGGCACAAGCCGCACTGGCGGGTGATCCGCACCGGCCTGGTCATGGAGGCGCTGGTGCCCGCGATCATCGAGCAGAAGGTCACCGGCCAGGAGGCCTTCGCGGGGTTCCGGGCGCTGGTACGCCGCTTCGGCGAGCGGGCCCCCGGCCCGGGGGCCGAGCACCGGCTGTGGGTGCAGCCGACGCCGGAGCAGCTGCGGAGGGTGCCGTCCTGGGAGTGGCTGCAGCTGCACATCGACCCGGCCCGGTCGCGTGCCGTGGTGCGAGCGGCGCAGGTGGCCTCCGCACTGGAGCGCACCGTCGGGCTGCCCGGCGACGAGGTGGACCGGAGGCTGCGGAGCCTGCCGGGCATCGGCGTCTGGACCTCGGCCGAGGTGCGCTTCCGCGCGCACGGCGACGCGGACGCCGTGAGCTTCGGCGACTACCACGTGGCGAAGAACGTCGGCTGGGCGCTCACCGGCGACCCGGTCGACGATGACGGGCTGGCCGAGCTGCTGGAGCCGTTCCGCCCGCACCGCTACCGCGTGCAACGTCTCGTGGAGCTGACCGGCGCCCACCGGCCACGACGCGGACCCCGGATGGCGCCGCGCACCCACCTGCCCGGCCGCTAGGCGGAAGCCCGGTGCGACGAGGTGCTCGCCGCGGCGGCCACCGCCTCGATCTCCTCCACGTTCAGGTCGAGCTGGTGCAGCAGCGACGCCTCGCGCACGGTGTCGACGTGACGCGGCAGGGCCACCTGGGCCTGCACGGCCCGATCGTGGTCGCCCCGTGCCCGCAACGCGTCCGTGACGTCGTCCTTCTCCACCAGCATCGTGTGATCCCTCCCCAGGGTCAGCGTCGAAACCTCGTATCTTGGTGATGCCCGGCAGGACGTGATTCATGCCACTGTCCAGACCACCTGGGTGCCCCGATGTCGAGAAGTCGTAACCGGCTCCGCTCCCCGGTTGACGGGCCACGACAGGCGAGGCCCAGGACCCACAGGAGACACCATGCCGAAGTACCTGCTCCTCAAGCACTACCGCGGCGGCCCGACGCCGCACCGACCCGTACCGCCGATGGACCAGTGGGCGCCCGAGGACGTCGAGGCGCACATGGCCTTCCTCAGGCACGTCAGCGAGCTGCTGGAGAAGAACGGCGAGTTCGTCGACGCGCAGGCGCTCACGCCGGCGCGCACCTGGGTGCGCTACGGCGGCCCGGACGCCGCGCCGGTCACCACCGACGGCCCGCTGCCCGAGACCAGCGACCTGGTGGCCGGGTGGTACATGATCGACGTGGACTCCTACGAGCGCGCGGTCGCGGTCGCGGCGTACGTCTCCTCCGAGCCCGGGCCGGGTGGCGAGCCGCTCTACGAGTGGATCGACGTCCGCGAGGTCATGTCCGAGACGCCTGCCGACGACTGAGGCACTGACCGTCATGAGCGAGGCCGCGACCCGGCAGCTGGACGAGGGTGCCCTGCGCGCCCTCGTCCCCCGGGTGCTCGCCGGGCTGGTCCGGCGGGGGAGGACTTCGCTGCCGCCGAGGACGCGCTGCAGGAGGCCCTCCTCGACGCCTTGCGGGTGTGGCCCGAGCATCCGCCGGACGACCCCCGCGCGTGGCTGAGCGCGGTGGCGGCTCGCCGGCTGGTCGACGCCAGGCGCAGCGAGGCCGCCCGGCACCGGCGGGAGGAGGCGGTGGACCCGGGGCACGGGTCCGCCGCCACCGAGGAGGGGGACGACACCCTCTTCCTGCTGTTCTGCTGCTGCCACCCCGAGCTCACGCCCGCCTCCCAGGTGGCGCTGACGCTGCGTGCGGTCGGCGGCCTCAGCACCCGGGAGATCGCCGACGCCTTCTACGTGCCGGAGGCGACGATGGCGCAGCGGATCAGCCGGGCCAAGCGCGCCCTGCGCGGGCAGCGCCTGGACCGGCCCGGCGACCTCGCCGTCGTGCTCCGCGTGCTTTACCTCGTCTACTCGGCCGGCCACGCGGGCCGCGTCGACCTGGTCGGCGAGGCGATCCGGCTGACCCGCCAGCTCACCCTGGCAACCGACGAACCGGAGGCGCGCGGGCTGCTCGCGCTGATGCTCCTCAACCACGCCCGCCTGCCGGCGCGACTCGACGCGCAGGGGCGCATCGTCACGCTCGACCGGCAGGACCGCCGCCTGTGGGACACCCGCGAGATCGCCGAGGGAGTGCGCGTCCTGCAGTCGGCGCTGGCCCTCCAGCGCCCCGGCCGCTACCAGATCGAGGCCGCCATCGCCGCCCTGCACGACGACGCGGCCCGTGCCGAGGAGACGGACTGGCCGCAGGTGCTCGCCTGGTACGACGACCTCGTCGGCCTCACCGAGGACCCGGTGCGTCAGGACCCCGCCGCGGTGCTCGGGCGCGCGGTCGCGGTGGGTCACGTCCACGGCGCCGGCGCGGGGCTGCGCGAGACCGACCGGCTGCGCGACGTGATCGGGGACCGGCACCGCTGGCACGCCGCCCGCGGCCACCTCCTGGAGCTCGGCGGTGACCTGCCCGCCGCGGCCACGGCGTACGCCGAGGCGGCCCGGCGGGCGACCAACGTCGCCGAGCGCGACCACCTGGTCCGCCAGGCCGCCCGTGCGCGGGCGGCCGGTCCGGCGTCTGGTGGGGGTTGAGGGAGCGCGGACGGCGCATGAGCAGCGCCCCCCGGTGCTGGAGGAGTTGAAGCCGCGCGGCATCAAGGTCAGGATCTGGTTGCCATGACGCCTCACTTCGACAGCGGCTCCCCGGTCCCTCGCGACATCGCGCTCCCGTTGGCGCGTGCCTACGTCGCGCAGCTGGACTGGCGGCTGCCGTGGTTCCGGGACCGGGTGGCTGCCGCGGGCGGCCCCCCGGTGGACGGGTCGGTCGAGTCGCTCGACGCCCTGGCCTCGTTCGCCGCGGCCAGGGCGCACGACCCGGGACCGGTCACGGCCGAGCCGTTCTGGTTCGAGCCGCCCGGCCACCGGCCCGACTGGACCGAGGCCGGCGCGGAGTGGGTCGAGGGGCTCGCCGCCGTCGTGGCCGAGGTGATCACGGCTGCCACGGGTGCCCGGTGGGTCTTCGACTCCGATCCGCGCTACGTCACCGGGCACCAGCCGGTGCTGCAGGGCGTGGTCAACACCCCGCAGCGTCTCGCGTCGTTGGCGGTGGCCGACTCGCTCTCGGGGCGGACCGGCCGACCGCTCTCCACCCTCGTGCCGAAGATGATCGACCAGTACGCGCGCGGCGGCCGGCTCGCGGATGCCCCGGACCTGGGCGAGGCCGACGGCCCGCGCGCCGCCGCCGCGCCGCCGCCGGCCGGACCCGTCACCGTCGAGGTGACGCCGCTGACGGGTGGTCCGTGGGACGTGCAGGTGAGCCTGCCGGAGGAGGTCGAGGACCTGCTCGGCGCGGCGGCCTACGCGAGCCTGGAGGAGCGCTTCGCCGCCGTGCCCGGCGTGCGCGCGGTCGTCTTCGAGGACCGCGACGTGGCGGTGCTCGCGACCGACGGGCTCGACCCCGAGG
Source organism: Nocardioides mesophilus (assembly GCF_014395785.1). Taxonomy (GTDB): domain Bacteria; phylum Actinomycetota; class Actinomycetes; order Propionibacteriales; family Nocardioidaceae; genus Nocardioides_B; species Nocardioides_B mesophilus. The sequence continues at coordinate 4,462,415 of NZ_CP060713.1, read as the reverse complement.
AGCTCCGGCGCGCCCTCGACGGGGTGCTCGCGGGTCTCAGAGCAGCGGGCGGAGCGGGGCCAGGACCAGCTCGGTGAACTTGCGGTGCGCGCCGCGCGCCTCCCACTCCGCCTCGGTGAGCTCCACGGCGTTGCCGAGGTCGCTGGCGTAGATCCGTTCCATCTCGGCGGCCATCGCCGCGTCGATGAACTCCACGTTGATCTCGTAGTTGCCGGTCATCGAGAGCCGGTCGATGTTGGCGGTGCCCACCGTGGACCAGCGGCCGTCGATGGTGGAGGTCTTCGCGTGCACCATCGCGCCGTCGAAGCGGAAGATCCGCACGCCGGCGCCGAGCAGCTCGCCGTAGTAGCCGCGGGAGAGCCAGTCGGCCACCACGTGGTTGGAGGTGCGCGGCACCAGCACCCGGACGTCGACCCCCGCCGCGCCGCCGCCTTCAGCGCCTCGACGAAGTCCGTGTCCGGGATGAAGTAGGCATGGGTCATCCAGATCCGCTCCGAGGCCCGGTTGATCGCCTCGAGGTACATCCCGCGGATCGGGAACATCCACAGGCGCGGCACGTTGCGGTGCACCCGGATCCGCGGCTCCCAGTCGGCCGCCGTCTCCAGCAGCAGCGGCCGGTGCCCGTGCCGGGGCTTGCGGTGCAGGTTCCAGAAGTCCGCGAAGGCTCGCTTGAGGTCCCACACGCCGGGGCCGGTGATCCGGACGTGGGTGTCGCGCCACTCGGTGGCGTACGCCGTGCCGACGTTGTAGCCGCCGACGAAGCCGACCCGGTCGTCGACGACCAGGATCTTGCGGTGGTCGCGGCCGTAGCGGCGCAGGTCGAAGAAGCGCCAGCCGGCGGCGTAGACGGGGTACTCCAGCACCTTCAGCCGGGGTCCGAAGCGCTTGAACCGCGGGCTGACGACCAGGTTCGCGAAGCCGTCGTAGATCACGTAGACCTCGACCCCGCGGCCGGCGGCCTCGGCCAGCGCGCGCTTGAACTGCTCGCCGACCTCGTCGCCCTTCCAGATGTAGGTCTCGAAGAGGATCTGCTCGCGGGCGGAGCGGATCGCCGCGAGCATGTCCTGGTAGAGGTCCTCGCCGAAGGCGTACGTCGTCACCGTGCCGTCGCCGATCCGGACCTCCGCCGGCCGCACGACCGGGAACGGCTTGGGCCGTTTGCCCCGCCGGCGGTAGGAGTCGACCAGCGTCAGGGCCAGCGCCAGCGTGAGCTGGACGCCGAGCAGGGCCAGGAGCGCGCGCTTGAGCACCGCCATCATCGACCCCCGGGACCCCGTCGAGAGACGGAAGGGGCCGGTGGGTCCCGGTCGCCTGCTCACGGGAGCAATCTAGCGAGGTCGGCCCACCGGAACTGTCGGGGCGCCTGACTACCCTGGACCCATGAGGCCAGTGACCGATCTCCAGCGCCGGGTGGCGCCCTTCAAGGTCGAGTCGGACTACCAGCCGTCGGGCGACCAGCCGACGGCGATCACCGACATCGAGCGCCGCATCCTCGCGGGCGAGAAGGACGTCGTGCTGCTCGGTGCCACCGGCACCGGCAAGACCGCGACGGTCGCCTGGGCGGTCGAGCGGCTGCAGCGGCCGACCCTGGTGATGCAGCCCAACAAGACCCTGGCGGCCCAGTTCGCCAACGAGCTGCGTCAGCTGCTGCCCAACAACGCGGTGGAGTACTTCGTCTCCTACTACGACTACTACCAGCCCGAGGCCTACGTCCCGCAGACCGACACCTACATCGAGAAGGACTCGTCGATCAACGAGGAGGTCGAGCGGCTGCGGCACTCCGCCACCAACTCCCTGCTCACGCGCCGCGACGTGATCGTGGTCTCCACGGTGTCCTGCATCTACGGCCTCGGCACCCCGCAGGAGTACGTCGACCGGATGGTCCGGCTCAAGGTCGGCCAGGAGTGGGAGCGCGACAAGCTGCTGCGCCGGCTCGTGGAGATCCAATACAACCGCAACGACATGGCGTTCACCCGCGGCACCTTCCGGGTCCGCGGGGACACCCTCGAGGTCTTCCCGGTCTACGAGGAGCTCGCGATCCGGATCGAGTTCTTCGGCGACGAGATCGAGCGGCTGATGACCCTGCACCCGGTGACCGGCGAGGTCGTCACCGAGGACACCGAGCTGCACATCTTCCCCGCCACCCACTACGTCGCCGGCCCGGAGCGGATGGAGCGGGCGATCCGCGGCATCGAGCTCGAGCTCGAGGACCAGCTGGCCACCTTCGAGCGGCAGGGCAAGCTGCTCGAGGCCCAGCGGCTGCGGATGCGGACGACGTACGACGTGGAGATGATGCGCCAGGTCGGCTCCTGCTCCGGGATCGAGAACTACTCGATGCACATCGACGGCCGGGCCCGCGGCTCGGCGCCGAACTGCCTGCTCGACTACTTCCCCGAGGACTTCCTGCTGGTGGTCGACGAGTCGCACGTCGCGGTCCCCCAGATCGGCGGGATGTACGAAGGCGACATGTCCCGCAAGCGCAACCTGGTCGACCACGGCTTCCGGCTGCCGAGCGCGATGGACAACCGGCCGCTGCGGTGGGAGGAGTTCCTCGACCGGATCGGCCAGACGATCTACCTCTCGGCGACGCCGGGCAACTACGAGCTGAGCCGGGTCACCGGGGACGACGGCGTCCCGCAGGTGGTCGAGCAGATCATCCGGCCCACCGGGCTGATCGACCCCGAGGTGGTGGTCAAGCCGACCAAGGGCCAGATCGACGACTTGATCCACGAGATCAACCTGCGCGTCGAGAAGAACGAGCGGGTGCTCGTCACCACGCTGACCAAGAAGATGTCCGAGGACCTGACCGACTACCTCCTCGAGGCCGGCATCCGCACCCGCTACCTGCACAGCGAGGTGGACACGCTGCGCCGGATCGAGCTGCTCCGCGAGCTGCGGATGGGCCAGTACGACGTCCTGGTCGGGATCAACCTGCTCCGCGAGGGCCTCGACCTGCCGGAGGTGTCGCTGGTGGCGATCCTCGACGCCGACAAGGAGGGCTTCCTCCGCTCGGACAAGTCGCTGATCCAGACGATCGGCCGGGCCGCCCGCAACGTCTCCGGTCAGGTGTTCATGTACGCCGACAAGATCACCGACTCGATGGAGCGCGCCATCGACGAGACGAACCGGCGCCGCGAGAAGCAGGTGGCCTACAACACGGCCCACGGGGTCGACCCGCAGCCGCTGCGCAAGAAGATCGCCGACATCACCGAGATGCTGGCGCGTGAGGACGAGAGCACCGAGGAGCTGCTCAAGTCCTGGCAGCAGCAGGGCAAGGGCCGCGGCAAGGCGCCGGTGCCCGGGCTGTCGCGCGAGTCCGGCAAGCACGCCGCCGAGCTCGCCGGGCTGCCGAGCCACGAGCTGGCCGAGCTCGTCCAGCAGCTCACCGAGCAGATGCACAACGCCGCCGCCGAGCTGCAGTTCGAGCTGGCGGCACGGCTGCGCGACGAGATCTCGGACCTGAAGAAGGAGCTGCGGCAGATGGTGGAGGCCGGGGCACGCTAGGTCGGCGTCCACGATGCGGCGATCCGGGCCGATGTCTGCGAGAATGAGCGCTGTGGAGGGGAGTATTCCCCCGCAGCGGTGTCGTCATCACGGACACGTCCGGTCGTAGCAGTGGCCGGTGTGGCCCGGCGCCGTTGGTCCGAGGCCCGGCGTCGTCCGGGCGGACGGAAGAGACCTCCGGAACCAGTTGCTTGCCCACGTGGCGGGTCGCCGACTGTTGCGCCCGCCCGCCCGAGAGCTGTCCGGAGGACTAGTTCGTGAATGTTTCCGACTGGGTCTGGTGGACGACCATCGTCGTCACCCTGGCCATCCTGCTCTTCGACGTCGTCATCGTCGGCCGTCGTCCTCACGAGCCGTCGATGAAGGAGGTCTCGGCCTACCTGAGCCTCTACGTCGGGCTGGCGGTGGCGTTCGGGATCGGGGTGTGGGTGCTGGCCGGGCACCAGTACGGCACCGAGTTCTTCGCCGGCTGGCTCACCGAGTACTCGCTGTCGGTCGACAACCTCTTCATCTTCCTGATCATCATGGCGAAGTTCGCGGTGCCGAAGGAGTACCAGCAGACCGCCTTGCTGGTCGGCATCGTGCTGGCGCTGATCATGCGCGGCCTGTTCATCGCGGTGGGCGCCGCCGCCATCGAGCAGTTCAGCTGGATCTTCTACATCTTCGGGATCTTCCTCGTCTACACGGCCGTGAAGCTGGCCAGGGACGCCTCCGACGACGAAGGGGACGACTTCGAGGAGAACCGGCTGATCCGCTGGGTGGAGAAGGCGCTGCCGGCGACGAAGGAGTACCACGGCGCCAAGCTGTGGATCAAGGAGAACGGCAAGCGGCTGATCACGCCGATGTTCATCGTGATGGTGGCCCTCGGGACCACCGACCTGCTGTTCGCCCTCGACTCGATCCCGGCGATCTACGGCCTCACCGAGGAGCCCTACCTGGTGCTCACCGCGAACATCTTCGCGCTGATGGGGCTGCGCCAGCTCTACTTCCTGATCGGCGGCCTGCTCGAGCGGCTGATCTACCTCTCCTACGGCCTCGCCGTGCTGCTCGGCTTCATCGGGGTCAAGCTGGTCCTGCACGCCCTTCACGAGAACGAGCTGCCGTTCATCAACGGCGGCGAGCACGTCTCCTGGGCCCCTGACATCCCGACACTGGTGTCGCTCGCCGTCATCATCGGGACCCTGGCGGTCACCACCGTGACCAGCCTCGCCGTGTCGCGCCGCCGGGACGCGCGCGAGCCGGCGGACGCGAAGAGCTGAGCTAGTACGTCGCGAGCTGGCCGGCGTCGGGCTTGAGCACCCGGCCGGCCGCGACGAGCTTCTCGACCCGGTCGGAGGTCATCGGGGCGTCCTCGATGGAGCCGGCGCCGCCCTCCGGGGCGTGCAGCATCCAGCGCGAGCCGTCGTCGCCGACCGGCCGGGTCACGAAGCCGACGTGGTAGACCCGCTCGCCGGGCCGGGCGAAGAAGTAGAGGTCACCGGGGCGCACCTCGTCGAGCGGCACCGGCAGCACGTCGCGGGTCGCCGCCGCCTGGTCGAACGCGTCGCGGGGCACCAGCACGCCGTGGGTGCGCAGCGTCAGGTGGACCAGCCCCGAGCAGTCCAGGCCCCACCCGGACGTGCCGCCCCACAGGTAGCGCACCCCGAGGAACTGCCGGGCGGTGGCGAGCAGGTCGTCGGGGCCGTACGCCGGCTGCTGCTGCTCGTGCCCCAGCCGGACCGCCGAGCGGGGCAGCATGCCGCTCGTGCCTCCCGGGAGCAGCACCTCCACCTCCTGCCCGGCCACCGCCAGCACCCCCAGAGCGGTGCCGCAGGAGAGCGCCGTCGTGGCGCCGTCCGCGCTGAGCAGCGGTGCGGCGGCGACCACCACGAAGGCGGTCGCGCCGGCAGTGCGGTCGACGGGCGCGCCGAGGTGGCTGCGGCGTACCCAGCCCGGGTAGCCGCGGGCGTGCGCCGACGAGCTCTGGCCGATCGCCGCCACCCGCACCCAGTCGTCCCGCTCCTCGAGCACCAGCGCGGCGTCGCCGAGCAGCAGCTGCGTGAGCGTGCGGCCGTGCAGCCCGAGCCGCCGCTCCGGGGTGCCCTCGGCATCCAGGACGGCCACCCACTCGGCGGCGTCGGGCCGGTCCCGGACGGCGGCCTCGTCGAGGTCGCGGGGCGCGTCCGGCCCGGTCCACATGGTGGCGACGGGGACGCTCACCTCCCGCAGGTCGGGGTGCCCGTGCAGCGGGTGCCGGCTCATCGCAGCCCCTCGACGCCGAGGCCGGCGGTGTCGGGCAGCACGACCGAGGCGCCGTCGTAGCTGAGCCCGCCGTGGAAGGGTGAGGCGGCGAGCCACCACGCCGCGTCCAGGTCCGGCACCAGGGTGGTGCCGGCCGCCGCGGCCAGGCTGGCGGCCGCGCCGACGCCGAGCGGCGACTCCATCATCGACCCGACGATCGTCCCCATCCCGTGCGCGTGGGCCAGGTCGAGCAACGCCCGGCCGACCGAGAGGCCACCGCACTTGGCGAGCTTCACGTTGACGTGGTCGGCGGCCCGCCTCCGGATCACCTCGACGAGGTCGCGGAGGCCGTAGACCGACTCGTCGGCCATCACCGGCGTACCGACGCGCGCGGTGACCCACGCCAGGCCGTCCAGGTCCGCGGCCGGCACCGGCTGCTCCACCAGCTCGACGGCGGCACCGGCGTCCTCGAGCGCGGAGACCACGGTCACCGCCTCGCGCGGGGTCCAGCCCTGGTTGGCGTCGAGGCGCAGCGAGACGTCCGGGCCGACCGCCTCCCGCACCGCGAGCACCCGAGCGACGTCGGTCGCGGCGTCGGTGCCGACCTTCATCTTCAGCACCTCGAAGCCGTCACCGACCCGTTGGCCGGCCGTGGCGGCGAGGGTCCCGGCGTCGCCGGCGGCCAGCGTGACGTCGGTGGGCAGCCGGTGCACGTCGGTGCCCAGGAACCGGGGCAGGCTGAGCCCCTGCCGGCGGGCGGCGAGGTCGTGCAGGGCGACGTCGAGGGCCGCCTTCGCGCCGTGGTTCCCGGCGACCGCGTGCTGCACGGCCCGGCAGGTCGCGGCCAGGTCCTCGACGGACCGCCCCGTGACCACCGCCGCCAGCGGTCCCTCCAGGCAGGCCTCGGCGCCGGCGAGCGACTCGCCGGTCACCTGCCACACCTGCGGCGCCTCGCCCCAGCCGGTGACGCCGTCGCTGTCGGTGACGCGGACCACGACCGTGTCCACGGTGGTGGTGCGGCGCAGCGCGGTGACGAACGGCGTGTGCAGCCGCGCGGACAGTCGGGTGGTCGCGACCCCGGCCACCCGGGTCACCGGTGCCACCCCTCCCAGACCAGCGCGCTGATGTCGGCGATGGCCTCGGTGGCCGTCTCCTCCGGCACGTCGACGGAGGTCAGCACCACCAGCACGTAGGCGGGCCGACGCTCGGGCCGGACCAGGGCCACGTCGTGGCTGACCCCCTCGACCCAGCCGGTCTTGTTGGCGACGGGCGTACCGGCCGGCACCCCGGCGGGGATCCCGTCGCGGTAGGTCTGCCGCGACAGCACCTCCTCGACCGCGACGCAGGTCGCCGGCTGGGCCAGCGAGCGGTTGCCGATGCCGCGCAGCACCTGCCCGAGGTCGGCCGCGGTCACGACGTTGTCCAGGCCCGCCTCCCGGGCCACGGCGTCCTCGATCCCGCGCAGCAGCGTCGTCGACGAGGAGCAGCCCGCGTCGGAGAGCACCGAGGCGACGGCACCGGCGCCGACGTGCTCCAGCAGCAGGTTCGTGGCGAGGTTGCCCGACCTCACGGTGGCGTGCTCGGCGAGCCGGCGCAGCGAGCTGCGGCCACCGACCAGCTCCCAGGTCTCGTCGTCCTGGTCGTCGTCGCGGTCTAGGGAGTACGCCGTGCCGTCCGCCGCGGAGGCGAACCGGTTGTGCACGGGCACCTCGGCGTCGAGGTCGAGGGAGCCGTCCTCGTGGCGTCGGTAGGCCGCGAGCAGCAGCGGCAGCTTCATCGTGCTGGCGGCGTAGTGCTCGGCGTCGGCGTCGTGGCTCAGGTGCACGGCGAGGTCGAGGTCGCCCAGCCAGACCGACACCGTGCCGGTGCGCTGCGGCGAGGCGGCGACCAGGTCGTCGGCGCACTCGCGCACCGCCGCGCCGAGCTCGGCCGGCAGGGTGGGCAGCAGCGACGCCGCGGCGGACTCGGGCAGGTCAGGCTGATCGGGCATGGGCGGCAGGCTATCGCCGCGGGGCGGGCGGGGTGGCAGGGACGCCCGGGTCGTCGGGGGAGCGGGTCACCGGGATCCGCTGAGCAGCAGCCGCACCGCGACGTCGAGCGAGCGCGAGACGTCCTCGGCGGAGGTGCGACCGGTCACCCACTGGACCAGGCTGGCCAGCCACACGTCGCCGATCACCTTGGCGACGTCGCGCTGGGCCTCGCCCCCGGGTGCGGTCCCGGGGCCGGTGCCGGCCTCGGGGTCGGGCTCGGGACCGGCCATCGCGTGCAGCAGGAGGTGCGAGACGTGGCCCTCGACGACCGCGATCTCGGCGGCCACGGAGGCGTCGGCGAACATGAACGCCCGGGTCAGCGCCTCGGTCAGGTGCGGGTCGCGGCGCAGCCCCTGGGTCATCTTGTCCAGGACGTGCGCGACCCGGTCCGCGGCGGTGCCGCCGCTCACCGGCCGACGGTCCAGCCGGGCGTTCGAGCGCTCCAGCTCCCGGGCCAGGCAGCTGACCAGCAGGTGCAGCTTGGAGGGGAAGTAGCGGTAGAGGGTGCCCATCGCGACCCCGGCGCGATCGGCGACCTCGCGCATCTGCACGGCGTCGTAGCCGCCGGCGGTGGCCAGCTCGAGGGTGACGTCGAGGATCCGCTGGTGCCGCTCGCGCTGCGTGGCCGAGCCCAGCGTGTCGACGGTCAGCGACGCGGTGGCGGTCAAGACCGTGGCCCTCCTGCGCTTCTCACGGGTCCAGGGCGACGACCAGGCTAGCACCGGCGACCTGCACAATAGGAACCTGTTGCACCCCTCTGGACCGACCATGACCCTTCGAGACCGCTGCGGGAGACCGGCTTGCGCATCGCTCTGCTGTCCTACCGCAGCAAGCCGCACTGTGGCGGGCAGGGTGTCTACGTCCGGCACCTGAGCCGCGAGCTCGTCGCCCTCGGCCACGAGGTCGAGGTCTTCTCCGGTCAGCCCTATCCCGAGCTCGACCCCGGGGTCCGGCTCACCCCGGTGCCCAGCCTCGACCTCTACCGCGAGCCGGACCCGTTCCGGACCCCGCGGCCCTCGGAGATCCGCGACGCCGTGGACGTGCTGGAGGTCGCGACGATGTGGACCGCCGGTTTCCCGGAGCCGCGCACCTTCAGCCTGCGGGTGGCCCGGATGCTCCGGGAGCGGCTCGACGACTTCGACGTGGTCCACGACAACCAGACGCTCGGCGACGCGCTGCTCGGCCTGGAGCGGGCCGGTCTGCCGCTGGTGGCCACCATCCACCACCCGATCACGTTCGACCGCCGCGTCGACCTGGCCGCGGCCGGCACCTGGAAGAAGCGGCTGGGCCTGCGCCGCTGGTACGGCTTCCTGCGCATGCAGGCGCGGGTGGCCCGCCGGCTGGCCACCGTCCTCACGGTCAGCGAGAGCTCGGCGCGGGACATCGTCGCGGACTTCGGCGTGGACCCGGAGCGGATCCGGGTCGTGCCGCTCGGCGTGGACTCGGCCTTCCGTCCTCCCGACGAGGCGGTGGCCCCGCGGGTGCCCGGCCGCATCGTGGCGATGGCCAGCGCCGACACCCCGATGAAGGGCACCGGCGTGCTCCTCGAGGCGTTCGCCAAGCTGCGCACCGAACGCGACGTGGAGCTGCTGCTGGTCAGCCGGCCCAAGCCGGGCGGACCGACCGAGCAGCTCATCGAGCGGCTCGCGATCGGCGACGCGGTGCGGTTCGTGCACGGGATCTCCGACGCCGAGCTCGCCGCCGTCGTCGGCTCGGCCGAGATCGCCTGCGTGCCGTCGCTCTACGAGGGCTTCTCGCTGCCCACCGTGGAGGCGATGGCCTGCGCCACGCCGCTGGTGGTCAGCCGGGCCGGGGCGATCCCGGAGGTCGTCGGCCCCGAGGGGCTGTGCGCCGAGCTGGTCACGCCCGGCGACGTCGGCGAGCTCGTGCTGGCGCTCGAGGCGCTGCTCGACGACCCGGACCGCCGGGCCCGGATGGGGGCCGCCGGTCGACAGCGCGCCCTCGACGAGTTCGGCTGGCGGGCCGTGGCCGAGCGGACCGCCGCCGCGTACCGCGAGGCCGTCGAGGCGGCCGCCGGCGCCGGTCCCACCAGAGAAGAGCCCCGGCTGGCACGGGTGACGAGGAGACGACGATGCTGACCGTGGACTTCGACCGGCTCGGGCTGCGGGCCGGTGAGCGCGTCCTCGACATGGGCTGCGGCGCCGGCCGGCACGCGTTCGAGATGTTCCGCAGGGGCGCCGACGTGGTGGCCTTCGACCAGGACGGCGACGAGCTCGCCGGTGTCCTGGAGCTGTTCGGCGCGATGAGGGTCGCCGGCGAGGTGCCGGCCGGGGCGGAGGCCGACATCAAGCAGGGCGACGCGCTCGCGATGCCGTTCCCCGACGCCGAGTTCGACCGGGTCGTCGCCGCGGAGGTCCTCGAGCACATCCCCGACGACACCGCCGCGATCGCCGAGCTGGTCCGGGTGCTGCGCCCGGGCGGCACGATCGCCGTGACCGTGCCGCGCTGGCTGCCGGAGAAGGTGTGCTGGGCGCTCTCCGACGCCTACCACGAGGTGGAGGGCGGCCACGTCCGGATCTACACCGGCGACGAGCTGGTGGGGAAGCTGGAGGCGGCCGGGCTGGAGCTGCTCGGCCGGCACCACGCGCACGCCCTGCACGCGCCGTACTGGTGGCTCAAGTGCGCGGTCGGCGTCGACAACGACCAGCACCCGCTGGTCAAGGGCTACCACCGGCTGCTGGTCTGGGACATCATGAAGCGGCCGAGGCTGACCCGGGTCGCCGAGCGGGTGCTCAACCCGCTGGTCGGCAAGAGCCTGGTCGTCTACCTGCGCAAGCCGGATGCGTCCTGAGCTCCCGGCCCTCCCCGGGCTGATCAGCGCCGCGGAGGTCGCCGCCACCGCCGCCTCCGTCGCCGCCCTCCAGGAGCCCGATGGTGCCCTGCCGTGGGCGCAGGGCCAGCACACCGACGTGTGGAACCACGTCGAGGCGGCGATGGCGCTGCTGGTGGGGGGCGAGGTCGAGGCCGCGCACCGTGCCTACGACTGGTGCCTGGAGACCCAGCGGCCCGACGGCTCCTGGCCGATGACCTTCCTCGGCGGCCGGGTCGACGACCCCGTCGCCGAGACGAACATGAGCGCCTACCTCGCGGTCGGCGTCTGGCACCACTGGCTGGTCCGACGCGACGAGAGCTTCGTACGCCGGACGTGGCCGGCGGTCCGGGCCGCGCTGGACTTCGTGGTCGGGCTGCAGGTGCCCTTCGGCGGGATCGCCTGGGCCCGGGACGCCGAGGGACGCGTGGACGACAGTGCGCTGCTGGCCGGCAGCTCGAGCATCTACCAGGCGCTGCGGGCCGGCCTGGCGATCGCGGCGCTGCTCGAGGAGCCGCAGCCGGACTGGGCGCTCGCCTGCGGCCGGCTCGGGCACGCGCTGCGCCGGCACCGGGACCTGTTCCTGGACAAGTCGGCGTACTCGATGGACTGGTACTACCCGGTGCTCGGCGGTGCGGTCCGCGGCCCGGACGCCCGGGCGCTGCTGGCCTCCCGCTGGCACGACTTCGTGGTGCCGGGTCTCGGGATCCGCTGCGTGGACACCAACCCGTGGGTCACCGGGGCCGAGACCTGCGAGCTCGCGCTCGCCCTCGACGCCGTCGGCGACCAGGACCGGGCGCGGACGCTGGTGCACGAGATGCAGCACCTGCGCGGCGAGGACGGCAGCTACTGGACCGGCTACGTCTACCCCGACCAGGCCATCTGGCCGGAGGAGCACACGACGTACACCTCCGCCGCCGTCCTGCTCGCGGTCGACGCGCTGTCGCGGACCACGCCGGGCTCGGACATCTTCCGCGGCAGCACGCTCCCAGACGACGTCCCCGTGACCGGCCTGCAGTGCGGCTGCGTGCGCAGCGGCGCCCGCGGCCAGGTCAGCTGACCGGGTCGCCGGCGTCGCCGCCGACCCGGGTGAGCACCCGCATGGAGCCGAGCGAGGCGGTCTCCTCGAAGCCGCACGCCAGCGCCCGCAGGTAGACCCGGTAGGGCGCCTGGCCTCCGTCGGCCGGGTCGGGGAAGACGTCGTGGACGACCATCACGGCGTCGCGGGAGACCCAGCGCCCGAAGCCGGTGTAGTCGTTGCCGGCGTGCTCGTCGGTGTGCCCGCCGTCGACGAACAGCAGCGACAGCGGGGTGCGCCAGTGCCGCGACACCGTCGTGGACCGGCCGACCACCGCCACCACCTGCTCCTCGAGCCCGGCGTCGGCGATGGTGCGGCGGAAGGTCGCCAGCGTGTCGAGGCGGCCGGTGGCCGGGTCGGCGAGCGTCGGGTCGTGGTACTCCCAGCCCACCTGGTTCTCCTCGGACCCGCGGTGGTGGTCCACGGTGAAGACCGTGCCGCCGACCGCGCGTGCGGCCGCGCCCAGGTAGATCGCGGACTTGCCGCAGTAGCTGCCGACCTCGAGGCCGGGTCCGTGACGCAGCTGCTCGAGCGCGACCCGGTGCAGCAGGTCGCCCTCGTCCTCGGGCATGAACCCTTTCGCGGCGCGGGCGCGGGCCAGCAGCTCGGGAGGTATCGCGCTCACCGCTGCTCCTCGCGTACGGCGGCCTGGACCGCGGCGTCGTAGGTCCAGCGCAGGAACCGCTCCACGCCGCGGACCACCGCGGCGCTGCGGATCGAGGGGAAGGTGTCGAAGGCGTGCTGGGCCCCGGGCAGCTCGGCGTAGACCACCTCGCGCTTGCTGGTCGCCCGGAGCGTGCGCGCCATCTCCCGGGCCTGGCCGACCTCGACGAGGGAGTCGCGGCGGCCGTGGATCAGCATCGTCGGGGGTGCGTCCGGGCCGACGCGGAGCAGGGGAGAGGCCTCCTCGAAGTCGGCCAGCCGCTCCCGCGGGTCGGCGACGAGGACCCTCGGGCCGAGGAAGCGGTCGCGCATCGCCGTCGCCCGCGGCGTGCCGGTGACCCCGGCGAAGTCGTAGACGCCGTAGAACGGCACCGCCGCGTCCACATGGGTGTCGGCGTCCTCGAAGCCGGGCTGCCACCGCGGGTCGCCGGGCGTCAGCGCCGCGAGGGCGGCCAGGTGACCGCCCGCCGAGCCTCCGGTGATGGCCAGGAAGGACGGGTCGCCGCCGTACTCGTGGGCGTGCTCGCGGGCCCAGGCGATGGCCCGCTTCACGTCGACGATGTGGGCCGGCCAGGGGTCGCGGGGGCTGAGCCGGTAGTTGATCGCCAGGCACACCCAGCCGCGGGCCGCCATGTGGTGCATGAGAGGGAGGGCCTGGTAGTCCTTGCTGCCGATGGTCCACGCACCGCCGTGGACCTGGACCAGCACCGGCGCGGCACCGAGGTCGGCGCCGCGCTGCCGGTAGACGTCCAGCAGCCCGCGGCGTCCGTGCGCCTCCTCGTAGGGCACGTCGCGGATCACCTCGACGGGATGCCCGGGGTCGTCGAGGAGACGGAACGGCCAGGCCAGCTGGCTCAGCGGCGTGGACAGGTCGAGGTCGGTGTAGGTCTCCCGGAGCCGCTGCTCGTAGTCGGCGCCGAGGCCTTCCACCAGGGCCGCGTCGACCCGGTGCCGCGCCCCAGCGACTCAGCGACGAGCGTGGCCAGGCCGACGGTGTTCGCCGCGGCCAGCACCAGGCCGAGCCGGCTCCGATCGCGGCGACGCAGCTGGAGGGCGGTGTCGGCAACGGTCAGCGTGAGCAGGTGCGGGGCGAGCTCGCCGCTGAGCCAGCCGGCGAACATCGCAGGGATCTGTGCGAGGTAGTGCTGCGGGGGGCGGAGCGCGTTGCCCGTCAGGGCGGAGCCGAGCAGCTGGCGCACCAGGAACGACCGCGACATGCGGCCAGGCTAGTCGCGCCGCCGGCGGGTCCCGCAGCCGGCACGGACGCCCGGGAAAACCGGTGGCCCCGGCGGCCCGGGCGGGGGACCCTGGCGCCATGGGCATCGAGGAGCTGAGGATCGACGAGCCGCAGGCGGCTGCCCCCGTCGAGGAGGTCGTCGGGCTCTACAACGCCGTCGACGCGGTCGACGCGCCGTGGAGCCACCCGTGGACCACGACGGGCCTGGCCGGGATGCTGCGGCACGGCTGGGACGGCGAGCCGCCGCGCCTGTTCGCGGTCCGGGAGGCAGGTCGGCTGGTCGGTGCCGGCGAGCTCTGGACCAGCGAGTGGGACAACACCGACCTCGCCTGGCTGGGGGTGTCGGTGCATCCCGACGAACGGCGCCGCGGTGTCGGCACCGCGCTGCTCGCCCGGCTCCTGGAGGAGGCGCGGGCCTGCGGCCGCACCAAGGTGGGCGCGGACGCCTGGGACGACCCGGGCCTCGCGGCCTTCGCGCAGGGACACGGCTTCGAGCGGCGGTCGCAGGCGATCAACCGCCGGCAGGTGCTCGCCGAGGTCGACCCCGAGCTGGTCGAGAAGCTGTACGCCGAGGCGCGGGCCGCCGCCGCGGCGTACGAGCTGGTCCGGGTGGGGGGCCGCACCCCCGCCGGGATGCTGGACGCGGTCGCCGAGCTGACCGCGGCGATCAACGACGCGCCGACCGACGACCTGGACATCGAGGACGAGGTGTTCCCGCCGGAGCGGGTCCGCGGCTACGAGGACGCCGTGCTGGCCCGGGGGCAGCGGCTGTACCGGCTGCTCGCCCGGCACCGGGAGACCGGCGTCCTCGCCGGGCACACGATCGTGGCGGTCGAGGGGGAGCGGCCCGGCCTGGGCCACCAGCACGACACCAGCGTCGTGCGCGCGCACCGCGGGCACCGGCTCGGGCTGCTGCTCAAGGCCGGCATGGTGCGCTGGCTGCACGAGGCCGAGCCGCAGCTCGAGACCGTCGACACCTGGAACGCCGAGTCCAACGACCACATGATCGCGGTCAACGAGCAGCTCGGCTACCGGCCGATCGGCCGCGCGGTGCAGTACCAACGGCCGCTGTGAGGTGCCGGACGCGCCGGGTCAGTCCCGCGCGGTGAGCACCAGCGGGCCGTCAGCGGTGATCGCGACGGTGTGCTCGGCGTGGGCGCCGCGCGAGCCGTCGGCGCTGCGCAGCGTCCAGCCGTCGGGGTCCATCCGGAGCTCGTCGGTGGCCGCCAGGAACCACGGCTCGATGGCGATGACCAGCCCTGGCTTGAGCGGATACCCGCGCCCGGGACGACCGTCGTTGGCCACGTGCGGGTCGCCGTGCATGGTGCGGCCCACCCCGTGGCCGCCGAACTCGGTGTTGATCGACAGGCCGGCGCCGTGGGCGACCGCGGCGATCGCGGCGGAGATGTCGCCGATCCGGTTGCCCGGCACTGCCGCCCCGATCCCGGCCTCGAGCGCCTGCTCGGCGACCGCGATCAGCTCCAGGTCCCCGTCGCGCGGCGTGCCGACGACGACGCTCAGCGCGGAGTCGGAGACCCAGCCGTCGACGGAGGCGGCGAAGTCGACGCTCAGCAGGTCCCCGTCCTGCAGCACGTAGTCGTGGGGGAGACCGTGCAGCACCGCGTCGTTGACCGAGGTGCAGAGCACGTAGCCGAACGGGCGCGCGCCGAACGACGGGTGGTAGTCGATGTAGCAGGACTCGGCGCCGCGCTCGCGGATCATCCGGTGCGCCAGCGCGTCGAGCTCGAGCAGGTTGACTCCCACGTCGGCGGCCTCACGCAGCCGGGTCAGCACCTCGGCGACGAAGCGGCCGGCCGGCCGCATCTGCTCGATCTCCACCGGCGTCCTGAGCTCGATCATGGCCGCAGGCTACGGGAGTCTCAGCCCGTGACGCAGACCGGTTGCTTCTGGAGCTGCATCTTGGTGCCGCGGATCGTCACGTCGGTCACCACGTCGACCGACCGGCCGGCGCAGTTCTGGGTGCCGATGTCCACCGGCTGGTCGGCTGCCGCCTTGCCGGGCTTGCCAGGCTTGCCGGCTGCTCCCCGGGGTCCGCGGGCGCCGGGCTCCCCGTCGACGCCGTCCACCCCGTCGACACCGGCCGCTCCCGGCTCACCCGGGGCGCCCTGCAGCCCGGTCGGACCCTGCGGTCCCTGGAGCTGTGACTGCAGCAGCGTGACGCCGCCGACAGCCCCGAGAAGACCGCACACCACGGCCACCACGCACACCACCAGCATCCCGGGTAACTTGCCCATGGCCTGACGGTAGGCCCGGACGGCGACTGATGTGGGCGTTTGCGGACAACCCGGTCAGCGGTGGACGTGTCGTCGGTCACCAGCCGCGCCGGCGCCACTCCCCGAGCTGGGGCCGCTCGGCGCCGAGGGTGGAGTCGTCCCCGTGGCCGGGGTAGAACCACGTCTCGTCGGGCAGCCGGTCGAAGACCTTGTGCTCCACGTCGTCGACGAGGGTCCCGAAGTCCTCCTCCGACCAGGTCTTGCCCACCCCGCCGGGGAAGAGGGAGTCGCCGGTGAACAGGTGCGGGGTGCCGTTCGGGTCGTCGTAGAGCAGCGCGATCGATCCCGGTGTGTGCCCGACGAGGTGCATCACCTCCAGCTCGGCCCGGCCGACCGCGATCCGGTCGCCGTCGGTGACCGTGCGGTCCACGGGCACCGGCAGCTCGGCCGCGTCTGCCTCGCCGGCGATCGTCTCGGCACCGGTGGCGGCCACCACGTCGGGGAGCGCACGGTGGTGGTCCCAGTGCTTGTGGGTGGTGACGATCCGGGCCAGGCCGTCCTCGCCGACCATCGACAGGATCGCCGGCGCGTCGTCCGCGGCGTCGATGAGCACCTGCTCGTCGGTGAGCCGGCAGCGCAGCAGGTAGACGTTGTTGGCCATCTCGCTGACCGCCAGCTTGGTGATGATCAGGTGCGCCAGCTCCCGGACCTCCGCCGGGCCGCCGGGGGTGACCGAGCCGTGATAGGTCATGGGTTCCGCCTCTCGGGTCCACGCGGGCGGCACCCTCGCTCGCCCGGGGTGCCGCTGCCGTCGAGGTGACCCTAGCCCCGCCAGCCGACCGGGTCGCGCGTCGTGCCTGGGAGGACCGGTCCTGCGGTCGCGGTGTCGCCGGCGGGCAGGTCCACGCCGTACACGTCCAGGCCTCGCACGAGGTCGACCGAGTAGGCCAGGTTCGTCGAGCGGCCGGTGGCGACCCCCTTCCGGTTGTAGACCGGCGCCCAGTAGCTGTCCCACACCTCGGAGGCGCCCCAGGTGGCGTGTCCGTAGGACGAGAGGTGCCGGGGGTCGCGGACGTCGATCAGCTGCGTGCCACCGCCGTAGAAGCCGGCCGTGACGATGCCCGAGGGGTGGAAGTCGAACCAGTGCGAGGAGCAGAAGGCGTACTGCGGCACCGGGAAGGTGCCGAGGTCGCTGAGCTCGACCTTGTCGAGCGGCACGATCGCGTCCGGGGTGCCGTCGAGACGCCTGACCCACCACGTCTGGAAGGAGCCGGCCAGGCTGCAGTCGGTCTGCTCGTAGTCCTCCTCGGTGACGAGCAGCACGTTGCCGTTCGCCAGCGACGGCTCCGCGTCGGGCACGAAGGCGGCGGCGTTGGGCCGGAACGAGTTGTGGTGGATGAAGTCGTTCCACCCCGGGTACGCCGGGTCCTCGCCCCGGCCGGCCGCGCCGGTGGTGGTGACCAGCCGTGGGGCGAGCGGGTCGCTCACGTCGAAGATGCCCGAGCCTCCCCACCCGGTGTGGGTGCCGTAGCCCGCTCCGTCGAAGTTCCACTTGTGGCCGGCCGTCGGCGACTCGAAGGGCTGCACCCCGGGCACCGCCGGGTCGCTGTCCACCTCGACCGGGTGGTCGAGGTCGGTCAGGTCGAACACCGAGAAGGAGGTGCCGCTGCCTGCCGAGTAGACGTAGCGGCAGTCCGTGTCCGCGACGCAGGTGACCGTGTGGGTGCTGGTCGTGCTGGCGGCGCGGGAGCGGATCCTCGGTGCGGCGGGGTCGGTGACGTCGACCAGGACCATCTCGTAGCCGTCGAGCGGCCTCAGGTTCGCGTGGTCGAGGTCGTCGGGCGAGGCCTGGTAGAGGTCGACACCGATCAGGACGAACCGCGAGGTGCCGCTCCCGGTCCGGCGTTCGCCGCAGCTCATCGCCTCGTTCTCGAACTGGAGGCTCGGCAGCACACCGGCCAACGTGGGCCGGGCCGGGTCGCCGACGTCGTACACCTTCACCGAGTCCAGGTTGGAGACCACGAACAGCGGGGCGGACTTCATGAAGCAGCCGGAGATGCCGGCGGAGCCGGGGTTGCTCGACACCAGGTGCATGTTCGGGCTGGTCACCAGCGGGACGGTGGTCCCGGCGGCGTACTCCGTGTGCATCCTCTCCGCGTGACCGTCGCCGCCGTGCGCGTACGCCGGGGACGGCAGCAGCGCGGCCACGACCACCGCGGCGACCCCGCCCGCCATCAGGCCTGCCCGGCGGGCTCGGACCGCCCGGCCCGTTGCTCGGCGCTCTTCGCCCATCACCCTCGACCTCCGCTGCTCTCCGGCCGCCCGTCGGGGACGGCTCCTCCGGGACAACGACGGACTGTGGCAGGGGTCACGGGCGTGGCTGCCTCGATCCGGTCCGGCCCGGGAAGAACTTGTCGGTGCTCCCGGTTAGCGTCAGGAGGCGTGACCCGTCTCGAGCCGCCGGACGACCGTGGCCCCGAGCCTCGGTTTGTCCAGAACCGGTATCATGGCGAACACCTGTTCGAACACCCGTGCCCACGGGTCAAGGGTGCTGCCCGCACCGCACCAGAGCCGACAGCGAGGACCTTCCGTGGCTGACCAGCTGATCATCCGGGGAGCCCGGGAGCACAACCTCAAGGACGTCTCCCTCGACCTTCCCCGTGACGCGCTCATCGTCTTCACGGGGCTCTCCGGGTCCGGCAAGTCGAGCCTCGCGTTCGACACCATCTTCGCCGAGGGGCAGCGCCGCTACGTCGAGTCGCTGTCGGCCTACGCCCGGCAGTTCCTCGGCCAGATGGACAAGCCGGACGTCGACTTCATCGAGGGCCTGAGCCCGGCCGTCTCGATCGACCAGAAGTCCACGTCGAAGAACCCGCGCTCGACGGTCGGCACGATCACCGAGGTCTACGACTACCTCCGGCTGCTCTACGCCCGCGCCGGCCGGCCGCACTGCCCGACCTGCGGCGCGCCGATCTCGCGGCAGACCCCGCAGCAGATCGTGGACCGCGTGCTCACCCTCGAGGAGGGCCGCCGGTTCCAGGTCCTCGCGCCGGTGATCCGCGGCCGCAAGGGCGAGTACGTCGACCTGTTCCGCCAGCTCCAGACCCAGGGCTTCTCCCGGGCCCGGGTCAACGGTGAGACCTATCCGCTGACCGAGCCGCCGAAGCTCGACAAGCAGAAGAAGCACACGATCGAGGTCGTCGTCGACCGGCTGGCGGTCAAGGAGTCCGCCAAGCGCCGGCTCACCGACTCGGTGGAGACCGCGCTCGGCCTGGCCGGCGGCCTGGTGCTGCTCGACTTCGTCGACCTGCCGGACAAGGACCCGGGCCGCGAGATGCGGTTCTCGGAGAAGATGGCCTGCCCCAACGACCACGCGATCGACACCGACGACCTCGAGCCGCGGTCGTTCTCGTTCAACTCGCCGTTCGGCGCCTGTGTCGCCTGCCACGGTCTGGGCACCCGGATGGAGGTCGACCCCGAGCTGGTCATCGCCGATCCCTCCCAGACCCTCGGTGAGGGCGTGATCGGCCCGTGGTCGGGGGCGCACGTCTCCGACTTCTTCCTGCGGCTGCTCAACGCGCTCGGCGACGAGCTCGGGTTCGACCTGAACACGCCCTGGGAGGACCTGTCCGCCAAGGCCCGCAAGTCGATCCTCGACGGGCACAGCACCAAGGTGCACGTGCGGCACACCAACCGCTACGGCCGGGAGCGCTCCTACTACACCAGCTTCGAGGGCGTCCGTCCCTACATCGAGCGCCGGCACCGGGAGGCCGAGTCCGACACCAGCCGGGAGCGTTTCGAGGGCTTCATGCGCGAGGTGCCGTGCCCGACGTGCGCCGGCTCGCGGCTCAAGCCGGTGTCGATGGCGGTCACCCTGGGCGGCAAGAGCATCGCCGAGGTCTGCGCGCTGCCGATCAACGAGACCGCCGACTTCCTGCGCACCATCGAGCTGTCGACGCGCGAGAAGCAGATCGCCGAGCGGGTGCTCAAGGAGATCCAGGAGCGGCTCAACTTCCTCCTCGACGTCGGCCTGGACTACCTCTCGCTCGACCGGCCGTCGGGCTCGCTGTCCGGCGGCGAGGCGCAGCGGATCCGGCTCGCGACCCAGATCGGCGCCGGGCTCGTCGGCGTGCTCTACGTCCTCGACGAGCCGTCGATCGGGCTGCACCAGCGTGACAACCACCGGCTGATCGAGACCCTGGTCCGGCTCAAGGACCTCGGCAACACCCTGATCGTGGTCGAGCACGACGAGGACACCATCCGGGTCGCCGACTGGGTGGTCGACATCGGTCCCGGCGCCGGTGAGCACGGGGGACAGGTGGTCGTCTCCGGCACGGTCCAGGAGCTGCTCGACCACCGCGACTCCCAGACCGGCCTCTACCTCTCCGGCCGCAAGAAGATCCCGGTGCCCGACGTACGCCGCCCGCGGACGCCCGGCCGGCAGCTCGTGGTCCGCGGAGCCCGCGAGCACAACCTGCAGGACATCGACGTGGCCTTCCCGCTCGGGGTGTTCGTCGCGGTCACCGGTGTCTCCGGATCCGGCAAGTCCACCCTGGTCAACGACATCCTCTACACCTCGCTGGCCAAGCAGATCTACAACGCGCGCACCGTCCCGGGGCGGCACCGGCGCATCGAGGGCCTCGACAACGTCGACAAGGTGATCCACGTCGACCAGTCGCCGATCGGCCGCACCCCGCGGTCCAACCCGGCCACCTACACCGGCGTCTTCGACCACGTCCGGAAGCTCTTCGCCAGCACCCCGGAGGCGAAGATCCGTGGCTACCAGCAGGGCCGGTTCTCGTTCAACGTCAAGGGCGGCCGCTGCGAGGCCTGCGCCGGCGACGGCACGATCAAGATCGAGATGAACTTCCTGCCCGACGTCTACGTCCCGTGCGAGGTCTGCCACGGCGCCCGCTACAACCGGGAGACGCTCGAGGTGCACTACAAGGGCAAGACCGTCGCCGAGGTGCTCGACATGCCTATCGAGGAGGCGGTGGAGTTCTTCGAGGCGATCCCGGCGATCGCCCGGCACCTGCGCACCCTCGTGGACGTCGGTCTCGGCTACGTCCGGCTCGGCCAGCCGGCGCCGACCCTGTCCGGGGGCGAGGCCCAGCGGGTCAAGCTCGCCGCCGAGCTGCAGAAGCGGTCCACCGGCCGCACGGTCTACGTGCTCGACGAGCCGACCACCGGCCTGCACTTCGAGGACATCCGCAAGCTGCTCCTGGTGCTCGGCCGGCTCGTCGACCAGGGCAACACCGTGCTGGTGATCGAGCACAACCTCGACGTGATCAAGACCGCCGACTGGGTGATCGACATGGGCCCGAGGGCGGCAACCGCGGCGGCTACGTCGTCGCCGAGGGCACCCCCGAGGAGGTCGCGGCCACCGCCGAGAGCTACACCGGCCAGTTCCTCGCGCCGCTGCTCGAGGGGACCTTCGTCCAGCAGCCGAAGGCACCGCGCAAGCGGGCGGTCGCCACGGCCGCGGCCGGCACGGCCCCCGCCGGCGCGGCGGCCCCGGCGCGCCGGTCCGCCGCGACCAAGCGGGCCACGGCCAAGCGGGCGGTCAGCCGCAAGAGCTGAGCGATCGGCGCGGGTCCGACCGGCGCGGGTCCGACCGGCGAGTCCGACCGGCGCGGGCCCGACTGCCGCTGGTCCGCGCGGCGGCGGATTGACAGGCTGCTCTCAGCAACCCTCACCCACCCGCGGATAGTGTGATGGTCAACCAACCACGGCCACGACCGACACGGGAGCAGCCATGACCCACCTGTCCGACGAGTCCCGGGCGAGCCGGTCCGGTGAGCCGCTCACCCGCCGCGGAGTCGTCCGTGGCGCCGCGCTGGGAGGTCTGGCGCTGCCGCTGCTCGCGGCGTGCGGCAGCTCCTCGAACTCCACCGGCGGCTCCTCGCCGCAGGCGCCGGCCGGCGGCACCTCGGGATCCGGCGGCTCCTCGGCGGGCACGGTGGCCACGGCCGACGTGCCGGTCGACGGCGGCGTGATCCTGCCCGACGCCAAGGTCGTCGTCACCCAGCCGAGCAAGGGCGAGTTCAAGGCGTTCACCGCGGTCTGCACCCACGCCGGCTGCCTGGTCGGGTCGGTCGCGGACGGCAAGATCATCTGCCCCTGCCACGGCAGCCAGTTCTCGATCGCCGACGGCTCGGTGGCCCAGGGACCGGCCACGACGCCGCTCGCCGCGGCCCCGTTCAAGGTCAAGGGCGACCAGGTCGTGCTGGGCTGAGCCGGTCCCGGCAGGGACCCGGGCGGGCGTGTCCGGGGCCACGTCCGGCGGTCGCGGGACCGTCGGAACGCCCCCGTAGGGTTGGCTCGTGGCCGACCCGTCGACGTACCGCCCTGCTCCGGGCTCGATCCCGAACTCGCCGGGCGTCTACCGCTTCCGCGACGCGCACCGCCGGGTGGTCTACGTCGGCAAGGCCAAGAACCTCCGGGCCCGGCTGACGTCGTACTTCCAGGATCTCGGCAACCTGCACCCGCGCACCCAGACGATGGTCACCACCGCTGCGAGCGTCGAGTGGACGGTGGTCGGCACCGAGGTGGAGGCGCTGCAGCTGGAGTACTCCTGGATCAAGGAGTACGACCCGCGGTTCAACGTGAAGTACCGCGACGACAAGTCCTACCCCTGGCTGGCGGTGACCCTCAACGAGGAGTTCCCGCGGGTCATGGTCGGCCGCGGCGCCAAGAAGAAGGGCGTGCGCTACTTCGGCCCCTACTCCCATGCCTGGGCGATCCGCGAGACCGTCGACCTGCTGCTCCGGGTCTTCCCGATGCGGTCGTGCTCGAACGGTGTCTTCAAGCGCTCGGCCCAGATCGGTCGGCCGTGCCTGCTCGGCTACATCGGCAAGTGCGCCGCCCCCTGCGTGGGGCGGGTCAGTGCCGAGGAGCACCGAGCGATCGTCGAGGACTTCTGCGACTTCATGGGCGGGCAGACCAGCGCGTTCATGAAGCGCCTCGAGAAGGAGATGTACGCCGCCTCCGCCGACACCGACTTCGAGCGGGCCGCCCGGCTGCGCGACGACATCGGGGCGCTGCGCCGGGCGATGGAGAAGCAGGCGGTGGTCCTCGGCGACGGCACCGACGCCGACGTGATCGCGCTGTCCGAGGACCCGCTCGAGGTGGCGGTGCAGATCTTCATCGTCCGCGGCGGCCGGGTGCGCGGCCAGCGCGGCTGGGTGGCCGACAAGGTCGACGACGCCGACACCGCTGGCCTGGTCGAGGGTTTCCTGCTGCAGCTCTACGCCGACGAGTCCGGCGAGTCCATCCCGCGCGAGATCCTGGTGCCGGCGCTGCCGGAGGACCACGAGACCCTCGAGCAGTGGCTGGCCACCCTGCGCGGCGGGCGGGTCAGCATCAAGGTGCCGCAGCGCGGGGACAAGAAGGCGCTGCAGGAGACCGTCGGGCGCAACGCGCTGCAGGCGCTCGGGCTGCACAAGACCAAGCGGGCCAGCGACCTCACCACCCGCAACCGGGCGCTCGAGGAGATCCAGGTGGCGCTGGAGCTGCCGGGTGCTCCGCTGCGCATCGAGTGCTTCGACATCTCGAACCTGCAGGGCACCGAGGTCGTCGCCTCGATGGTGGTCTTCGAGGACGGACTGGCCCGCAAGGGGGAGTACCGCCGCTTCGTGATCCGCGGCGTCGAGGGGCAGAACGACGTCGCCTCGATGCACGAGGTGATCACCCGACGGTTCCGCCGGCTGCTCGACGAGCGGGCGGAGACCCCGGACCTCGACGGCCTCGGCGAGGCGGACACCGCGGACAGCGGGCCGGCGCTGATCGACCCCGAGACCGGCCGGCCGAAGAAGTTCGCCTACGTCCCGGGCCTGGTGGTCGTCGACGGGGGGCCGCCCCAGGTCGCCGCCGCGCAGCGGGCGCTCGACGAGCTCGGGATCGACGACGTACCGGTCTGCGGACTGGCGAAGCGGCTCGAGGAGGTCTGGCTCCCCGACCAGGAGGACCCGGTGATCCTGCCGCGCACCAGCGAGGGGCTCTACCTGCTGCAGCGGGTGCGGGACGAGGCGCACCGGTTCGCGATCACGCACCACCGGTCCCGGCGCTCCAAGACCATGGTGGAGAGCCTGCTCGACGACGTGCCGGGGCTCGGCGAGGTCCGGCGCAAGAGCCTGCTGCGGCAGTTCGGTTCGCTGAAGAAGCTGCGTGCTGCCACAGTGGACGAGATCGCCGCCGTGCCGGGCATCGGGCCGCGCACGGCCGAGGCGATCGCCGCTGCGCTGGA
Source organism: Nocardioides mesophilus (assembly GCF_014395785.1). Taxonomy (GTDB): domain Bacteria; phylum Actinomycetota; class Actinomycetes; order Propionibacteriales; family Nocardioidaceae; genus Nocardioides_B; species Nocardioides_B mesophilus. The sequence goes on along the minus strand of NZ_CP060713.1, from coordinate 4,438,374 downwards.
GCAGCAGCCCACCCGCACCCGCACGGTGAGCGTGAACACGGCCACCGGAGAGATCGAGGAGTCCTGATGACCGCCACCCGGCCCCCGGTCGCCGACCACCGGGGCGAGCTCGTCGTCGTCACCGGCATGACCGGTGCCGGCCGCAGCACCGCCGCCAAGGAGCTCGAGGACCTCGGCTTCTACGTCGTGGACAACCTGCCGCCGCAGCTGGTGGCCGACGTGGTCCGGCTCGTCGACGAGTCCCGGGGGCTGCTGCAGCCGATCGCCGTCGTGGTCGACGTCCGCTCCGGGTCCTTCTTCGCCGGGCTGCGCGAGGTGATCGCCCGCGGCACCACCGGCCGGCGCACGACCCTGGTCTTCCTCGAGGCGAACGACGACGTGCTGGTCCGCCGCCAGGAGGCGGTGCGCCGCCCGCACCCGCTGCAGGACGGCGGCCGGCTGCTCGACGGCCTGACCCGCGAGCGGGTGGTGCTGGCCGACCTGCGCTCGGAGGCGGACCTGGTCATCGACACCTCGACCCTCAACGTGCACCAGCTCACCGACAAGATCGCCGACGCGTTCGGCACCGAGCACACCACCGCGATGAAGGCGACCGTGGTCAGCTTCGGCTTCAAGTACGGCATCCCCGTCGACGCCGACCTGGTGGCGGACATGCGCTTCCTGCCCAACCCGCACTGGGTGCCCGAGCTCCGGCCGCTGACCGGCCGCGACGAGCCGGTCGCGGACTACGTCAAGGACCGCCCCGAGGCGCAGGAGTTCCTCACCGAGTACGTCGACCTGATCCGCACCGTCGTGACCGGGTACCTCCGCGAGGGCAAGCGCTTCATGACCGTGGCGATCGGCTGCACCGGCGGCAAGCACCGCAGCGTCGCGATGGCTGAGGAGATCGCCGCACGGCTCCGGGTGGTCGGCATCGACGCACGTTCGACCCATCGCGACCTCGGGCGGGAGTGAGCGTGGAGCAGCATCGCGTGCCCGCCGGTGCCGCGGGCGGGCAGCGGGTGGTCGCGCTCGGCGGCGGCCACGGCCTCGCCGCCTCGCTGTCCGCACTGCGCCGGGTCGTCGACGACCTGACCGCCGTGGTCACCGTCGCCGACAACGGCGGCTCGTCGGGCCGGCTGCGCCGCGAGTTCGGGGTGCTGCCCCCGGCGACCTCCGGATGGCGCTGGCGGCGCTGTGCGGGGACGACGACTGGGGCCGCACCTGGGCCGACGTGCTCCAGCACCGGTTCTCCTCCGACGGCGACCTCGACGAGCACGCGCTCGGCAACCTGCTCATCGTCTCGCTGTGGGAGCTGCTCGGCGAGCACGTCGCCGGGCTGGACTGGGTGGGCCGGCTGCTGGGCGCCCACGGCCGGGTGCTGCCGATGTCCGTCTCGCCGATCGACATCACCGCGCAGGTGCAGGGCCTGGTCGCCGGGGACCCGGCCGCGCTGACGACCGTGCGCGGGCAGGTGGAGGTGGCCTCCACCGAGGGACGCGTGCTCTCCGTCGAGCTCGAGCCCACCGACCCGCCGGCCTGCCCGGAGACGCTGGAGGCGGTGCACCGCGCCGACTGGGTGGTGCTCGGCCCCGGCTCCTGGTTCACCAGCGTCATCCCGCACCTGCTGGTCCCCGAGCTGCGCGACGCCCTGGTCCGCACGCCGGCCCGCACCATCGTCACGGTGAACCTGGGGCCGCAGTCGGGGGAGACCGACGGCTTCTCCCAGGAGAACCATCTCGAGGTGCTGGCCGAGCACGCGCCCGACCTCTCCGTCGACGTGGTGCTCGCCGACCGGGCCAGCGTCGGGGACGAGGGGCTGCTCCGCAACGCCGCGTCGTCGCTCGGCGCCCGGCTGGTGGTCGCCGACGTGGCGGCCGCGGACGGGTCGCCGCAGCACGACGTGCAGAAGTTGGCCAATGCCTATGCAGCGATTCTCGCCGGCACGTAGGGTGACCGAGCCCACAGGACCCTCTGGGCGCGTAGGCGGGAATCGGGCTCCAGACCCAGACGTGGCAGGATCGGACGCATGGCGATGACGGCACAGGTCAAGGCGGAACTGGCCAACACTCAGGTGACGAAGACCTGCTGCCGCAAGTCTGAGGTCTCCTCGATGCTGCGTTTCGCCGGTGGTCTGCACATCGTCAGCGGCCGGATCGTGGTGGAGGCCGAGCTCGACACCGGCGCCGCAGCCCGTCGGCTGCGCAAGGACATCGCCGAGGTCTACGGCCACAGCTCCGACGTGGTGATGGTCTCCGGCAACGGCATCCGCAAGGGCAGCCGGTACGTCGTCCGCGTGGTCCGCGACGGCGAGGCCCTGGCCCGCCAGACCGGGCTCCTCGACGGACGCGGCCGGCCGGTGCGCGGGCTGCCGCCCCAGGTGGTCTCCGGGGCCGGCTGCGACGCCGTGGCGGCCTGGCGGGGGGCGTTCCTGGCGCACGGCTCGCTGACCGAGCCGGGCCGCTCGTCCGCGCTGGAGGTCACCTGTCCCGGCCCGGAGGCGGCCCTCGCCCTGGTCGGCGCCGCCCGCCGGCTCGGCATCTCCGCCAAGGCCCGCGAGGTCCGCGGTGTGGACCGGGTGGTGATCCGGGACGGCGACGCCATCGGGGCGCTGCTCACCCGGCTCGGCGCCCACGAGTCGCTGATGGCCTGGGAGGAGCGCCGGATGCGGCGTGAGGTCCGCGCGACCGCGAACCGGCTGGCGAACTTCGACGACGCCAACCTGCGCCGCTCGGCCCGCGCCGCGGTCGCCGCCGGCGCCCGGGTGGAGCGTGCGCTCGAGATCCTGGCCGACGAGGTCCCCGACCACCTGAAGATGGCCGGCGACCTGCGGCTCGAGCACAAGCAGGCCTCGCTCGAGGAGCTCGGGCAGCTGCACGTGCCGCCGCTGACGAAGGACGCGATCGCGGGGCGGATCCGGCGGCTGCTCGCGATGGCCGACAAGCGCGCCGAGGAGCTCGGCATCCCCGACACCGAGTCGAGCCTCACCCCGGACATGCTCGCCGAGCAGGCCTGAGACGACCGCGCGGAGTCGGCCCGGGCAACGCCCGGAGCGGTCGGCCCGGCGGGCCGCGCCGACCCTCGGAGATCGGCGTTCGTAGCACGGTGCACCCCTGCCGTTGGTTACCCGCACGTAGGGCGAACGGCCTGTTTCCGGGTGCTCCGACCACGGTAGGGTCGGTGACGAGGTGCCCATCGGGCGACCTCGCACCTGACCGCTAACGAGGAGACCTGACCCGTGACCGTACGCGTGGGCATCAACGGATTCGGCCGCATCGGCCGCAACTTCTTCCGAGCCGTGCAGGCGTCGGGTGCCGACATCGAGATCGTCGGCGTCAACGACCTGACCGACAACAAGACCTTGGCGCACCTGCTCAAGTACGACTCGATCCTGGGCCGGCTGCCCGAGGACGTCGAGGCCACGGGTGACTCGATCTCGGTCGGCGGCAAGAGCTTCGCCTCCCTCGAGGAGCGCGACCCCGCCAACCTGCCGTGGAAGGACCTCGGGGCGGACATCGTCATCGAGTCCACCGGCTTCTTCACCGACGCCACCAAGGCCAAGGCGCACATCGACGCCGGCGCCAAGAAGGTGATCATCTCCGCCCCGGCGAAGAACGAGGACATCACCGTCGTCATGGGGGTGAACCACACCGACTACGACCCCTCGGCGCACACGGTGATCTCCAACGCCTCGTGCACCACCAACTGCCTGGCGCCGATGGCGAAGGCCCTCAACGACGAGTTCACGATCGTCAAGGGCCTGATGACGACCATCCACGCCTACACCGCGGACCAGAACCTGCAGGACGGCCCGCACAAGGACCTCCGTCGTGCCCGCGCCGCCGCGCTCAACATCGTGCCGACCTCGACCGGCGCGGCCAAGGCGATCGGCCTGGTGCTGCCCGAGCTCAAGGGCAAGCTCGACGGGTTCGCGCTCCGGGTCCCGATCCCGACCGGCTCCGCCACCGACCTCACCTTCGAGGCCGGCCGCGAGACGACCGTCGAGGAGGTCAACGCCGCGGTGAAGGCCGCCGCCGAGGGCCCGCTCAAGGGCTTCCTGAAGTACACCGAGGACCCGATCGTCTCCTCCGACATCGTGACCGACCCGAGCTCGTGCATCTTCGACGCCGGTCTCACCAAGGTGTTCGGCAACCAGGTCAAGGTCATCGGCTGGTACGACAACGAGTGGGGTTACTCCAACCGTCTGGTCGACCTGGTCGGCTACGTCGGCGAGACGCTCTGACCTGATGAGCGGCATCGAGTCCCTGGGGGACCTGCGGAGCCGGCGCGTCCTCGTGCGCTCCGACCTCAACGTGCCCCTGGACGGGCAGACCATCACCGACGACGGCCGGATCCGGGCGAGCGTGCCCACGATCGAGCAGCTGGCCGGCGCCGGGGCGCGGGTGGTCGTGACCGCCCACCTGGGCCGCCCCAAGGGTGCTCCGGACCCGCAGTACTCCCTCGCCCCGGTGGCGAAGCGACTCGGCGAGCTGCTCGGCCGTGACGTCGCGTTCGCCACCGACACGGTGGGGGAGAGCGCCCGGTCGACCGTGGACGCGCTCGAGGACGGCCAGGTGGCCGTCCTCGAGAACGTCCGGTTCAACGAGGGCGAGACCAGCAAGGACGACGCGGTCCGGGGCGAGTTCGCCGACCGGCTCGCGGCCCTCGGTGACGCGTTCGTCAGCGACGGCTTCGGGGTCGTGCACCGCAAGCAGGCCTCGGTCTACGACGTCGCGCAGCGCCTGCCGCATGCGATGGGCGGTCTGGTGGCCAAGGAGATCGACGTCCTGCGCCGGCTGACCGAGGAGCCGGAACGGCCCTACGTGGTCGTGCTCGGCGGCTCCAAGGTCTCCGACAAGCTGGGCGTCATCGACAACCTGCTCGGCAAGGCCGACCGCCTACTCATCGGCGGCGGCATGGTCTTCACGTTCCTCAAGGCCCAGGGACACGAGATCGGCAAGAGCCTGCTCGAGGAGGACCAGCTCGACATCTGCCGGGAGTACCTCCAGCGGGCCGAGCAGTCGGGCGTGCAGATCCTGCTGCCCACCGACATCGTGGTCGCCGACGAGTTCTCGGCGGACGCCGAGCCTTCGGTCGTCGCCGCCGACGCGATCCCCGCCGACAAGATCGGGCTGGACATCGGGCCCGAGTCGGCGAAGGCCTTCGCCGCGGCGCTGGCCGACGCCCGGACGGTCTTCTGGAACGGGCCGATGGGCGTCTTCGAGTTCGACGCGTTCGCCGGCGGCACCCGTGCCGTCGCCGAGGCGCTGACCCAGGTCGACGGGCTCTCGGTCGTCGGTGGCGGCGACTCGGCGGCCGCGGTCCGCAAGCTCGGCTTCGACGAGGCCTCCTTCGGTCACATCTCGACCGGTGGCGGCGCCAGCCTGGAGTACCTCGAGGGCAAGCAGCTCCCGGGCATCGACGTCCTGTCCTGACCCGCCGGCGGGTGGACCCGCCGAGCCCACCTCCCACTGAACGGAACCGATCCACGATGGCTGCGAAGAACGTGCGCGTCCCGCTGATGGCGGGCAACTGGAAGATGAACCTCAACCACCAGGAGGCGGTCGTCCTGGTGCAGAAGCTCTCCTGGACGCTGTCGGACAAGAAGCACGACTACGCCAAGGTCGAGGTGGTCGTGCTGCCGCCGTTCACCGACCTCCGCGGCGTGCAGACCCTGGTCGACGGGGACCGGCTCGAGATCGGCTACGGGGCGCAGGACGTCTCCGAGCACGACGCGGGCGCCTACACCGGCGAGATCTCCGCGGCGATGCTGGCCAAGCTCGGCTGTTCGTACGTCGTCGTCGGGCACTCCGAGCGCCGGGAGCACCACGCCGAGACCGACGCGGTGGTCAACGCCAAGGCCAAGAAGGCCATCGGTGCCGGGATGACCCCGATCGTCTGCGTGGGCGAGGGTCTCGAGGTGCGCAAGGAGGGCCGCCAGGTCGAGCACACACTCGCGCAGGTCGACGGCTCGCTCGCGGGGCTCACCGAGCAGCAGGTCGCCGACCTGGTCATCGCCTACGAGCCGGTGTGGGCGATCGGCACCGGCGAGGTGGCCACGCCGGACGACGCGCAGGAGGTCTGCGCGGCGATCCGGACCCGACTCGCGGAGACGGTGTCGGAAGAAGCGGCGGCCGCCTGCCGGATCCTCTACGGCGGCTCGGTCAAGGCGGCGAACGTCGCCGGCATCATGGAGAAGGCGGACGTGGACGGGTGTCTGGTGGGTGGCGCCAGCCTGCAGGCAGACGAGTTCGGCGGCATCTGTCGGTTCTACGACATGCCTGTCATCTGAGGTTCGCTTTCGTGAGTTAGGCTTTCGCTCGTGGCTACCGTCTTCACCGTTCTCCTGATCCTGACCAGCCTGCTGCTGATCGTCCTGGTGCTGCTGCACAAGGGCCGCGGCGGCGGGCTCTCCGACATGTTCGGTGGCGGGGTCTCGAGCGGACTGGGGGGGTCCTCGGTCGCCGAGCGGAACCTGGACCGGATCACCGTGGGTGCCGGTCTGATCTGGGGCGCCTGTGTCGTCGCCCTCGGTCTGCTGCTCAAAGCCGGCAACTAGAACGACGAGGAGCTCTAAGCGTGGCTGGTGGAGGAAACGCCATTCGTGGCAGCCGGGTGGGGGCCGGCCCGATGGGAGAGGCGGAGCGTGGCGAAGCCGCTCCGCGTCAGCGAGTCGTCTACTTCTGTGCTCACGCGCACCAGTCGGTGATCACCTTCGCCGTCGAGGCGCAGATCCCGGACTCCTGGGACTGTCCCCGGTGCGGTCTGCCGGCGAGCCTGGACTCCGAGAACCCGCCGCCGCCGCCCAAGATCGAGCCGTACAAGACGCATCTGGCCTACGTGAAGGAGCGGCGCTCCGACAAGGAGGCCGAGGAGATCCTCGACGAGGCCATCCAGATGCTCCGGTCCCGGCGCAAGAGCGGCGACATCATCTTCTGATCTGCCGGTGACCGGTGCGGCTCGCGCCGTTCCGGGTCGTGCTCAGCCGAGGCGTGAGGCCGCTGCCTCGTCGAGGAACCACACCGTCTCGTCCTGGCCGTGCACGCCGGCTGCCGGGTAGTCGTGGCGGTCCGCGCCGCTGATCGCGGCGGCGGCCGCCTCGGCCTTGTCCTCGGTGGTGACGAGGAACCACACGGACCGCGACCGGTTCAGCGCGCGGTAGGTGAGGCTGACCCGCTGCGGCGGCGGCTTCGGGGAGTCCGTCACGGCCACCGCGTCGCGGTCGTCGACGTCGAGCTGCGGGTGCCCGGGGAACAGCGAGGCCACGTGGCCGTCGGGCCCCATGCCAAGCATCATCACGTCGAACGGGCCCTCGCTGCGGCTGCGCAGCTCCTCGGCGTACGCCGCTGCGGCGTGCTCGATGTCGCCGTCGCCCGTGGCCGGCATCTCGTGGATCCGCGCGGGGTCGACCGGCACCTGGTCGAGCAGCGCGTGGCGCGCCTGGCGGGCGTTGCGATCGGCGTCGTCGCGGGCCACGAAGCGCTCGTCGCCCCACCAGACCTCGACCCAGGACCAGTCCACCCCGGACGTGGCCGAGAGCCGGGCAACTTCCCGGTGCAGCTTCTCGGCGATGCTGCCGCCGGTCAGCGAGATCGATGGCACCCGCCCCTCGGCCTGCACCGCCGCGAGCCGCTCGAGGAGCCGGGCGGCCACCCGGGTGGCGAGCGTCTCGGGGTCGGGGACCACCTCGACCGTGGCCTCGGTCATCGCTTCGTCCTGCTGGTGCTGCCGCCGGCGATCCGGGCCATCCGCTTGACCGTGTCGGCGTAGACGTCGTCGGGGTCGAGCCGGCGCAGCTCCTCGGAGAGCAGCTCCTCGATTCTGCGGCGGCGCAGCGCCACCGGCCGGTCCGGCTCGCCGGGCGCCGAGAGGGTGGCCAGCCGGCCGTCCTGCCGGTCCAGCACGATGTCGCCGCCGCGGGTGCTGAGCGAGACCCGGGTGATGCCGGGGCCCTCGGAGACGGCCCGCGCGACCTTGACCCGCAGCCGGTCGGTGAGCCAGGCGGCGAGCAGGTCCGCGCTCGGGCTGATCTTCTCCGACGTCACCGAGGCACCGACGACCTTGCCGGGGTCCTGGTCCAGCGCCGAGGCCAGCACGGCCCGCCACGGCGTGATCCGGGTCCAGGCCAGGTCGGTGTTGCCCGGGGCGTAGGCGTTGCACTGCGTGAGCATCGCCTTGGACCGGCCGGTGGGTACGGCGGCCGCGTCGGTGATCCGCCGCCGGCCCAACCGGCCCAGCGGGTCGTCGGCCGGGTCGGCCGGTGCCCTGCCGGGCCACCACACCACGACGGGGGAGTCGGGCAGCAGCAGCGGCAGCACGACCGACTCCGGATGCTTGGTGACCGCGCCGCTCAGCCGGATCAGGGCGCGCTCCCCGGACATCCCGGAGCCGATGCCGACCTCGGCGTCCACCCGGGCGGCACCGCGGCCGTCGCCGAGCACCACGCCGAGCAGGCGGGCCGGGTGCTCCTGGGCCGCGGCCCGGGCCGCCGACATCGCCTCCGAGGCCTTGTCCTCGTCGACGACGAAGACCAGCGTCATCACCATGCCCATCGCCGGGCTGCCGGCGCGTCGGCGGGAGCGCAGGAACTCGGCGGCGATCTCGCTGCTGTTGGTGTCCTCGATGGCAATCACGGCCGCCTCCAGACCCGGCCGTCGCGGGCCAGCATCGCGTCGGCGGACGCTGGACCCCAGGTCCCCGCCGGGTAGGTGTCGGGTTGGCCGTGGCCGGCCCAGTACTCCACGATCGGGTCGAGGATCTTCCAGGAGAGCTCGACCTCCTCGTGCCGGGGGAACAGCGGCGGGTCGCCGAGCAGGACGTCGAGGATCAGCCGCTCGTAGGCCTCCGGGCTCGACTCGGTGAACGAGCCGCCGTAGGCGAAGTCCATGTTGACGTCGCGGATCTCCATCGCGGTTCCCGGCACCTTGGAGCCGAAGCGCAGCGTGATGCCCTCGTCGGGCTGCACCCGGATCACCAGAGCGTTGTGGGTCAGCTCCTCGGTGGCGGTGGCGCTGAACGGCAGGTGGGGGGCCTGCTTGAAGACCACGGCCACCTCGGTGACCCGGCGGCCGAGGCGCTTGCCGTGCCGCAGGTAGAACGGGACCCCGCTCCAGCGCCGGTTGTCGATGCCGAGCTTGATCGCCGCGTAGGTCTCGGTGCGGGAGTCGTCAGGGATGTCCTGCTCGTCCTTGTAGCCCGGCACCTTGACGCCGCCGGCCCAGCCCTCGACGTACTGAGCGCGTGCCGTGGACAGGTCCAGCCGGCGGGGGAGCACGACGGACTCGAGCACCTTCTGCTTCTCGATCCGCAGGCTGCGTGCGTCGAAGGAGGTCGGCTCCTCCATCGCGATCAGCGCCATCAGCTGCATCAGGTGGTTCTGGATCACGTCACGGGCGGCGCCGATGCCGTCGTAGTAGCCGGCGCGGCCGCCGATGCCGATGTCCTCGGCCATGGTGATCTGCACGTGGTCGACGTAGTTCGAGTTCCAGATCGGCTCGAACATCGCGTTGGCGAAGCGCATCGCCAGGATGTTCTGGACCGTCTCCTTGCCCAGGTAGTGGTCGATGCGGAACACCGACCCGGACGGGAACACCTCCGAGACGATGGCGTTGAGCTCGCGGGCGGTCTCCAGGTTCGAGCCGAACGGCTTCTCCACGACCACCCGGCGCCACGAGCCGGCCTGCTGCTCGGCGAGGCCGTGCTCCTTGAGCTGCCCGATCACGTTGGCGAAGTAGCGCGGCGGGATGGAGAGGTAGAAGGCGTGGTTGCCCTTGGTGCCGCGGACCCGGTCGAGATCGAGGATCGTCTGTCGCAGCGTCGCGAACGCGAGGTCGTCGTCGAAGTCGCCCTGGACGAACCGGAAGCCCTCGGCGAGCTGCTGCCACACCTCCTCGCGGAACTCGGTGCGGGCATGCTCCTTCACCGCGTCGTGGACCACCTGGGCGAAGTCCTGGTCCGCCCAGTCCCGCCGGGCGAAGCCGACGAGGGAGAACCCGGGCGGCAGCAGCCCCCGGCTGGCCAGGTCGTAGACCGCCGGCATCAGCTTCTTGCGCGCCAGGTCGCCGGTGACGCCGAAGATCACCAGCCCGCAGGGGCCGGCGATCCTCGGCAGTCGCCGGTCCTGCGGATCGCGGAGCGGGTTGTCGTCCGCGCTCATGCGAGCGCGTCCCGGACCGTCTGCAGTCCGGCCTCGCCGCGCACGTGCAGCCGCAGCACGGGTCGGCCGTGGTCGGCCAGCACCCGCGCGTCGCCCGCCGCCTGCGCGGTGATCAGGTCGTTGAAGCTGAACTCGCGCCCGGCGACCGGGAGGTCCTGCTCGGGCGTGCCGGTGATCTGCAGGTAGACCCCGACGGCCGGGCCGCCCTTGTGCAGCTGGCCGGTCGAGTGCAGGAACCGCGGCCCCCAGCCGAAGGTGACCGGCCGGCGGGTGCGGATCGCGAGCGTGCGGCGTACGTCGGCCAGGCCGGCCTCGGCGATCCGGTCGAGGTAGGCCATCACCGCGACGTAGCCGGCGTCCGGGTCGAGCTCGCCCAGCAGCGCCTCGACGGCGTCGCGGACGGTGGACGCCGCGCCGAGCCAGTCGCCGCCGAGGGCGCGGATCTCCACGCCACCGTCCACGGCGTCCGGCTCGGTGGTGTCCGGGGAGCCCTCCAGCATCGACCGGGCCGCCTTCTTGGCGCTCTCCACGTCGGGCTGGTCGAAGGGGTTGATCCCCAGCAGCCGGCCGGCCACCGCGGTCGCCGCCTCCCAGAGCAGGATCTGGGCGCCGAGGGTGCCGACCACGGCGACCTCGGACCCGCCGGCGGAGTCGGCGCTCTGCGCCGCCTGCGCGGCCTCGCCCGCGTCCCCGGAGTCGTCGGAGTCGTCGCCGACCAGGCGGGCCACCGTGACGTCGTTGGGCGGCAGCGTGACCTCGGGGTCGGAGGAGTCCGCGACCACGACCGGCAGGATGCCGACCCCGTCCTTGCCGGTGCTCTCGGCGATCAGCTGCTCGGCCCAGTCGGCGAAGCCGGGGATGCCGGAGCCCTCGTCGACGAGCACCAGCTTGTCGCGCAGCGGCTCGGTGCCGGCCATGGCGGCCCCGAGACGGAGCGCCGGGTTGGCCTCGTCGTCCTCGGCCAGCAGGTCCGCGACCGCGTCGACGTCGAAGAGGAGCGTCTCGATGTCGGCGCCGGCGAGACCGCTGGGCACCAGGCCGAAGGCGGTCAGGGCGGAGTAGCGTCCGCCGACGTTCGGGTCGGCGTTGACGACGCGGTAGCCGGCGTTGCGGGACTGCTCGTCCAGCGGGCTGCCCGGGTCGGTGACGATCACGATCCGCCGGGTCGGGTCGATGCCGGCCGCCTCGAAGGCGGCGACGTACGCCCGGCGCTGCGAGTCGGTCTCGACGGTGGAGCCGGACTTGCTGGACACCACCACGACGGTGCGCTCGAGCCGGTCGGCCAGCGCGGCGCGCACCTGGTCGGGGTAGCTGGAGTCCAGCACCGTCAGGTCGACGCCCGCGGCGGCGCAGATCACCTCGGGAGCCAGGGAGGAGCCGCCCATGCCGCAGAGCGCGACGTGGTCGACCCCCTCCTCGCGGAGCTGCTCGCGCAGCGCGGCGATCTCACCGAGCAGCGGCCGGGAGGAGCGGTGCAGACCGACCCAGCCCAGCCGCACGCCGGCCTCGGACTCGGCCGCCTCGCCCCACAGCGTCGCGTCCCGGTCGAACAGCCGGCTCGCGAAGCGTTCCTCGACGAGCGTGGGCACGTGCCGGGAGACGGCGTCGGCCGCTGCTCCGGTGGCGGAGACCTCCAGCGCCGCGCTCACTGACCGTCCGCCTGGCGCTTCGCGCCGCCCATCTGACCCTTGACGGTCTCGACCAGTTCGTCCCAGGAGGCCACGAACTTCTCGACGCCCTCCTTCTCGAGGGTGGCGATGACGTCGTCGTAGTCGATCCCGGCGGCCGCGAGCTGGTCCATGACGTGTCGCGCGTCGTCGTACTGCGTCGTCACCTGGTCGCCCTTGACCTCGCCGTGGTCGGCGAACGCCTTCATGGTCTTCTCCGGCATCGTGTTCACGGTGCCCGCGACCACGAGGTCGGAGACGTAGAGCGTGTCGGAGTAGTCGGGGTTCTTCACGCCGGTGGAGGCCCACAGCGGGCGCTGCGGACGTGCCCCGGCCTGCTGCAGCGCGGCGAACCGCTCGCCGCCGAACGCCCGCTCGAACGCCTGGTAGGCGAGCCGGGCGTTCGCCACGGCGGCCTTGCCCTTCAGCGAGCCGAGGGTGGCCGCGTCGCCCCCTGCCTCGATGAGCGCGTCGAGCCTCTTGTCGACCTCGGTGTCGACGCGGGAGACGAAGAACGAGGCGACCGAGTGGATCGTGGAGAGGTCGTGGCCGTTCTCACGGGCCTTCTCGAGCCCGTCGAGGTAGGCGTCCATCACCTGGTCGTAGCGGTGCAGCCCGAAGATCAGGGTTACGTTGACGCTGATCCCCTCCGCGACCGTGGCGGTGATGGCGGGCAGACCCTCGGAGGTGCCGGGGATCTTGATCAGCAGGTTCGGCCGGTCGACCTCGGCCCACAGCAGCTTGGCCGCCGCGGAGGTGCCCTCGGTGTCGAACGCGAGGCCCGGCGGCACCTCGATGGAGACCCGGCCGTCGACCCCGTCGGAGGCCTTGTAGGCGTCGAGCAGGACGTCGCAGGCATCACGGACGTCGGTCGTGGTGAGCTTGAAGATGGTGTGGTCGACGTCGGCGCCGTCGGCGACGAGCTCGGCGACCTGCTGGTCGTAGCGCTCACCGTCGGCAAGGGCGGCGGCGAAGATCGTCGGGTTGGTGGTCACCCCGACGACCGAGCTCTGCTTCACCAGCTCAGCCAGGTTGCCGGTCTCGATGCGCTCCCTGGACAGGTCGTCGAGCCAGATCGATACTCCTGCGTCCGCAAGAGCTTTCAGACGTTCAGACATGGAACCCTCCGTGGTGCTCGATGGTGAAAGTAGGCATACCCGTGCTCGAGCCGGGTCAGACGTGGGTGGCGCGGATGCTGTCCTCGGCGGCGAGGACGACCGCCTCGGCGGTGAGGCCGAACTCGGCGTACAGCGTGGCGTAGTCGGCCGACGCGCCGAAGTGCTCGATCGAGACGATCCGGCCGGTGTCGCCGACGACCTCGCGCCAGCCCTGGGCGACGCCAGCCTCGACGCTGACCCGGGCCCGCACCGACGGCGGCAGCACGGTGTCGCGGTAGGCCTGGTCCTGCGCGTCGAACCACTCCCGGCACGGCATCGAGACGACGCGGGCGCGCACGCCCTTGGCGGCGAGCTGCTCGCGGGCGGCCACCGCGATCTGGACCTCGGAGCCGGTGCCGACCAGGACCACGTCGGCCTCGCCGCCCTCGGCGTCGAGGAGCACGTAGCCGCCCTTCGCCACGCCCTCGGTGGTGGCGAAGCCGTCGGTGCCGCGCGGGAAGGTCGGCACGTTCTGCCGGGTCAGCGCGAGGCCGGCCGGGCGGTCGGTGTGCTCCAGGATCGTCCGCCAGGCGGCGACCGTCTCGTTGGCGTCCGCCGGACGGACCACGTCGAGGCCGGGGATCGCGCGCAGCGCGGCCAGGTGCTCGATCGGCTGGTGGGTGGGCCCGTCCTCGCCGAGACCGATCGAGTCGTGGGTCCACACGTAGGTCACCGGCAGGTGCATGAGCGCCGCGAGACGCACGGCCGGGCGCATGTAGTCGGAGAAGACGAGGAACGTGCCGCCGTACACACGGGTGCCGCCGTGCAGGGTGATGCCGTTCATGATCGAGCCCATGGCGTGCTCGCGGATGCCGAAGTGCAGCACCCGGCCGAACGGGTTGCCGGGGAAGTCCTTGGTCGCGCGGTCCTCGGGGATGAACGAGGGCTGGCCCTTGGGCGTGGTGTTGTTGGACTCGGCGAGGTCGGCGGAGCCACCCCACAGCTCGGGCAGCACCGGCGCGATGGCGCTGAGCACCTCGCCCGAGGCCTTGCGGGTGGCGACGCCCTTCGGGTCGGCCTCGAAGGACGGCAGCGCGTCGGTCCAGCCGGTCGGGAGGGTGCGGGTGCGCAGCCGCTGCAGGAGGGCGGCGCCGTCGGGGTTCCGCTGCGCCCAGGCCTCGAAGTCGCCAAGCCACTCCTGCTGGGCCTTCTGGCCGCGCTCGATCGCGGAGCGGGTGTGGGCCAGCACGTCCGCGGGCACCTCGAACGTCTGCTCGGGGTCGAAGCCCATGATCTTCTTGGTGGCGGCCACCTCCTCCTCGCCGAGGGCGGAGCCGTGGGACTTGCCGGTGCCCTGCGCGTGCGGGGCCGGCCAGGCGATCACCGTCTTGAGGCTGATGAAGCTCGGCTTGTCGGTGACCCGCCGGGCCTCCTCGAGGGCGTCGTAGAGCGCCTGGACGTCCTCGACGTACTCCTTGCCGCCGTTGGTCCAGTCGAGCTCCTGCACGTGCCAGCCGTAGGCGCGGTACCGGTCCGGGACGCTCTCGCTGAAGGCGATGTCGGTGTCGCCCTCGATGGAGATGTCGTTGTCGTCGTAGATCGCGGTGAGGTTGCCGAGCCGCTGGTGGCCGGCGAGCGAGGAGGCCTCGGCGCTGACGCCCTCCTCCAGGTCGCCGTCGCTGCAGATGACGTAGACGTGGTGGTCGAACGGGCTCTCGCCCTCGGCGGCACCGGGGTCGAGGAGGCCGCGCTCGCGCCGCGCCGCCATCGCCATCCCGACCGCGTTGCCGACGCCCTGGCCCAGCGGGCCGGTCGTGGTCTCGACGCCGGCGGTGTGGCCGTGCTCGGGGTGACCCGGGGTCTTGCTGCCCCAAGTGCGCAACGACTTGAGGTCGTCGAGCTCGAGGCCGAAGCCGGCGAGGTAGAGCTGCGTGTAGAGCGTGATGCTGCTGTGACCGGCGGAGAGCACGAACCGGTCCCGGGCCGCCCAGTCGGGGTCGGCGGGGTTGTGCCGCATCACCTTCTGGAACAGCGTGTAGGCGACGGGCGCGAGGGCCATCGCCGTACCGGGGTGGCCGTTGCCCACCTTCTGCACCGAGTCCATGGCCAACACCCTGGCGGTGTCGACGGCGCGCTGGTCGATGTCGTTCCAGTCGAGCTTGCTCACGTGCAGTGGTTCCTCTCAGGGGCGGGTTCCGGGACCTTTGGAGGAGTACCCGCTCTCGAGGCCGGGACACCTCCCCTCGGGAGACTACTGCGGCGCGGTGACCCGACGCACACCCGTCCGAGACGGTCCGATGCGCCACCGCGTCGCCTGCGGCACTAGACTCGCGGTGCCCGCGCGTCCGTTGCCGGATGCCCGTCCCCGACCCCGAGGTTCGTGTGACCGCCGTCGATCCCCACGTCTCACTCCGGACGCAGGAGGGTGCGCGCGCGACGCCGCCTCGTCTGCGCGACGTGGTGATGGCGTACGTCGGCCTCACCAAGCCGCGGATCATCGAGCTGCTCCTGCTGACCACCGTGCCGGTGATGTTCCTCGCCCAGCGTGGCGTGCCGCCGCTGGGGCTCGTGGTGGCGACCGTCGTCGGCGGCACCCTCTCGGCCGGCAGCGCCAACGCCCTCAACTGCGTCTACGACGCCGACATCGACGAGCGGATGCGCCGCACCCGTCGCCGGGCGCTCCCGCGGCACCTGGTGTCGCAACGCGCGGCGCTCGTGTTCGGGCTGATGCTCGGCGTGGTCTCCACGGTGATGCTCGGGCTGCTCGTGAACTGGCTCTCCGCCGGCCTGGCGCTGGCGGCGAACGTCTTCTACGTCGTCGGCTACACGATGATCCTCAAGCGCCGCACCACCCAGAACATCGTCTGGGGAGGGGCCGCGGGCTGCTTCCCGGCGCTGATCGGGTGGACCGCGGTCACCGGCGAGCTGGCCTGGGCCCCGGTCGTGCTGTTCCTGGTGGTGTTCTTCTGGACGCCGCCCCACTTCTGGGCGCTGGCGATCCGGTACCGCGAGGACTACGCGGCCGCCGAGGTGCCGATGCTGCCGGTGGTCGCGGGCGCGCGCACCGTGGCCCGCCAGATCACCGGGTACTCCTACGTGATGGTGGCGACCTCTCTGCTGCTGTGGCCGGTGGCCGGCACCGGCTGGTTCTACCCCACGGTCGCGGTGGTGCTGGGTGCCGCGTTCCTCGTCGAGTCGCACCTGCTGCTGCGCCGGGCCGCGGTCAGCGACGACGTCGTGGACCTCAAGCCGATGCGGCTGTTCCACTGGTCGAACATGTACCTCTCGCTGCTGTTCGTGGGCGTCGCCCTCGACCCGCTGCTCACCCGGTGACCCCGAGTCCCCCTGCGCGGCTGGCCACGCTGACCCACGGTCCGGTCCCCGCCGCGGGCGGCTCCGGTGGCGCTGCTGTCGAGCGCCGTGCGGTCCGTGCCGTCGTCCTGGACGGGGAGTGGCTGCTGCTCCTGCAGACCGCCCGCGGCGCCGTGAAGTTCCCCGGCGGCGGCGTGGAGCCGGGGGAGAGCGACGAGCAGGCGCTGCGCCGCGAGGTGCGCGAGGAGTGCGGGCTCGAGGTCACCGCGGTCCTCGATGACCTGGGCACGATCGTGGAGGTCGCGGCGGCCCGCCCCCAGGACGGGGCCGCCACCTTCCGGATGACGTCGCGCTACCTGCGCTGCCGGGTCGGCCGGGACCAGGAGGCTCCCGGGCTGAGCCCCGACGAGCAGGCTCTGGGCCTGCGGACGGTCCGGATGACGGTGGCCCAGGCGCTCGCCGCGAACGCGCCGTTCGCCGCCGACGGCAGCGCGGACGGCAACCACCGCTTCACCGTGCGCGAGTCACTCGCCCTGCAGTGGCTGGCCGAGGCGCCCCGGTAGCAGCGCGGGCAGAGCGCGAGCAGCGGAGTCCCACTGCGGCCGAGGCGCGGCCTCGACCAGAAAGTGGGGGCCGGACGGCAACCCAACCGCCCCGGTCGTGCGTCTCACCCAGTGACGGGCCGAAGTCGGCGCCACGGGGGCGCCGACCACGGCCCGTCCGGTCAGCTGGACGAGCCGGCCACCACCGGCGCACCGGTGTGCGAGTGCTCGCGGACGCTGACCAGCAGCCATGCCAGGGCCGCCGAGGTCAGCGCGGCCCCCAGCAGGTGCAGCGCCACCAGGCCGATGGGCAGGTCCAGGAAGTACTGCACGAAGCCGACCACGCCCTGCGCCAGCTCGACCGCCACCAGCGTCAGCGCCGCCCGGCGGGCCAGCCGGGGAGCGTTGACGGCGCGCAGCACGAGGACCGTGGCGATGCTCAGCCCGAGCAGGAGGAACACCACGTCGGTGTGCAGCTGGCTCAGCGCCCGCGGGTCGAGGCCGTTGCGCCGGGCGTCGAGATCTCCGGCGTGCGGCCCGCTGCCGGTCACCACGGTCCCGACGTACAGCACCACCCAGCCGACCACGAACGTCGTCTGCACCAGCCGCACGATGCCGCCGGCCACCAACGGCTCGGCCGGCCCGTCACCCTCGTCGAGCCGCCGCAGCAGCACCACGCTGACCCCGATCATCGCCAGCGACACGAGCAGGTGGAACGCGACGATCCAGGGGTTGAGGTCGGTCAGCACCGTGATCCCGCCGACGACCGCCTGGGCGGGCACGCCGAGCGCCAGCACGAACGCCAGCCGGGTCAGGCTGCGCCGCCCGTGCCGCCAGGCCACCACCAGCGTGGCGATGGCCACCGCGGCCAGCAGGAAGGTCACCATCCGGTTGCCGAACTCGATCGCGCCGTGAATCCCGAGCTCGCGGTGCGGCACGAAGGACTGGTCGGTGCACCGGGGCCACGTCGGGCAGCCGAGGCCCGACCCGGTGAGCCGGACGACCCCGCCGGTGACGACGATCAGCACGTTCACCACCAGCGAGGCGATCGCCGCCGGCCGCAGCCAGCGGACGGTCCACGCGGGCGGCGCGGCGCGCTCGCGTCCGGTCTCGGTCATGGTCACGGTCACTCCCATCGGAACGTCCGGGCGGTGAGGTAGGTGCCGAGCGCCGACCACGCGGCGAGCACCGCGAGCGGCACCAGTGGGAAGCCGCCGTCGATGAACGCGGTGCGCATCCCGTCCCCGAGAGCGCCCGAGGGCAGCGCGGTGAGCGCGCCGTCGAGGAGCCCGCTGCCGCCGTACGACGTCGTCGGCAGCACCACGCCGCCGCCGGCCATCAGCAGGAGGTAGACCAGGTTGGCGGCGGCCAGGGTGGCCTCGGCGCGCAGCGTGCCGGCCAGCAGCAGCCCCAGCGAGGCGAAGGCGGCGGTGCCGAGCAGCGCGACCGCCAGCGCCCCGGCGAGGCCCGGGACGGTGATCTCCGGCCGCCAGCCCATCAGCAGGCCGGCGCCGCCGATCACCACCGCCTGCAGCAGCTCGACGAGCAGCAACGCGCCGACCTTGCCCATCAGCAGGCCGGAACGGGGCAGTGGTGAGGCGCCCAGCCGCTTCAGGACGCCGTAGCGCCGCTCGAACCCGGTCGCGATCGCGAGCGCGGTGAAGCTCGTGGACATCACCGCCAGCGCGAGCACCCCGGGGGTGAGCAGGTCGACCGGGCGGTGCGAGAGCGACAGGTCGAACCGGTCGGCTGCCAGCACGCCACCGACCAGGACGATCAGCGGGATCACCACGGCGAGCAGCAGCTGCTCGCCGTTGCGCAGCAGCAGCCGGGTCTCCATGCGCACCTGCGCCCGGACCATCTGCGACAGCGGCGCGGCGCCCGGCCGCGGCGCGAACGAGCCGCTCATGTGGCCAGCTCCCGACCGGTGATCTGGAGGAAGACGTCCTCGAGGGTCCGCTGGCCCAGCGCCAGCGACTCCGGCAGCACGCCGTGCTGCTCGCACCAGGCGGAGACGGTCGCCAGCGTCGAGGCGTCCGCGGGTCCGCTGATCAGCAGGCTGTGCGCGTTGATCGCCCGGACCACGGTGTCCACGCCCAGTGCCAGCTGCAGCGACGCGGGCGCGTCCGGGGGGAACGGCTCGGTGACGACCAGCCGGATCGTGCTGTGGCCGGTGCCGCGGGTGAGCTCGAACGGGCTCCCGGTCGCGATCAGCCGGCCGTGGTCGATCACGTGCACGGTGTCGGCCAGCCGCTCGGCCTCGTCCATGTAGTGGGTGGTCAGCACGATCGTCACCCCGTCGGCCCGCATCTCCTCCAGGAGGTCCCAGGTGTCGCGCCGCGCCTGCGGGTCCATCCCGGCGGTCGGCTCGTCGACGAAGACCAGCTCCGGTCGCCCGACCACGGCCATCGCCAGGCCGAGGCGTTGCTGCTGGCCGCCGGAGAGGCGCCGGTACGGCGTCCGGCCGCACGAGCCGAGACCGAGGCGCTCGACCAGCAGCGGCACCGGCAGGGGGTGCGCGTGCAGCGACGCGACGTGCTCGAGCATCTCCACGGCCCGCACGCCCGACCAGGCGCCGCCGTCCTGCAGCATCACCCCGATCCGGGGGAGCAGGTCGCGGCGCTGGGCGGTCGGGTCGAGACCGAGGACCCGGACGGTGCCGCGCTGCGGCCGCCGGTAGCCCTCGCAGGTCTCGAGCGTGGTGGTCTTGCCGGCCCCGTTGGGTCCCAGCACGGCGGTCACCGAGCCGCGGGCGACCTCCAGGGAGAGCCCGTCGACGGCGACGGTGTCGCCGTAGCGCATCTGCAGCCCCTCGATCACCACCGCGGGGGCGGTGGCCCCGGCGGTCGGGGCGGGCGTGTTCACATCGTGCAGTCTAGGAACCACCCGGGCACCCACCCCGCCGGGGCGACCGGGTGTGATCCGGCTCGCACCCGCGCAGGGCTCCGGCGGCCCCGTCGCCGGGGGTGGGGGTCGCGGGTTAGGTGAGCCTTATTTGAAGCCGTGTCCCATTAACGACACAATGATGTTGTGGAATTCGACAGCATGACCGGAACCCCGGTCGACGAGGCTCCGACCCGGGAGCGCGTGGCCCGGTCGATCCTCGAGTTGGGCCCGAGCACGGCGGCCGTCCTCGCGGACCGGCTCGACCTCACGCCCGCCGCCGTCCGGCGGCACCTGGACCACCTCAGCGACGAGGGCGCCGTGGAGGCCCGTGAGCCGCGGCCCAACGCCGCCCGGGGACGCGGCCGTCCGGCCAAGGTCTTCGCGCTCACCGAGCTCGGCCGCGACCGCTTCGACCAGCAGTACGACGACCTCGCCGCCCAGGCGCTGCGTTTCCTCGCCGAGACCGGTGGGGAGGACGCGGTCATGTCCTTCGCGCGGCGTCGCGTCGCCGGGCTGGAGTCCCGCTACGCCGAGATCATGGCGGCCGACCCGGAGGGCTCCCCGTCCGAGGCGCTGGCGCAGGCGCTCACCCAGGGCGGGTACGCCGCCTCGATCCGCACGAGCCCGGTGGGCGAGCAGCTGTGCCAGCAGCACTGCCCGGTCGCCCACGTGGCCCACGAGTTCCCCCAGCTGTGCGAGGCCGAGACCGAGGTCATCAGCAAGGTCCTCGGCCGGCACGTCCAACGCCTGGCCACGATCGCCCACGGCGACGGGGTCTGCACCACCTGCATTCCCGCACCACCCGGAACCATCCCGGCGGCCGGGGCGACAGGGCAGCTCGCTGCCCCCGCTCCCACGACCGCTCCGCACCCCACCACCGAGAGGCTGACGACGCGATGACGACGATCGAGCAGATGAACCCCGAGCTCGAGGGCCTGGGCCGCTACCAGTTCGGCTGGTCCGACAAGGACGACGCGGGCTCCACCGCGCAGCGCGGCCTCAGCGAGGACGTCGTGCGCGACATCTCCTCGAAGAAGAGCGAGCCCCAGTGGATGCTCGACCTGCGCCTGAAGGGCCTCAAGCTCTTCCAGCGCAAGCCGATGCCGGCGTGGGGCGCCGACCTGGGCGGCATCGACTTCGACAACATCAAGTACTTCGTCCGCTCCACCGAGAAGCAGGCCGCGACCTGGGACGACCTCCCCGAGGACATCAAGAACACCTACGACCGGCTCGGCATCCCCGAGGCGGAGAAGCAGCGTCTGGTCTCCGGCGTCGCCGCGCAGTACGAGTCCGAGGTGGTCTACCACGCGATCCGCGAGGACCTCGAGGAGCAGGGCGTCATCTTCGTCGACACCGACACCGCGCTGCGCGAGCACGAGGACCTCCTCAAGGAGTACTTCGGCACCGTCATCCCGGTCGGCGACAACAAGTTCTCCGCGCTGAACACCTCGGTGTGGTCCGGCGGCTCGTTCATCTACGTGCCCAAGGGCGTCCACGTGGACATCCCGCTGCAGGCCTACTTCCGGATCAACACCGAGAACATGGGCCAGTTCGAGCGCACGCTGATCATCGTCGACGAGGACGCCTACGTGCACTACGTCGAGGGCTGCACCGCGCCGATCTACTCCTCGGACTCGCTGCACTCCGCGGTCGTCGAGATCATCGTGAAGAAGGGCGCGCGCTGCCGCTACACGACGATCCAGAACTGGTCGAACAACGTCTACAACCTGGTGACCAAGCGCGCGACCTGCGAGGCCGGCGCCACCATGGAGTGGGTCGACGGCAACATCGGCTCCAAGGTCACGATGAAGTACCCCGCCATCTACCTCATGGGTGAGCACGCCCGGGGCGAGACGCTGTCGATCGCCTTCGCCGGCGAGGGCCAGCACCAGGACGCCGGCGCCAAGATGGTGCACGCCGCGCCGAACACCTCGAGCTCGATCATCTCCAAGTCGGTGGCGCGCGGCGGCGGTCGTACGTCGTACCGCGGGCTCATCCAGGTCAACGAGGGCGCCGAGCACTCCTCCAGCATCGTGAAGTGCGACGCGCTGCTCGTCGACCAGATCAGCCGCTCCGACACCTACCCCTACGTCGACGTCCGCGAGGACGACGTGTCGATGGCCCACGAGGCGACGGTCTCCAAGGTCTCCGACGACCAGCTCTTCTACCTGATGAGCCGGGGCATGGAGGAGGACGAGGCGATGGCGATGATCGTCCGCGGGTTCGTGGAGCCGATCGCCAAGGAGCTCCCGATGGAGTACGCCCTCGAGCTCAACCGGCTCATCGAGCTGCAGATGGAGGGCGCGGTCGGCTGACCGACCTCGCCACCTCCCACCTCCGCTGGTCGAGCTTGTCGAGACCACGACGTAGAAAGCGAACCGTTGACTGTTACTGACACGCCGAACGTGGCGGCCGCCCTGGAGACCGCCGACCGCGGGGACAAGGTGGCCAGCCACCTGCACCCCGACGGCTCCTGGACGGTCGAGGACCACCCGGTCCCGACCGGCCGCGAGGAGATCTGGCGGTTCACCCCGCTCAAGCGGCTGCGCGGCCTGCACGCCGACGCCCCCTTCCAGGCCAGCGCCACGGCCTGCACCTGGACCGCCCCGGACGGCGTCCGGGTCGAGGGCGTCGACGGCGAGCAGGCCCGCTCGCTGCGCGGGATCAGCGGCTTCGTGCCCAGCGACCGCACCAGCGCCCGGGTGATGAGCGAGGTGCCCTCCACGCTGCTGGTCGACGTGCCGGCCGACGCCGAGGTCACGGAGCCGATCGTGGTGACGCTGGCCGGCAGCGACCCGGAGGTCACCGAGGCCGGGCACATCGCCCTGCGCTTCGGTGCCCACTCGCGCGCGGTGGTCGTGCTGGTGCACGAGGGCTCCTCGAGCATCGCGCAGGTCGTCGAGGCGCAGGTCGGCGACGGCGCCAACGTGTCGGTCATCTCGATCCAGGACTGGGCCGACGACGCGGTGCACCTGAGCCACCAGGAGGCCCTCGTCGGCCGCGACGCGAGCTACCGCCACGTCGCGATCTCCTTCGGCGGCGACCTGGTCCGGATGAACTCCAACGTCCGCTACGCCGGCCCCGGCGGGAGCGCCGAGATGTTCGGCCTCTACTTCGCCGACGCCGGCCAGCACCTCGAGCACCGGCTCTTCGTCGACCACAACGCACCCAAGACGCGGAGCAACGTGGACTACAAGGGCGCGCTGCAGGGACAGGGTGCGCACTCCGTGTGGATCGGCGACGTGCTGATCCGCAAGGTCGCCGAGGGCATCGAGACCTACGAGTCCAACCGCAACCTCGTGCTGACCGACGGCTGCCAGGCCGACTCGGTGCCGAACCTCGAGATCGAGACCGGCGAGATCGAGGGTGCCGGGCACGCCTCGACCACCGGCCGCTTCGACGACCAGCAGCTGTTCTACCTGCAGGCGCGGGGCATCCCCGAGGACGAGGCCCGCCGCCTGGTCGTGCACGGCTTCTTCGCCGACATCGTCCGCAAGATCGGTGTGCCCCAGATCGAGGAGCGCCTGATGCAGACCATCGAGACCGAGCTGGAGAAGAACGTCGGCCGTCCGGCCGTCACCGTCGAGGAGGGCGCATGAGCTTCACCCGCGCCTGCGCCCTCGCCGAGGTCGCCGTCGACAGCTCGCTGGCCGTGAACGTGGACGGCGTGGACGTCGCCGTCGTCCGGGCCGGCGAGGACGTCTTCGCGATCCGCGACGAGTGCTCCCACGCCGCCGTACCCCTCTCCGAGGGCGACGTCGAGGGCTGCGAGATCGAGTGCTGGCTGCACGGCTCGCGCTTCGACCTGCGCACCGGCAAGCCCAGCGGCCCGCCGGCGACCGAGCCCGTCCCCACCTACCCGGTGCGAGTCGAGGGCGACGACGTCCTGGTCGACGTCAGCAGCCCCCTCGTCTCCGAGTGAACCCCCTTACCCCCCAGACCCGCGCAACGACAGGACACACGATGGCAACTCTCGAGATCCGCGACCTGCACGTCACCGTCGACACCGAGCACGGCCCCAAGGAGATCCTCAAGGGGGTCGACCTCACGATCGCCGGGGGACAGACCCACGCGATCATGGGCCCGAACGGCTCCGGCAAGTCCACGCTGGCCTACTCGATCGCCGGCCACCCCAAGTACACCGTCACCGGCGGCAGCGTGACCCTCGACGGCGTCGACGTGCTGTCGATGTCGGTCGACGAGCGCGCCCGTGCCGGGCTCTTCCTCGCGATGCAGTACCCCGTCGAGGTGCCCGGCGTCTCGGTGTCGAACTTCCTGCGGACCGCCAAGACCGCGATCGACGGTGAGGCCCCCAAGCTCCGCACCTGGGTCAAGGAGGTCAACGCCTCTATGCAGCGCATGCACATGGACACCGACATGGCGCAGCGCTCGGTCAACGAGGGCTTCTCCGGCGGCGAGAAGAAGCGCCACGAGATCGTCCAGCTCGAGCTGCTCGACCCCAAGGTCGCCGTCCTCGACGAGACCGACTCCGGCCTCGACATCGACGCGCTGAAGATCGTCTCCGAGGGCGTGAACCGGTTCCGCGAGCGCGGCGACCGCGGCGTCCTGCTGATCACGCACTACACGCGCATCCTGCGCTACATCAAGCCCGACTTCGTGCACGTCTTCGTCGACGGCAGGATCGCCGAGGAGGGCGGCCCCGAGCTCGCCGACCGTCTCGAGGCCGAGGGCTACGACCGCTTCACCAACGCCGCGGTCTGAGCGACCGTCCCCCTGCACCGGTTAGAGGAAGGAGGCACCATGACCGAGACGGTCACCTTGCCGGGGCTGCTGCCCGGGCTCGACCTGATCCGGGCCGACTTCCCGATCCTGTCGCGCACGATGGAGGGCGGCCACCCGCTGGTCTACCTCGACAGCGCCAACACCTCGCAGAAGCCGCAGGTCGTGATCGACGCGATGGTCGACCACCTCGAGCGGCACAACGCCAACGTGGCCAGGGCGATGCACCAGCTCGGGGCCGAGTCGTCCGCGGCGTTCGAGGCGGCGCGCGACACGGTCGCCGCCTTCCTCAACGCCCCCTCGCGCGACGAGGTGATCTTCACCAAGAACGCGTCGGAGGCGATCAACCTGGTCGCCAACACCTTTGCCTGGGCCCGCGGGCCGCTCGCGCTCGGTGAGGGCGACGAGGTGCTGATCACCGAGATGGAGCACCACTCCAACATCGTGCCGTGGCAGCTGCTCACCCAGCGCACCGGTGCCCGGCTGCGCTGGTTCGGCCTCACCGAGGACGGCCGGCTCGACCTGTCGAACATCGACGAGCTGATCACCGAGCGCACCCGGATCGTCTCGCTGACCTGGGTCTCCAACATGCTCGGCACCGTCAACCCGGTCGCCGAGATCGCCCGCCGCGCCCACGAGGTCGGTGCCGTCGTGGTCGTCGACGCCGCCCAGGCCGTGCCGCAGATGCCGGTCGACGTGCAGGCGATCGGCGCGGACTTCGTCGCGTTCACCGGCCACAAGGTGACCGGGCCGACGGGGATCGGCGTGCTCTGGGGACGCCGGGAGCTGCTCGACCAGCTGCCCCCGTTCCTCGGCGGCGGCGAGATGATCGCCACCGTGTCGATGGAGCGCTCGACGTACGCCCCGATCCCGCACAAGTTCGAGGCCGGCACCCCGCCGATCGTCGAGGCCGTCGGTCTCGGCGCCGCGCTGGACTACCTCAGTGCCGTGGGTCTGGAGAACATCCGGGCCCACGAGGAGGCGATCACGGGCTATGCCCTGGAGCGGCTGACCTCGCTGCCGGGCGTGCACGTCCTCGGACCGCTCTCCGCCCAGCTGCGGGGCGGCGCGATCTCCTTCGAGCTCGACGGGGTGCACCCGCACGACGTGGCGCAGGTGCTCGACTCCCGCGGGGTCGCGGTGCGCGCCGGTCACCACTGCGCCAAGCCGGCGCACAAACGCTTCGGCGTGCAGAGCTCGACCCGGATGTCGTCGTACCTCTACACGACTCCGGCCGAGATCGACGCGCTCATCGAGGGGTTGGAGTACACCCAGAAGTACTTCAAGGTGGGATGAGCTGATGGCAGAGAATCTCGACTCGCTGTACCAGGAGATCATCCTGG
This sequence comes from Nocardioides mesophilus, assembly GCF_014395785.1. Taxonomy (GTDB): domain Bacteria; phylum Actinomycetota; class Actinomycetes; order Propionibacteriales; family Nocardioidaceae; genus Nocardioides_B; species Nocardioides_B mesophilus. The sequence continues at coordinate 4,412,652 of NZ_CP060713.1, read as the reverse complement.
ACCACTACAAGAACCCGCACCACGCCGGGCTCCGCGAGCCCTACGAGGCCGAGGTGCACCACGTGAACCCGACCTGCGGTGACGAGGTGACGCTCCGGGTGCACCTGGTGCCGTCGGACACCGACGCCGCGCAGATGGTCGTCGGCGACGTCTCCTACGACGCCGAGGGCTGCTCGATCAGCCAGGCGTCGGCCTCGGTGATGACGGACCTGGTGATCGGCAGGCCGGTCACCGAGGCGGTCTCCGTGCACGAGGAGTTCCTGGCTCTCATGCAGGGCCGCGGCACCGTCGAGCCCGACGAGGACGTCCTCGAGGACGGCATCGCCTTCGCCGGCGTCGCCAAGTTCCCGGCACGCGTGAAGTGCGCGCTGCTGTCGTGGATGGCCTGGAAGGACGCCACCGCCCAGATACTGGCCGCGGCCGACAGCGCGACCCCCACCCCGGCCACCCACTCGGCCGACCCGAACCACACCAAGGAGCAGTCATGACCGACGCGCACGCCGACCTCCCCGAGGTCGACCTTACCGGTGCGTCCGGCGGCGCCGGCACGGTCACCGTCGATGACGTCACCGAGGCGATGAAGGACGTCGTCGACCCCGAGCTCGGCATCAACGTCGTGGACCTCGGCCTGGTCTACGACGTGCACCTCGACGAAGGCAGCAACGTCGTCCTCGACATGACGCTGACCTCCGCGGCGTGCCCGCTGACCGACGTGATCACCGACCAGACCAACCAGGCCCTCGAGGGGCTGGTCAAGGACGTGACGATCAACTGGGTCTGGATGCCGCCGTGGGGCCCGGACAAGATCACCGACGACGGCCGGGAGATGCTCCGCGCCCTCGGCTTCAACGTCTGAGACGACCGCCCGCCGTGGAGGGTCGCACCGTGCTGGTGCCCCCGGCCCGGGTCGGGAGGTGGTTCGAGAACTTCACGACCCGGCACGGCGAGAGCGACCTGAGGGTCGACCGCGGGTGCCTGGTCGCGACCGCCGCTGACGGTGCGGTCGCCGAGGCGGCGCTGCCGTTCGGCGCGTCGTACGGCGGCGCGCCGGACCCCGCCGCGTTCGCCGCCGCGGTCGCGGAGACCGCGGCCGCGCAGACCTGGGGGCTGCTCCTGGTCCGCAAGGGAGGCTTCGCCGTGGCCCGGGTCGTCGGGGACACGGTCGCGGAGTCCAAGGTCGGGCAGCGGCACGTGCAAGGCCGCACCAAGGCCGGCGGGCAGAGCCAGCAGCGGTTCGCCCGGCGACGCGACAACCAGGCCCGGCAGGCCTACGAGGCGGCGGCCGGGCACGCGGTGCGGATCCTCGACGCCGGTCCCCGCCTCGACGCCCTGGTCTGCGGGGGAGACCGGCAGGCCGTCGAGGCGGTGCTCGAGGAGCCGCGCCTCGCCGCGCTGGTCGCCCGGCGCACCGGCCCGTGGCTGCCGGTGCCCGACCCCCGCCGCGCGGTGCTCGACCAGGCCGTCCTGGACGCGGTCTCCGCGGCCGTGGTGGTGCACGAGCCGGCCGCCGCCGAGCCAGGCTGAGGGCGGGATCCGGCCGGCCGGATCAGTCCTCGACGCCGCGGGCCACGAGCGCCTCGCCGAGCGCGTCGGCATGGCGCAGCGACCGCACGATCAGCGGCACGGCGAACGCGCGGGGGCTGGCGGAGAGCCCCCGGGCCAGCTGGGCGTCGCGCACCTCCTCGGCGAGCGCGATGACGACCGGCACCGACCGGATCCCCAGCGCGAGCAGCAGCCCCACGCGGTCCGGGTCGACGCCGAGCCGGCGCAGCGGGCGGACCGCTGCGACGAGCGCGTCGACCATCGCGGTGGTGCGGGTGGTGAGCGTGACCAGCGCGGCGGCCAGCACGAGCAGGACCAGGACCCCGACCACGACGGCAGCGCGCTGCCAGCCGCTGACCAGCACGTGGAACAGGGCGGTGGCCCCGAGCACCCACAGCAGCGGCCGGAGCTGGCGGAGCAGCAGCCGCGGCCCGATCCCGGCGACGCCGTACAGCCCGGCCACCGCGGCCAGGCCGACCCCCACCTGCCACACCTCGTCGAGCAGGAACGACACCGCACCCAGGACGAGGAGCAGGAGCAGCTTGTGGCCGGCCCGCGCCCGGTGCAGTGCGGAGTCGCCCGGCACGAACAGCCCGAGGGAGGTCATGCCATCAGCTTGCGGTAGTAGGCCACCGCCGCGTCGGGCAGGTCGTCGGCGACGAGCCGGCCCTCGTCGAAGACCAGCACCCGGTCGAAGCCGGCGAGCAGCTCGAGGTGGTGCGTGACCAGCACGACCTGCTGCGGCAGGCCCGCGACCACCTCCGCGACCCGGAGGGCGTTGCGCAGGTCGAGCAGCGTCGTCGGCTCGTCCATCACCAGCACCGCCGGCTCGGTGACCAGCACCGAGGCGAGCGCGAGCAGCTGCTTCTGGCCGCCGGAGAGCAGGTGGGCGGGATGGTCGGCATGCCCCTCGAGGCCGTACGCCGCCAGCGCCGCCGCGACCCGTTCCGCCACCTCGGCCCGGGACCAGCCGCGCCGGCGCAGCCCGAAGCCGATGTCCTCCGCGACGGTCGGCATGACGATCTGGGCGTCGGGGTCGGTGAAGCAGAACCCCACCCGCCGCCGGACGCCACGGCCGTCGCTGCGGGTGTCCAGGCCGTCGACGCGCACCCGGCCCTGCGTCGGGACCACCAGACCGTTGAGCAGCCGCGCGAACGTCGACTTGCCGGAGCCGTTCGCCCCGATGACGCCGACCCGCTGCTCCTCGAACCGGACGGCGACGTCGCGGAGCACGGCGCGCGCCGCCGCGCCCTGGTCGTAGACGTGCGAGACGTCCTTTATCTCGATCACCGGCACGCCTGCACCACCATCGCCACGCCCTGGCCGCCGCCGGCGGCGATGGCGGCCAGGCCCAGCTCACCGCGCCGCTGCCGCACCAGCCGGCTGAACAGCCGGACCACCAGCACCGCCCCGGAGGCGCCCCAGGGATGGCCGAGGGCCAGCGCGCCACCGTCCGGGCAGACCCGCTCCGGGTCCAGCCCGAGCTCGTCGCAGCAGGCGAGGACCTGGCCGGCGAACGCCTCGTTCAACTCGACCACGTCGACGTCGGCCAGGGCCACCCCGGCCTGGTCCAGGGCCAGCCGGACCGCAGGCACGAGTCCGATGCCAGGGCGCCGCGGGTCCACTCCCGCGGTGCCGGTGCCGAGCACCCGGAGCCCGGGGAGGCCGAGCCGCCGGTGGCTGGCGGCGTCCACCACCGCGACCGCGGCGGCGCCGTCGTTGACGCCGCAGGCGTTGCCGGCGGTGACGCTCCCCCCGGGCCGGAAGGCGGGCCGGAGCCGGGCGAGCCGCTGCACCGTCAACCCGGCCCGCGGCCGCTCGTCGCGGACCACCCCGGCGACCGGGACGAGCTCGGCGTCGAAGCCGCCGGCCGTCATGGCCCCGGCCGCCCGCGCGTGGGAGCGCGCCGCGTAGGCGTCCTGGCGGGTCCGGTCCACGCCGCGCTCCTGCGCGAGCAGGTCCGCGGCCAGCCCCATGTCCGGATCCCCGGACGCCGCCGGGGCGAACGGGGCCCGGTGGTAGCGCACCGGCTGCTCGCCGCGCCCGGGGGGCCAGAACCGCCAGGGGGCGGTCGAGGCCGACTCGACGCCGCCGGCCAGGACCAGGCCGGTGCCGGTGCGCAGCCCGGTGACGGCGAGCTCCACGGCGGCCAGGCCGCTCGCGCACTGCCGGTCCACGGTCAACGCGGTGACCTCGACCGGCAGGCCGGCGGTGAGGGCTGCCACCCGCGCGAGGTCGCCGCCGGGGCCCATGCAGTTGCCCAGCACCACCTCGCGGGGTGCCAGCCCGGGTACGTCGGCGGCCACCGCGGCGAGTACCGGACCGGCGAGGTCGGCGGCCTCGACGGTGGCCAGCGAGCGTCCGGCGGTCCCGATCGGGCTGCGCCGGGCGGCGACGATCACCGGAGCGTCGGGCTGCGGCGGGGCTGTCATGGTGTGCCCACGCTAGTCGGGACGTCGCTTCGCGGCGGCGCGAGGTGCGGCCAGCCGCCGTACGTCGGGGGCGCCGGTGGCCACCAGGTCCGCGACCCGCTCCCGGTCGGTCTTGCCGGCGGTGGTGGTCGGCAGCCTGGGCAGCCAGAACCACAGCCGCGGCCGGGCCGCCGGGTCGAGCAGGTCGCGGCTGGCCGGCAGCAGCCGCTCGACGTCGGCGGCGTCGGTGAGCACCGCGGCCGGCACCGTGCCCAGCCGTTCGTGGGGGCGCCGACCACGAGCACGTCTCCGTGGGCCAGCGGACGCAGCACCGCCTCCACGTCCCCGACCTGGACGGTGGCGCCGCCGGTGGTCAGCGTCCCCGGCCGGCCGCCGAGCCGCAGCCGGCCGTCCTCCAGGTGCCCGCGGTCACCGACGCTGGCGAACCCGTCCGGGCTCCGCCGCCACGGCCCGGGGCCGGCGCCGGGACGGACGCCGTCGACCGCGCCGTAGCCCTCGCACAGGTAGGGGGAGCGGACCCAGACCTCGCCGTCGCGGATCTCCACCTCCACCTCCGGGAACGGCGCCAGGTCCTCGGCGTGCGCGCCCCAGGCGACGAACGAGAGCTCCGCGGCCCCGTAGTAGTGGTGCACGACCAGGCCCCGTCCGGTGGCCCGCCGGTGCAGCGCGGGGGAGAGCCGGTCGCCCGCGACCACCGCCGCCAGGCCCTCGGGGACCGGACCGTCCAGCAGCGCGTCCAGGCCGGACGGGGTCAGCACGGCGTGGCTCGCCTGCGTCGGCAGCTCGACGATCCGGGCGCCGACGTACGCCGCGTGCACCCGCGCGAACAGGTTCATCGACGACGTCGAGGGCCCCGGAACCAGGACCCGGCTGCCCGCGTCGATCGCGGCGAGCGCGCTGACGTGGGCGAACGAGCGGGTCCACGAGCCGGTCGAGCGGACCACGCCGCGGGGCGCGGCGCTCGAGCCGGCGGTGCGCAGCAGCACCGGGCGGCCGGTGTCCTCGGCGTCGCGGAAGGCAGCCACCGGGTCGGGCGCCGCGGCCAGGTCGACCGGACGGTCAGGCGACGGGCGCATCCTGCCGCTCGCGGGTGCGGCCCTCGAGCAGGCCGGGGTACGCCGCGTGCACGCCGCGCGCCACGAACGCCGCGACCACGACCTTGACCAGGTCGCCGGGGAGGTAGATCCACAGCGCGGTGGCGGCCGCCGCCGGCGAGATCTGGAGAACCAGCGCCAGTCCGGCCGCCCCGAAGACGTAGAGCAGGACCAGGCCGCCGACGAGGTTGGCGACCAGGCCGCCCACCAGGGTGTACGGCGCGCCCAGCCGGGTGGTCAGCCAGCCGATCACGAAGGCGGCGACCGGGAAGCCGACGAGGAAGCCGACGGAGCTGCCGGCGAAGACGCCGAGCCCGCCGCGGCCGCCGGAGAGCAGCGGCAGGCCGGCGGCGACGAGCGCCAGGAACAGCAGCAGCGCGGAGGCGCCGCGGCGGGCCCCGATGACCGAGCCGGCGAGCATCACGCCGAGCGACTGCGCCGTGATCGGCACGCTGAACCCGGGAGGCGTGAAGGCGGGGACGGCCCCCAGTGCCGCGACGATGCCGGCGAAGACGGCGACGAGGGCGAGGTCACGGGAGCTGCTGCGCGGCACGAGGGGCCCTTCCGACGACGTACGGTGCGGGCAGGCACCGAGGACGACCGCAGTCTAGGACCGGGTTACCGAGACCGGCGCGGCCGACCGGTCCGCGAACGCGCTGGTCTGGTCCGTCGCCGGCTCAGAGCGTGGAGGCCGAGAACGTGTCGCAGGCCTCGAGCGTGCCCTGGTCGAGGCCGGTCCGGAACCAGCGCATGCGCTGCTCGGCCGACCCGTGCGTCCACCGGTCCGGGTCCACCTGGCCGCCCGAACGCTGCTGGATCCGGTCGTCGCCGACCGCGCGGGCCGCGTCGAGAGCGCGGGCGATGTCGTCCTCGGTCAGGTCGAGGATGAACGGCTCACCGCTGGCGTCGGGCACCTCGGTGGCGTGCTTGGACCACATCCCGGCGTAGCAGTCGGCCTGCAGCTCCAGCCGGACGGCGTCGCTGCTGGCGCCCTGCTGGGTGCGCACCTTGCCCATCTGGCCGAGCAGGTCCTGGACGTGGTGGCCGTACTCGTGGGCGAGCACGTAGGCCTCGGAGAACGGGCCGCCGCGGGCGCCGAGCTGTCCCTGGAGCATCTGCTCGAAGAAGCTCACGTCGAGGTAGACGTTCTTGTCCACCGGGCAGTAGAAGGGGCCCACGTCGGAGGAGGCCGGGCCGCAGCCGGTGTCGGTGCGTCCGCTGAACAGGTTGGTGACCGCGGGCTCGTACGCCGTCCCGCTCTGCTCGGGGAGCGCCTGGTCCCAGTAGGCCTGGATCGAGTTCACGTCGGCCACCAGCGCGCAGCTGCGGTCGTGGTTCGCGGCCGCGCCGTCGGTGCAGCTCTCCAACGAGGAGGTGGTCTCGCCACCCGACCCGCCGGCCCCCGACGAGCCGCCGCCCAGCTGGCTGTTGAGCAGAAACACGATGACCAGCAGGATGATGCCGCCGATCCCGCCCCCGACACGCATGCCGCCGCCGCCCATCGGCAGACCGAGACCGCCCCCGCCGCCCCTCCGCCACGGCGGACCTGGACCTGGCTGCGGTCCAGACGTGCCCTCGGGTTGTAGCGCATGTGGTCCCTTTCGGTGTTTCGGCCGGCCGCCGTTAGAGTAGTGCCATGACTTTTGGCACGGACTGACCCGCAGCGCGCTGCCGCCCGGTCCCGTTCCCGTCCGTCCCTGAGGTATTCCTTTTCATGATCACCGCCCACCAGCTCGAGGTGCGTGCCGGCGCCCGCCTGCTCATGTCCGACGTCTCCTTCCGGGTCGCCGCCGGCGACAAGGTCGGCCTCGTCGGCCGCAACGGCGCCGGCAAGACCACGCTCACCCGGATCCTCGCCCGCGAGGCCCTGCCCGCGGGCGGCTCGGTGACCGTCTCCGGCGAGGTCGGCTACCTGCCGCAGGACCCGCGCACCGGCGACCCCGAGGTCGCGGCCCTGGACCGGATCCTGTCCGCGCGCGGTCTCGACGACGTCGTACGCCGGCTGCGGGAGTCCGAGGAGGAGATGGCCTCCGAGGACCCCGAGGTCGCCGAGCGCGGGATGCGCCGCTACACGCGCGCCGACAACGAGCTGCACGCCGGCGGCGGCTACTCCGCCGAGGCGGAGGCCAAGCAGATCGCCTCGAGCCTCAACATCGACGACCGGCTGCTCGCCCAGCCGCTGCGGACCCTCTCCGGCGGTCAGCGGCGCCGGGTGGAGCTGGCCCGGATCCTGTTCTCCGGCGCCGAGACGCTGCTCCTCGACGAGCCCACCAACCACCTCGACGCCGACTCGATCGTGTGGCTGCGCGAGTTCCTGCGCAACCACAAGGGCGGTCTGATCGTGATCAGCCACGACGTGGGGCTGCTGGAGGCGTGCGTCACCAAGGTGCTGCACCTCGACGCGAACCGGGCCGAGGTCGACGTCTACAACATGGGCTGGAGCTCCTACCTGGCCCAGCGCGAGACCGACGAGCGGCGCCGCAAGCGCGAGCGGCAGAACGCCGAGCGCAAGGCCAGCACGCTGATGGACCAGGCCAACAAGATGCGCGCCAAGGCCACCAAGGCGCAGGCCGCGCAGTCGATGATGAAGCGCGCCGAACGGCTGATGGAGGGCATCGAGGCCGAGCGCAACAGCGACCGGGTGGCGAAGATCGCGTTCCCGAAGCCGGCGCCGTGCGGCAAGACCCCGATGACCGCCTCGGAGCTGTCGAAGTCTTACGGGTCGCTGGAGGTGTTCACCGACGTCGACCTGGCGATCGACCGGGGCAGCCGGGTGGTCATCCTCGGCCTCAACGGCGCCGGGAAGACGACGCTGCTGCGGATCCTGGCCGGCGTGGACCGGCCGGACACCGGCGCGGTGCACCCCGGGCACGGGCTGAAGATCGGCTACTACGCGCAGGAGCACGAGACGCTCGACACCAGCCGGTCGGTGCTGGAGAACCTGCGCACCGCGGCGCCGCAGCTCGCCGACACCGAGGCGCGCAGCGTCCTGGGCTCGTTCCTGTTCTCCGGCGACGACGCGCAGAAGCCCGCGGGCGTGCTCTCGGGTGGGGAGAAGACCCGGCTGGCGCTGGCCATCCTCGTCGTCTCGAGCGCCAACGTGCTGCTGCTCGACGAGCCGACCAACAACCTGGACCCGGCCTCCCGCGAGGAGGTGCTCGCCGCGATCCGCTCCTACGAGGGCGCGATCATCCTGGTCACCCACGACGAGGGGGCGGTCACCGCCCTGGAGCCGGACCGGGTGCTGATCCTGCCCGACGGCGTGGAGGACCTGTGGAACGAGGGCTACGCCGACCTGGTGTCGCTGGCCTGACTCGCGTCTCGTCCCGGATCGCCGGGACTGTCCTTACCCGGCAGTAGGCTGCGCGCATGAACAGCACCGACGTGGACCCCGAGGTCCTCGAGCGCGGCGGGGTCCGGCTCGAGGAGAGCGGCCTGGTCGCCACGATCACGCTCGACCGTCCGGCCACCAAGAACGCCCAGACCCCGGCCACCTGGACGGCGCTGCGCGCGGTCGGCGCGGCTCTCGACCCGGCCGTGCGGGTGGTGGTGGTGCGCGGTGCCGGCGACACGTTCTCCTCCGGGCTGGACCGACGGATGCTGGGCGCCGAGGGCGTGGAGGGCGAGGCGTCCCTGCTGAGCCTGCTCGACATGCCGGACGGGGAGATCGCCGAGTCCATCGCCGGCTGGCAGGAGGGGTTCACCTGGCTGCGCCGTCCCGACATCGTCAGCATCGCCGTCGTGCAGGGCGCCGCGGTCGGCGCGGGCTTCCAGCTGGCGCTCTCCTGCGACCTGCGGGTGCTCGCCGAGGACGCCCGGTTCTCGATGCGCGAGCCGATCCTCGGCCTGGTCCCGGACCTGACGGGAACAAAACCACTCGTCGAGCTGGTTGGCTACTCGCGAGCCCTGGAGATCTGCGCCACCACCCGCTGGGTCGGTGCCGAGGAGGCCCGGGACCTCGGTCTGGCCACGGTCGTGGTGCCCCGCGAGGAGGTCGACGGCGCCGTGGACGACCTGGTCGCGGCCCTGACGGCGCCGCTCTACGGTGCGGTCACCGCCACCAAGGCACTGTTGCAGAGCGCAGCCGTGCTCGACCTGGACGACCAGCGCCGGGTCGAGCGGGAGGCGCAGGTGCGCCGGTTCCGGGAGCTCGCCGCGCTGATGGGGGAGTGACCGCCCGCCGGTGACGGCGGCGCCACCCGGACGCATCACCGCAGCAACCGCGCCAGTCGGCGCAGAGATCGGAGGCACCGATGTCCCTGGGCACGGGCATGGGTCCCGCATGGCGGCACATGCGCACCGACCGCAGCGCGGCGAGCCAGAAGCTCGCCCGTGACACGGTCCGGCGGGTGGGCGCCTTCGCGCGCCCGCACGGCCGCCTCATCACGGTGTTCCTCGCGATCACCGTGGCCGACGCCGGCCTGGTGGCCGTCACCCCGCTGCTGGTCAAGCGGCTGGTGGACCAGGGGATCAGCCAGGGCGACAGCCGGCTCGTGACGTTGCTGGCCCTGGCGATCGCCGGGGTAGCGGTCGTCAGCGCCACGATGGCCGTCGCCTCCGGCTACCTCTCCTCCCGGATCGGCGAGAGCCTGATCTACGACCTGCGCACCACCGTCTTCGCGCACGTGCAGCGGATGTCGCTGGCGTTCTTCACCCGGACCCAGACCGGCGCCCTGGTGTCGCGGCTGAACAACGACGTGATCGGTGCCCAGCGCGCCTTCACCTCGACGCTGTCCAGCACCGTCTCCAACACCGTGAGCGTCATCGTGGTCGGCGTGGTGATGATCGCGCTGAGCTGGCAGGTCACGCTGCTGTGCCTGCTGCTGTTCCCGGTGCTGCTGCTCGCCTCGCGCTGGGTGGGCAGCAGACTGGCCGGCCTGACCCGCGAGCAGATGGAGGGCAACGCGGTCATGGGCAACAGCATGACCGAGCGGTTCAACGTCGGGGGAGCGCTCCTGCTCAAGCTCTTCGGCCGCCGTGACGAGGAGGACGAGCTGTTCGCGCGACGCGCCGGTGTGGTGCGCGACCTCGGCATCCGGATCTCGCTGATCACCCGGATCTTCGGCGCCAGCCTGCTGCTGGTGCCCGCCCTGGCCACCGCGCTGGTCTACGGCGTCGGCGGCCACCTGGTCATCGACGGGGTGCTGACGGTCGGCACGCTGCTCGCCCTGGCCACGCTGCTGCTGCGGCTGCTCGGGCCGTTGCAGGGCCTCTCCAACGTGCGCATCGACATCATGACGGCGCTGGTCAGCTTCGAGCGGGTCTTCGAGGTGCTCGACCTCCCGTCGATGGTGCAGGAGCGCCCCGACGCCGTACCCCTCCCGCCGACGGCCGGACGCGTGGAGTTCGACCACGTGGCCTTCCGCTACCCGCGGGCCGACGAGGTGTCGCTGGCCAGCCTGGAGTCCGTGGCTCGCGCCGAGTCGCGCGACACCGGCGAGGTGCTGCGCGACATCTCCTTCGTCGCCGAGCCCGGCCAGATGGTGGCCCTCGTGGGGCCCTCCGGGGCCGGCAAGACCACGATCACCCACCTGGTCGCCCGGCTGTACGACGTGACCGGGGGAGCGGTCCGGGTCGGCGGTCACGATGTGCGGGAGGTGACGCTGCAGTCCCTGGAGGACGCCGTCGGCTACGTCACCCAGGACGCCCACATGTTCCACGAGACGATCCGCGAGAACCTCCGCTACGCCCGGCCGGGCGCCGACGACGACGAGATCTGGACGGCGCTCGAAGCCGCGCAGATCGGCACCCTGATCGCGTCGCTGCCCGACGGTCTCGACACCGTGGTCGGCGACCGCGGCTACCGGCTCTCCGGCGGTGAGCGGCAGCGGCTGGCGATCGCCCGGCTGCTGCTGAAGGCGCCGGCCATCGTGGTGCTCGACGAGGCCACGGCCCACCTGGACTCCGAGTCCGAGGCGGCGGTGCAGCGGGCGCTCGACCGTGCGCTGGTCGGCCGGACGTCGCTGGTGATCGCACACCGGCTCTCGACGATCCGCAACGCCGACCTGATCCTGGTCATCGACGACGGCCGGGTCGTGCAGTCCGGCACCCACACGGCGCTGCTGGCCGAGGGCGGCCTCTACGCCGACCTCTACGACACCCAGTTCACCCGGTCCGCCTGAGCGCGGTCGCCGCCCCAGGGATCCCGTCCCGTCCCACGACGGCCGCAAGACCTGCGGCGTCCGGCAAATCACCCGAACTGTTTTTACCGTTTTGCTTGACCGCGTCCCTTTGTTGAACTTAGGTGAGGAGGCTCCTCCCGACCCCGAGATCCGCGGGGTCGGGACGCGCATGTCGGGCCGGTCTCGGCCCGGCAGTCGAGAGTCCCAGCCAGCCAAGGGGAGTTCCACTTGTCGATCCCATCCCACGGCCGACGTGCGCGCAGACGCGCACTGGCCCTCATCTCCGCCGGCGCGGTCGTCGCCGGTGCACTCGGTGCGGTTCCCGCCGCCACCGCGGCCGGTGACAGCACCGCGCCGCAGACCACCCAGGTCAAGCCCGGCCGGTCCTACCAGGCCGGCCGCTACATCGTGGTCCTGCAGGACGCCCCGGCGGCCGCCTACGCCGGCGGTGTCGCCGGCTACAAGGCCACCACGCCCGCACCGGGCAAGCAGCTCGACTCCAACGCCCCCGCCGTGCGCGAGTACACCGGCCGGCTGCGGGCCCAGCAGGTCAAGGCAGCGCGCACCGTCGGCGCCAAGGTCGACCGCAGCTACACCCTCGCGGTCAACGGCTTCACCGCCGACCTCACCGGCGACCAGGCCGCCGAGCTCGCGATGAACAAGAGCGTCCTGACGATCGAGCGCGACGTCGCCAGCCACCTCGACACCTGGAACACCCCGAACTTCCTCGGGCTCAGCGGGAAGGACGGCGCCTGGAAGGAGCAGGCCCACGGCCGCGGCAACGCCGGCCAGGGCACCGTCGTGGGCGTCATCGACTCCGGCATCTGGCCCGAGGCGAAGTCGTTCCGCGGGGCCGCCCTCACCAGCGAGCCCAAGGGCAAGTGGGGCATCAGCCGCGTGCGCGAGTCCGTCCGGATGGACAAGGCCGACGGCGGCGTCTTCACCGGCGCCTGCGAGCTCGAGCACGACGGCATCGTCGCTGACGGCTGGTCCGCCGACGACTGCAACACCAAGCTGATCGGCGCGCGGTTCTACCCCGACGCCTACATCGACAACATGGCCGGCCAGGACATGCCGGGCACCGAGTTCCTCTCCGCCCGGGACGGCGACGGCCACGGATCGCACACCGCGAGCACCGCTGCCGGCAACCCCGTCAAGGACGCGACCGTCGAGGACGTCAACTTCGGCGAGATCAGCGGCATGGCGCCCGGCGCCCGCATCGCCGCCTACAAGGTCTGCTTCGACGACGGCAACGAGGACACCGGGGACTGCTTCAACTCCGCCATCCTGGCCGCGATCGACGACGCCGTGAACGACGGCGTGGACGTCATCAACTTCTCCATCTCCGGCGCTCTCGACTCGGTGCTCGACAGCACCGAGCTGGCGTTCGAGGGTGCGGCCGAGGCCGGCGTGTTCGTCGCGGCCTCCGCCGGCAACTCCGGCCCGAAGGCTTCGACGGTCGCCCACAACAGCCCCTGGCTGACCACCGTGGCCGCCTCGACGCACACCAACTTCGAGAACACCGTGGTCCTCGGCAACGGCACCAAGATCAAGGGTGCCTCCATCACCAAGACCGCGCTGCCGCAGACCCCGCTGGTGGAGTCCTCGGCCGTCGCCGCGGCCGGTGCCGAACCCGGTGACGCGGCACTGTGCCTCCCCGAGACGCTCGACCCCGCCAAGGTCAAGGGCAAGATCGTGCTCTGCACCCGTGGGGTCAACCCCCGGGTGGAGAAGAGCGCGGTCGTCAAGGAGGCCGGCGGCGTCGGCATGATCCTCGCCAACATCAAGGCCAACAGCCTGGACACCGACTTCCACGCGGTGCCGACGGTGCACATCAACGACCTCGACGGCGTGGTCTTCGACTACATCAAGTCGCAGGGTGCGGCGGCCACCGCGGCCTTCGAGCTCGGTGACACCACCGGCGGTCCGGTGACCCCGCTCCCGCAGATCGCGGGCTTCTCCTCGCGCGGTCCGGCGCTCGCCAACGATTCCAACCTGCTCAAGCCCGACATCACCGCTCCCGGTGTGAGCGTCCTGGCCGCCGTCGCCCCGCCCTCGGGCGAGGGGCGCAACTTCGACCTCTACTCCGGCACGTCGATGTCCTCCCCGCACATCGCCGGTCTGGCCGCCTTCATGATGGGCGTGCACCCGGAGTGGACGCCGATGCAGGTCAAGTCCGCGATGATGACCACGGCCAAGAGCCTCAAGAACGCGAAGGGCGGCACCGACCGCGACGTGTTCGGCCAGGGCGCCGGCCAGGTCACCCCGCAGAAGATGTTCGACCCGGGCCTGTTCGTCACCTCGAACTCGACCCAGTGGTGGCGCTTCATCGAGGACCGGGCCCGCAAGGAGCTCGGTTTCAGCCTCGGCCTCACCCCGCTCGACGCCAAGGACCTGAACGTCCCGTCTATGGCCGACAGCAAGGTGGTCGGCAGCACGACGTTCACGCGCAAGTTCAAGGCCACCGAGTCCGGCACCTGGAAGGTCTCGGTCAAGGTCCCCGGCTTCTCCGCCACGGCACCGGCCACCCTCCAGGTCCGCAAGGGTCTCAGCAAGAACCTGACTATCAAGCTGACCCGGACCACGGGCTCGTTCGACCAGTGGTCGATGGGCTACCTCACCCTGAACGGACCCAGCCGCGTGCGGCTTCCCATCGCCGTCAAGCCGGTCGCCGTCGCGGCCCCGGCAGAGGTCTCCGGCGAGGGCACGAGCGGTTCGGTGGACGTGCCGGTGACCGTGGGCGGAGCCCCGGTCAAGACCAGCACCTCCGGCCTGGCGCTCGCCCAGTCGAAGACGGGCACCGCCACGGACATCAAGAGTGACGCGAGCGACATCGTCACGACCTGCATCACCGTGCCGGCCGACACCGAGGTGGCGCGCTTCGCGCTCGACGCCGTGGACGACAACGCCGACATGGACCTGTGGATCTACGAGGGCTGCACGACCCCGGGTGACTGGTACAACGACTACTACACGGCGTCGGCCACCGGCTCCGCGGACGAGTCGGTCACCCTGGACGCTCCGGCGGCCGGCGACTACCTCGTCGCGGTCGACCCGTACTCCGCGGGTGACACCCCGTCGCTCGACTGGCGGCTGGACTCCTACACCGTCGGCGCGACCGACACGTTGGGAGCCCTGACGGTGGACCCGAGCACCCTGACGCCCACCACGACGTCGTACAAGCTGTCGTGGAGCGGACTCGTGGAGGACGACGCCCGGTACCTCGGGATCGTCAAGTACGAGAACTCCGAGGACCGGACGTTCCTCACGGTGACGACGCCTGCCGCGTCGCCTGCCCCGTGACCGGTCTCGTCACCGCAGTCAGCAGCGCCCACAACTGAACACGCAGCACCTGATCGCGGGTGCGGCTCCCTCTCCGGAGGGGGCCGCACCCGCGGTGCGTCTGCGGTGCGGTCAGCGACCCGAGCGCCCTGACTCCGGGCTGGTCTCGAGCTGCGGGGCGGGGGCGCCCGCGGGCGCGGCGCCGGGTCCGGGGCGGCGCAGCTTGCGGCGCTCGTCGAAGGCCAGGTAGCCGAAGCCGAAGACGGCCAGCGCCCCGAAGAACCACCACTGCAGGCCGTAGAAGAAGTGCGGCCCGTTGCTCAGGTCGGGCAGGTCGGTGGTGGTCAGCGGCCGCGCACCGACGGGGGACTGCTTCTGCAGGTCGACGAAGCCGCCGTAGGTCTCGGCGTCGAGAGCATCACCGATGGCCTCGCTGGAGATCGCCCGCGTGGACTGGTCCGTGACCTCGGTGGAGTCGCCGGTCGCGTCGGCGCGCACCCAGCCGACCACGGTCACCGGGCCGGAGGGCACCGGCGGCGCCTGCACGTCGGCGGTGCCTGCGTTGTCGGTGGCCATCCAGCCGCGGTCGACCAGCAGCAAGGCGTCGGAGCCCTGCACCTGCAGCGGGGTGACGACGTCCACCCCGGAGGCGCCGTCACGCGTCTGGTACCTCAGCACGATCGACTTGCTCTCGACGTACTCCCCGGTCGCGCGAACCCGACGCCACTCGTCCGCGTGCGCCACGGGTCGGCCGGGTGCGAGCACGTCGTCGACCGGCGCCGGCGGAAGCGTGAGGTTGCGCTCGGTGCGGGCGTTGTCCTGCTTGCGGTCCGCGAGGCGGTGGAACTGCCACTCGCCGAGCCACCAGCACCCGTAGGCGAGCACGGCGACGGTGACCGCGAAGAGCAGCCAGCGCCGGCTGAACAGGAATCCCACGGCTTCGACAGTAACGGGCGCACGAGCAGCGGCGACAACACAGGTCAGTGACGCGTGACACGGGCCACGCGAGACTAGGTCCTGGCACCTAGACTGGAACAATGAGTGCATCTGGGCTGGTCGACCGCTACGGCCGCACGGCGACAGACCTTCGGGTCTCCCTGACGGACCGGTGCAACCTGCGGTGCACCTACTGCATGCCGCCCGAGGGCCTCGACTGGATGCCGACCGACGAGGTGCTCACCGACGACGAGGTGGTCCGGCTGATCCGGATCGCGGTCAGCGAGCTGGGCGTCGACGAGGTCCGGTTCACCGGCGGCGAGCCGCTGGTACGCCGCGGCATCGTCGACATCATCCGACGCACCGCGGAGCTGGAGCCGCGGCCGGAGACCTCGATCACCACCAACGCGCTCGGCCTGGAGCGGATGGCGCCGGCCCTCGCGGCCGCCGGGCTCGACCGGGTCAACGTCAGCCTCGACACGGTGCGCCGTGAGGACTTCGCCACGATCACGCGCCGCGACCGGCTGCACGACGTGGTCGCCGGGCTCGAGGCCGCGGCCGCCGCCGGGCTGGGCCCGGTGAAGGTCAACGCGGTCCTCCTCCGCGGGGTCAACGACGCGCACGCGCCCGAGCTGCTCCGCTGGTGCCTCGAGCACGGCTACCACCTGCGCTTCATCGAGCAGATGCCGCTCGACGCCCAGCACGGGTGGAGCCGCGAGAAGATGGTCACCGCCGACGAGATCCTCGCCTCGCTCGAGGCCGAGTTCACCCTGGAGCCGGCCGAGGAGCCCCGGGGGAGCGCCCCCGCCGAGCTGTTCACCGTCGACGGCGGCCCCGCCACCGTGGGCGTCATCGCCTCGGTGACCCGGCCGTTCTGCGGTGACTGCGACCGGGTGCGGCTCACCGCCGACGGGCAGGTTCGCAACTGCCTGTTCGCCCGGGAGGAGTCCGACCTGCGCACCGCCTTGCGCAGCGGCGCCAGCGACACCGAGATCGCCGACCGCTGGCGGGTGGCCATGCTCACCAAGCGTCCCGGCCACGGCATCGACGACGTGAGCTTCCTGCAGCCGACCCGGCCGATGTCGGCGATCGGCGGCTGACTCCGCGGGCCCTGTCCGGCGAGGCGCGTTGAGTTGAGAGGTGCGCAGACCGGACACTAGGCGCATGCGCCTGTATGCCGCCATCGTGCCTCCGGAGGACATCCGCGCCGAGGTGGCCTCGGTCGTCGACGCGGTGGCCCCGAACACCGCCGAGCTCGACCGCGTGGTGGCGGAGGACCTGCTGATCCCCGTCACCCACTTCGGCAACGTCACCCAGCGTGACTTCGCGCAGATGCTGCAGCTGCTCAACGCCGACGCCGAGAGCTGGTCCCAGCCGGAGCTGCGTTTCTCCGGCAGCGCGGCGCTGGAGTTCGAGGGCGACCGGTCGGTGTGGGTGCGCGCCGACGGCGACCTCGACGGCCTGTTCACGATCGGTCGCGGCGTCCCGGTCTCGGTCAAGCGGCTCGGCTTCCTGGTGGACCGCCGCCGGTTCCGCCCCTGGCTGTCGGTCGGCACGATCACCGACGCCACCACGGCGCCGTACCTCGAGCGGCTGACGGCGGCCCTGGACGACTACAAGAGCCGGTCCTGGACGCTGCAGAGCCTCACGATCGTGCGACGCGTGCCCGGTGAGAGTCCGTCTCAGGTGGTCGACGAGGTCATCGAGGAAGTCCCGCTCGGCGGGCGCTGACCGACGGCCTCCGCCGCGACCCGGGTCCGGTTCTCGCGCAGCGCCTCGACCACGGCGTCCAGGGCCATCGGGCGGTACATGAGGTAGCCCTGGGCGTACGGCGCGTGCACGTGCTCGCGCAGGTGCTCGAGCTGCTCGGGCCGCTCGATGCCCTCCACGACCACGTCGAGCCCGAGCGCCTGGCCCATCATCGTGATGGAGCACAGCAGCGCACAGGCGCGCTCGTCGCGGTCGATGCCGTCGGAGAACGACCCGTCGGCCTTGATGATCCGCACCGGCATGTCCTGCAGGTAGCCGATGGAGGAGAACCCGACCCCGAAGTCGTCGATGGCCAGTGCCACGCCCAGGTCGGCGATGCTGGTCATGACCTCCGTGGAGACCGCGTCGTCGCCGACCATGTCGCGCTCGGTGATCTCCAGCACCAGCGACGCGCCGGCCATCCGTGCCTGGGTCTCCTCGACCTTCTGCACGAAGTCGGGCTCGCGCAGCTGCTTGGCGGAGATGTTCACCGCGATGTTCAAGTCGCCACCGCTGGCAGCGACCAGCTCGGCGCAGTCGCGGGCGGCGATGTCGAGGACCACGTCGCCCAGCGCGACCACCAGGCCGCTCTCCTCGGCCACCTTGATGAAGACGTCCGGGGAGACGTCGACGCCGTTGGAGCGCCACCGCGCCAGCGCCTCCACCCCGGTGATGCGACCGCTGAGCGCATGCACCACCGGCTGGTAGACCAGCCGCAGGTCACCGGCTCCCACCGAGGCGCGCAACGACTCCACCAGCTCCAGCCGCTGCAGCCGGGTCTGGCCGAGCGCGCCCTCGTAGACCACGAACTGGTTCTTGCCGCGGGACTTGGCTTCGTACATGGCGAGGTCCGCGTTGCGCAGCATGCTCTCGGAGGTGTCCCGGCGCTCGCCGAAGGCGACCCCGATGCTGGCGCTGAGCGTGAGCGTGTGGCCGGCGACGTGGGCGCCGGAGGAGAGCGCGGCGAGGATCCGGTGGCAGGCGCTGTCGACCTCGGCCGCGCGCACGTCCTCGAGCAGGATCGCGAACTCGTCGCCGCCCAGCCGGGCGACGGTGTCGGACTGCCGCACGCAGGTGGTCAGCCGCTCCGCGAAGTCGATGAGGACGGCGTCGCCGGCGGCGTGGCCGAAGCGGTCGTTGACCTGCTTGAAGCCGTCGAGGTCGACGAAGAGCAGCGCGATCTGGGTGCCCCGGCGGCGGGAGAGCTGCAGCGCGTGCTCGACCCGGTCCAGCACCAGCCCCCGGTTGGGCAGGTTGGTGAGCAGGTCGTGACGGGCCAGGTGCGTCATGTCGTCGGTCAGCCGCAGCCGCGCGAAGGCGTCGGAGGAGACCGCCACGAGTGCCTCGAGCGCCTGCTGGTCGGCGGCCTGCGTCGACCGGGCCCGGTGCCGCGCCGGCGCCACCAGCCACCGGTCCCGCAGCCCGTCCTGGAGCGGAGCGCCGATCTCGTGGGCTGCGGGCGGCAGCTGCCGCACCTCGACCTGGGCCATCCGCAGCAGTCGCTCGGAGTCGTCGATGAGCGCGTCGAGCACCTGACGGTTGTCCGACAGCGTCTGGGCGCGGACCGCGGCGTCGAAGAGCACCGCGAGCCGGCGGGAGTTCTCGTTGCCGCGGGTCACCGAGCGGGTGGCGATGAGCAGCGTCACCAGCGGCACGCCGAGCAGCACCAGCGTCCACCACGGTGTCTCCGCCGCGACGATCGCCCCGAGGTAGCCCAGCGAGTCGAACGGCACGAAGCAGGCCACCGCGATGAGCGTGTTGCGCTGTCGGAGGTGCTCGGCGATCGGGCTGCTCTCCTCCAGGGAGAGCGAGATCGCGGAGACCACGAAGTCCACGAAGAAGTACGTCGTCGCGGCCAGCGTGATCGCCAGCAGCTCGCGCAGGCTGCCCCGCTCGGGCGCCAGCATCGCGACCATCAGCGCGGCGGAGGCGCCCCCCAGGGTGCCGACACCGTAGTTGAAGACGCGGACCATCCGGCGCTTGCCGTTGGTGAGCTGGAAGCCGAGCACGCCCAGCGACCACAGCAGCAGCGACTCCTGCGGGGGCAGGCTGCACAGCAGGAACATCAGCACGCACGAGTCGAACCCGACCTCGAGCCCGCCGTTGCCCTTGTCGAGCACCAGCGGGAACCGGGCGATCGTCATGATCAGCGGCACCGCGAGCAGCGCCAGTCCGTGCCCGAGCAGGTCGGGCCGGCCCATGGTGAAGACCGCGAACAGGACCGAGAAGACGCCGGCGGCGAGCACGCCGAGGTCGAAGACCCGGCTGACCAGCGGGGTCCTCTCGTCGGGGACGGGCAGCGCGGGCTGCGGCGATTCGACCATGTTCTGTCCAGTGTGGGGTATCCGGACGGGGCTGATGGCCGTTTTGTGCTAGCTCGTCCGGCCCGCGGTCGGCGGCTGCACGGGACGCACGTCGCGCAGGAACGAGCGGGCCTTCAGGAACGCGGCGAGGTGCTCACGGTGCTCGGAGCAGGCCAGCCACTCCTTGCGGCGCTCCGGGGTGTGCAGCTTGGGGTTGTTCCAGGCCAGGATCCACTCGGCGGGTGCGCGGCAGTCCTTGGCCGAGCAGGTGAGCGGTGCGCTGGTCATGGGGGCGGCTCGATTCGTGCTCGGGGCGGCGCGCCGCCGTACGGGCGGGGCTCGGGGAGACGAAAAGCGGTGCCGGACGGCCACGGGGGAAGCCGTCCGGCACCGCCGGGCGCGAGCCCAGACGGGGGAGGCTGGACTCGCGCTGAGCGATTCTTGCACGCGGCCAGGGGTGGAACCAACAAGCAAGCCGTGACACGCACCGTTGTGCAGATGTGTCTGGACCAGTCTCCCGTCCGCGGTCTCGCGGGGTTCAGGAGGCCGGCGGACCCTCGAGGCCACGGCGGTCCGTGGCACCCAGGAAGGGCTCCGGGCCGCCGCCGGGGTCGGGGGAGGCGCCTGCGTTGGCGATCACCACGGCGATGGAGGGCAGCACGAAGGAGGCGACCAGGAACACCCACATCACCCAGTGGCCCATGAAGACGACCGCCAGCACGAAGCACAACGTCCGGAGCCCCATCGAGATCAGGTACCGCCGCTGGCGGGTGCCGATGTCGTCGCTGTGGCTGCGGGTGGCGCTCGTGATCCGGACAGCGTCGTCCGTCTGCCTGCGCACCATGACCTCCAGACTACGTCGCGGTCGGTCACCACCCCAGGGGTCGACCGCCGTCGTCCCGGGGCGCTGCAGATGCGCCGACTCGGCAGTGGGGGCGGGCCGGGGTCGTCCGGGGGCGCTGCAGATGCGCCGACTCGGCAGTGCGGGGCGGGCCGGGGTCGCCCGGGGCGCTGCAGATGCGCCGACTCGGCACCGTCCTCGAGGGCCATGGGCGGGCGGCGGCGGCAGCACTAGAGTCGTGGCCCCACTGTCCGCGCCCCGCGGCCGACCCCAGGAGCTGCGCCATGACGAACCGCACCTACCGCGTCACCGAGATCGTCGGCACCTCGCCCGACGGCATCGACCAGGCCATCCGCAACGGCATCGAGCGTGCCTCCCAGACGCTGCGCCACCTCGACTGGTTCGAGGTCACCCAGGTCCGCGGGCAGGTCAAGGACAACGCCGTCGAGCACTTCCAGGTGGGCCTGAAGCTCGGCTTCCGGCTCGAGGACGACTGACCCCGCGATTCCGCCTACCCGTGGGTAGCCGATAGCGTCGCGGGCGTGAGCAGATCGGTACTCGTCACCGGAGGAAACCGCGGGATCGGCCGCGCCATCGCCGAGGCGTTCGTCGCCTCCGGCGACCAGGTCGCGATCACCTACCGGTCGGGGGAGCCCCCGGCCGGCGTCCTGGCGGTGAAGTGCGACGTCACCGACCCGGCTGCCGTCGAGGCGGCCTTCGCCGAGGTCGAGGCGGCGCACGGCCCGGTCGAGGTGCTGGTGGCCAACGCCGGCATCACCGCCGACACCCTGGTGCTCCGGATGAGCGACGACGACTGGTCGCGGGTCATCGACACCAACCTGACCGGCTCGTTCCGGGTGGCCAAGCGGGCCGCCAAGGGCATGCTGCGGCTGCGCCGCGGTCGGATCGTGCTGATCTCCTCCGTGGTCGGGCTGCTCGGCTCGGCAGGACAGGTCAACTACGCGGCGAGCAAGGCCGGCCTGGTCGGGATGGCCCGGTCCCTGGCCCGCGAGCTCGGCAGCCGCGGCATCACCACCAACGTGGTGGCTCCCGGCTTCGTCGAGACCGAGATGACCGCGGTCCTGCCGGAGGAGAAGAAGGCGGAGTACAAGGCGCAGATCCCGCTGCAGCGCTACGCCACCCCCGAGGAGGTCGCCGCCACCGTGCACTGGCTCGCCTCGGAGGGCGCGGCCTACGTCACCGGCGCGGTGATCCCGGTCGACGGCGGCCTCGGCATGGGTCACTAGCCACCCCCGCACCACAGCAGGTCGTCCAGCACGCAGCACCACAGACGGGAGCACCACCGACATGGGCATTCTCGAGGGCAAACGGATCCTGGTCGCCGGGGTCACGATGGACAGCTCGATCGGCTTCGCGGTCGCCCGGGTGGCCCAGGAGCAGGGCGCCACCGTGCTGGTGTCGAACTTCGGCCGGGCCCTGGGCATCACCAAGCGGATCGTCAACCGGCTCCCGCAGCCCGCCCCGGTCATCGAGCTCGACGTGACCGACCCCGAGCACCTCGAGCGGCTCCCCGGGCTGGTGCGCGAGCACGTGGACGGGCTCGACGGCGTCGTGCACTCCATCGCCTACGGCAACCCCGAGACGCTGCTCGGCGGCAAGTTCCTCGAGGGCCCGTGGGAGGACGTCGCGCAGGCGGTGCAGGTCTCGGCGTACTCCCTGAAGTCGCTGGCCACCGCCTGCCTCCCGCTGATGGGCGGCGGCGGCTCGGTGGTCGGGATGACCTTCGACGCGACGGTGGCCTGGCCGGCGTACGACTGGATGGGCGTGGCGAAGGCCGGGCTGGAGTCGTGCTCGCGCTACCTCGCCCGCGACCTCGGGCCGCAGGGCGTGCGCTGCAACCTGGTCTCCGCCGGACCGCTCAAGACGCTGGCCGCCAAGGCGATCCCCGGCTTCGAGGAGCTCGAGTCGATGTGGAGCGACCGCTCGCCCCTGGGCTGGGACGAGAAGGACTCCGTGCCCACCGCGCGTGCGGTCGTGGCGCTGCTCTCGGACTTCTTCCCCGCCACCACCGGCGAGATCGTGCACGTCGACGGCGGCTACCACGCGATGGGAGCCTGAGGCTCCCGCCGCGTCCGCCGGAGGCTTCGGTAGCGTGCCGCCGGTGACCACCGCACTTGTCGAGCTCCGGGTGCTCGAAGGGCCCAACCTCTACTTCCCCCGGGCAGCGATCAAGCTGACCCTCGACCTCTCCGCGTTGATCGACGCGCCGGACGAGCGGGTCCGCCGGCTCGCCGCGCGGATCGGGCTCACCCGGGTCCGCCCCGGGGCCCCGGGCAGCGGTTTCCGGCAGCGGTTCGCGGCGCGGGCGGTGGCCCGGCTGGTGCGCCAGGTGGCGGTCGAGTCCGGGACCACCCGGCTCGCCGTCCGGGTGCGTCCCACCCATGACGTCCACCAGGTCGTGGTGGCCTACCCGTGGCGGCACCGCGGCCGCGGCCAGGCGCTCGGTCGCGCCGTCGCCGAGGTGCTCGACGGCCTGGCCGCCCCCGCCGCAGAGGACCGCGGCCCCGACCTGGACGCGCTGGTGGCCACCGCCGCGCGGTCCGTCGGTGCCGCGGACCCCGGTGGGGGCCGACCACGATCCGCCCGCGGATCCCGGTGGTCGCGGTCACCGGCACCAACGGCAAGACCACCACCTCGCGGATGATCGCCCACATCGCCCGCACCCAGGGGTTGCACGTCGGCTGGTCGAGCACCGACGGCATCTACGTCGACGGCGTGCTCGTGGAGGCCGGCGACTACTCCGGCCCCAGCGGCGCCGGCCGGGTGCTCGCCCAGCCGCAGGTGCAGCTCGCCGTCACCGAGACCGCGCGGGGCGGCATCCTGCTCAAGGGCATCGGCGTCGCCTGGAACGACGTCTCGGTCTTCACCAACGTCTCGGCCGACCACCTGGGGCTGCACGGCATCGACACGCTCGACCAGCTCGCCGAGGTCAAGGGCGTGGTCTCGCGGATCACCCGCCCCGGTGGCTGGGCGGTGCTCAACGGCGACGACCCGCGGGTGCTGGCCACCCGGGGCGCGATCAAGGCGAGCCCGTGGGTGTTCTCGCGCGACCCCGACTCCCCGGCGGTGCGCGAGGTCCTCAACGACGGCGGCCGGGCCACCACGATCATCGACGGCTGGTTGTGCGTGCTGCTGCCGGACCAGGACGCCGACCCGCTCGTCGAGGTCGTCGACATCCCGATGACGCTCGCCGGACTGTCCCGGTTCAACGTGGAGAACGCGCTCGCCGCGGCGTCGGCGGCGCTGGCCGTCGGGCTGCCCCGGGAAGCCGTGGTGGCCGGGCTGACGTCGTTCCGGCCCGACCCGGAGCACAACCCCGGCCGGATGAACTGCTTCGGCCGCGGCGACCTGACCGTTGTCGTGGACCTGGCCCACAACGAGGCCGGCCTGGAGGCGCTGCTGGAGATCATGAACGGCGTGCGCCGCCCGGAGGGCCGGCTGCTGCTCGGCCTGGGCGCCGTCGGCGACCGGCAGGACGACCTGGTCGAGGCGCTGGGGGAGATGGGGGCCCGCGACGCCGACGTCGTCGTGGTCGCGCACAAGGACGGCTACCTCCGCGGCCGCTCGACCGTCGAGCTCGACGAGCTTTTCCGCCGCGGCGCCTCCCGGGTCGGCGTCGCGGACGTGGCGTCGTACCCCACCGAGGTCGCCGGCCTCGACGCGCTGGTGGCCCAGGCGGGTCCGTGCGACGTGGTGGGCCTGATGTGCCACGAGGACCGGCAGGGCGTCTACGACTGGCTGGCCGGCGCCGGCTTCAGCGTCGACGGTCCGGAGGAGCTCCGCGCGAAGGTCCGCGCCGCGCACGCCTCCTGATCACCACGGGATGTCGGCGTTCTGACGCTTCCCATGGGCGGTGGCCCATGGGAAGCGTCAGACGTCCGGCATACCGTGGTAGTCGTGGGGCAGGTGGGACGCGCGGGTGGGACGCTCAGGCGGGAGCGGGGGCGGGGGAGAAGTCCGGGTCGCCGCCGGCGGCGGTCCCCGAGCCGGCCTGGGCCTGCTGGGACCAGGTCTCCAGCTCCTGCATGACCGCCGGGTGCTTGTCCACGCAGAGCACCACCAGGTCCCCGGCGTTGGCCCGGGACATGGCGTGCCGGACCGCGGCGATCTCCTCGGTGATCACCTCGAGCTGCTTGCAGCGGGCCCCGTCGGCCATGCTCTGCCGGACCCCCTCGGCGACCAACGCGGCGGTCTCGCCGCGCTGGCGGCCGCGCAGCGCCACGTCCTCGCGGACCACCACGACGTCGAAGTGCTGCGCCGCCACCGCGCCGAGCTCGCGCATGTCGGCGTCGCGGCGGTCTCCGGCGGTGGAGACCACGCCGATGCGGGACGGCTTGGTCAGGTCGCTGGTCGACTCGAGGCTCTCCCCGACCCGGTCGACGAAGTCGCCCAGCATCCGCATCCCCGGCGCGTTGTGGCAGTAGTCCACGATCACGTTGCGGCCGTTGACCTCGACCTCGTTGAGCCGGCCGGGGGAGAGGTAGTAGTTGGTCGAGAACGTCCGCAGCCCCTGCCGGATGTCGTGCAGGGGCGCACCGGCCGCGAACGCCGCCCCGGCGGCCGCGAGCGCGTTCTGCACGTTCATCCGTGCCCGGCCGCTGAACGTCGAGGGCAGCAGGTGCGTCCAGGCCAGCTGCATCTCGCGGCGCCCGTGCTTGACCACGATCATCTCGCCGCGCTCGCTCGGCTCGAGCACCAGCGCCTTGCCGCCGCGACGGCAGTGCTGGTCGATCATGTCGCGGACCTCCGAGCCGGGCTCGGCCATCGAGATCCAGACCACCTGCCCCGAGCAGCGACGGCGCATGTTGCGCACCAGCGGGTCGTCGGCGTTGAGCACCGCGTGGCCGTCGCGCGGCACCGCCTCGACGAGGACCGCCTTGACGTCGGCGAGCTGCTCGACGGTGTCGATGCCGCGCAGGCCGAGGTGGTCGGGCTGCACGTTGAGGACCACCGCGACGTCGTTGCGCTCGTAGCCGAGCCCCTCGCGCAGGATGCCGCCGCGGGCGACCTCGAAGACCGCGAAGTCCACCCGCGGGTTCTGCAGCACCATCCGCGCCGACTTCGGCCCGGACGCGTCGGAGCGGATCACCAGCCGCTCGTCGATCACCACGCCGTCGGTGGAGGTCATGCCGACCTTGCGGCCCATGCCCTTGAAGATGTGCGAGATCATCCGCGCGGTCGTGGTCTTGCCGTTGGTGCCGGTGACGGCCACGATCGGGATCCGGCTCGCCGCGCCCGGCGGGAACAGCATGTCCACCACCGGCTTGGAGATGAACTGCGGGTCGCCGATGGTCGGGTGCGTGTGCATCCGGAACCCCGGGGCGGCGTTCACCTCGCAGATAGCGCCCCCGGTCTCGCGGACCGGCTCGGTGATGTCGGGGCAGATGAAGTCGATGCCGGCGATGTCCAGCCCCACGATCCGGGCGGCCTCCTCGGCGATCTCGACGTTCTCCGGGTGCGCCTCGAAGGTGCGGTCGATCGAGATGCCGCCGGTGGACATGTTGCCGGTCAGGGTGAGCTTCACCATCTCCCCGGCCGGGGGTACGTCGTCGAGCCCGAAGCCCTGGTCGGCGAGCAGCGCGACCGCGGCGGCATCGACCTTGATCCGGGTCAGCACCTTCTCGTGGCCGACGCCGCGCCGCGGATCGGCGTTGGTCAGCTCGACCAGCTCCTCGATGCTGCTCCGGCCGTCGCCGACGACGTGCGCGGGCACCCGCTCGGCGACCGCGGCCAGCCGGCCGTCGATGATCAGGCACCGGTAGTCGCGCCCGGTGATGTAGGACTCGACGATCACCCGGCCGCCGCGGGACTCGCCCTCGGCGATCGGGAAGGCCGTCCGCACCTCGTCCTCGTCCTGCAGGTCCAGGCACACCCCGCGGCCGTGGTTGCCGTCCAGCGGCTTGATCACGACCGGGAAGCCGATCCGCTTGGCCACCGCGACCGCCTGCTCCACGGTGCGCACCGACTCCTGCTTGGGCACCGGCAGCCCGGCCGCCCCGAGCAGCCGGGTGGTGAGGTCCTTGTCGGAGGCGACGTCCACGGCGATCGCGCTGGTCGCGGAGGTCATGGTGGCGCGGATCCGCTTCTGGTGCACGCCCTGCCCGAGCTGGACCAGTGAGTGCTGGTTGAGCCGGATCCACGGGACGTCCCGGGAGACGGCCTCGTCGATGATCGCCTGGGTGGAGGGCCCGAAGGCGGTGCGCTCGGCGCGGAGGATGAACGCCTCCAGCTCGCTGTCCCAGTCCAGCTCCGGATCGGCCTCGACGAGGTGGTTGACCAGCCGGACCGCGAGCCGGGCCGCGGCCAGACCGACCTGCTCGTCGACGTACCCGTAGACGATGTTGTAGCGCCCGGGCACGCCCTTGACCTGGCGGGTCTTGCCGCGTCGTACGTCGTGGCCGACGACCTGCTGCAGCGCCAGCGCGACGTGCTCGGTGACGTGACCGAGCCAGGTGCCTTCGGTGAGCCGCTCCACGAAGCCGCCGCGGCGACCCCGCGAGCAGGAGTGCTCCCGCAGCCCGGGCAGCATCTGCAGCAGGTGCTCGGTGAAGCCGGGCAGCGCGCTGGTCGGGAAGTCCTCGAGCGAGCCGAGGTCCACCACGAGGTGGATCGCCTTGTCGTAGGACCAGACGTTGGCGCCGCGGTAGACCCGCGTCTCCAGGATCGACAGGTCCGGCCCGGGGCGGCTGGCGTTGCGGACCTGCTCGGTCATGCGGGAGTCCCTCCGCGCGTGCGGAGGGCGCGGCCGGCCTCGTGGGGTGCTCTCATGCCAGATCTCCTTGTCGGGACGGGTCCCCGCGCTGCCCGTCGTCGTGGTGCTGCTCGTCGTAGTGCAGGTCGTCCTGGTGCTGGTCGTCGTGCTGCTGGCGGGCCCGCCGGCGACGCAGCACGGTGGGCGAGATGTCGCCGGCGGCGATGTCGCGGGCCAACCGTCGCAGGTCGCGGCCCGCCAGCGCCAGTTCCTCGGCTGTCGCCGGGTCGACAGGCACGGGCTCCCGGACCAGCGCCTTGGTGGCGAGGTCGAACAGCGATCCGGCCGGCAGCACGTGCATCACCACTCCGGAGGCGAGCAGCGGTGCGGTACGGCGGGCCTCGTGGGCGTTGGAGACGATGGCGCGGCCGTCGAAGATCGTCACGACGCCCTTGCCGATCACCCGCAGCAGCTCGCGGCCGTCCTCCTCGGTGATGACCGCGGCGGTGTCCTCGTCGATCCCGATGCCGAGCAGCTGCGGGCTCTGCGCGACCAGCATCAGCAGCCGGCCGTAGCGGTTGCGCTGGCCGAAGTGCTGGTCGATCACGACGTCGCGGACGAGGCCGAGCCCGGCGGCGAGCTGGGTCATCCGCTGCTTGGGGGTCGAGCCGCCGGTGCCGAAGGCCACCATGTGCGAGGACTGGATGCTCGCTCCGGCGCTGGTGCCGGCGACCACCACCCCCCGGCGGTGAGCGGCCTTCAGCGCCTCGCCGAACGCGGTGCCGTTGACGATCGCCGACAGCTTCAGCTGGTTGCCGCCGGTCATGAAGACGCCGGTGGCGTTGTCGAGCCGCGCCACCAGCTCCGGGTCCTCGGCCTCCTCGCGCGACTCCGGGCGCGCCACCATGACCTCGCCGGCTCCGAGCCTGCGGAACAGCGCGTCGTACACCTCGACGATCTCCGGGCCCAGCGAGGACGCGGTGGGGACGACGACGATCCGGGCGTCGCTGCCCCCGGCCAGGGTGACGAAGTGGTTGAGGATGGTGCGGCGACCGAGCTTGTCCTCCGCGCCGCCGATGGCCATCAGCGGCCCGGCCGGCGGAACCGGGGGTGAAACCGTCAGGGTGGGTGAGGGGTCGAGGTCTTCTGGCCCGTTCGGCATGCACGAGAGCCTAAGGGGTGGCACAGTGCTGCCGTGACCGAGCGCCGGCTGATCGTCATGCGACATGCCAAGGCCGAGCCGTTCGCAGCCGACGACCAGGACCGCCGGCTCAGTGAGAGAGGCGTCCTGGACGCCGCCGCCGCGGGACGCCACCTCGCCGCGACGCAGCTGGTCCCCGACCACGCGGTGGTCTCACCGGCGGTCCGGACCCGGATGACCTGGGACGAGGTGTGTCGCGCGAGCGGCTCCTCGGCATCGGTCAGCTTCGACGACGCGATCTACCACGGCGACACGGAGGCGGCCCTGGAGACGCTGCAGTCGGTGCCCGGGCAGGCGCGCACGGTGATCCTGGTGGGCCACAACCCGACCGCCTCCTACCTCTGCCACCTGCTCGACGACGGGGCCGGCGACGTGGACGCGACCAGCGGGCTGATGGGCGGCTTCCCCACCTCGGCGCTCGCGGTGTTCGACGTCGAGGTGCCGTGGCTCGAGCTCGGCGCCGAGACCGGTCGGCTGGTGGGCTTCCACGTCGGCCACGGCTGAGCCCCCGCGCGGCCGGACTGACGGTGCGGTCGGCGCGGTCGGTCAGAGCGGCGGAGCGGGGGTGGTGACGCCGGCCTCGGCGTCCGCCGCCTCGATCTCCTCCCGGCTGATGCCGAGCAGGTAGACGATCGCGTCGAGGTAGGGCACGTTCACGGCCGTGTCGGCGGCACGCTGCACCACCGGCTTGGCGTTGAAGGCGATCCCGAGCCCGGCCGCGGCCAGCATGTCGAGGTCGTTCGCACCGTCGCCGATCGCGATGGTGGCGGCAGGGGTCACCCCGGCGGCCGCGGCGAAGCGGCGCAGCGCCTCCGCCTTGCCGGCCCGGTCCACCACGGGCCCGAGGATCCGGCCGGTCAGCCGGCCGGCGACGACCTCGAGCTCGTTGGCGGCGGTGAAGTCGATCCCGAGGTCCGCGGCGATCCGGTCCGTCACCTGGGTGAAGCCGCCGGAGACGATCGCGAACCGGTAGCCCAACCGCTTCAGGGTCCGGACCATCGTCCGGGCACCGGGCGCCAGCTGCAGCGCGTCGTACACCTCGTCGAGCGCCCCGGCGTCGAGCCCCTCGAGCAGCGCCACCCGCTCCCGGAGCGACTGCTCGAAGTCGAGCTCGCCGCGCATCGCCGCCTCGGTCACCTGCGCGACCCGGTCCAGGCAGCCGGCCCGCTCGGCCAGCATCTCGATCACCTCGCCCTGCACGAGCGTGGAGTCCACGTCCATCACGATCAGCCGCATCCCGTGCCGCAGCAGGGTGGCCGGCTGCACCGCGACGTCGACGCTCTGCCGGGCCGCCTCCTCGGCGAGCACGACCCGGAGCCGGTCGGGGTCGGCGCCGGAGACATGCAGCTCGATGGCGGTGACCGGGTAGCGCGCCATCCGCTCGATCCGGTCGATGTTCGCCCCGGTGTCGGCGATCCGGCCCGCGATCGCGGCGACCGGCCCGGGCCGCAGCGGCATGCCCAGCACGGTGACGTGCGTGCGGCCGCCACGCCGGGCACGGTTGTCGCCCTCGCCGCGCTCGACCGCGACCTGCATGTCGAGGTCCGCGGCGACCCGCTCGACCGCGGCACGCAGCGCCTTCGGGTCCCGCGACGCGCTCACCAGCACGCCCAGCACCAGCCGGCGACGCAGCACGATCTGCTCGATGTCGAGGACCTCGCCGCCGAACGCCGCCAGCGCCGTGAAGACGGTGGAGGTGACGCCGGGACGGTCCATGCCGGTGAACGTGATGAGCACGGTGTCAGGTGAGGGGGTCGTCATGGCTCGCCGAGGCTATCCCTGCCACGGGTAGGCGCAGGCCGCAACCAACCCACGTCTCGCAGCGTGGTCGAGGGGGAGCAGCGCGGCCCTGCGGGCGTCGGCCTCGAGCGCCGTGACGCTGCCGCCGTCGTCCTCCAGGGCCAGCTCGACGATGGTGCGGCACCGGGAGGACAGCGAGACCAGGCGTACGGCGCGCGGCGCCATCGCCCGGGGAAGGACCAGGTCGGCCTCGCGGCGCAGGTCGAGCAGCGCGTCGGCCACCTCCGGCCGCCAGCGGGCCACGTCGAGGTCGGCGAGCTGCTCGGTGGTGCCGAGCAGTGCCCGGCGCAGGCCGGAGTCGGCCTCGCCGGGGTCCGGGACGTGCGCCGCGACCCGGGCGTCGTGGCAGGTCCACTGCACCGCGGCCCCGACCCGGTGCGGGACCAGACCGAGCTCGGCGCCCTCGACCACCACCCCCTCGCCGGCGTCGACCACCTCGGCGTTGAACCCGGCGGGACCGGCCAGCCCGAGCGGGTCGCCGGGCGCCGGCAGCGCGAGCACGCCGCGTCGGCCGCCCTCGGCACGCAGCAGCCCGAGGGCGAGGATCAGCGGCACCGCGTCGTCGTGGTCCGGCAGCCCCACCACGTGGTGGGAGGCGTCGTCGCCGACCACGGCGTCCCGGGCCTCGTCGAGGCTGGCGCCGCCCTCGACCCACGCAGAGAACCACAACGCCAGACGGGCGGAGGGAGGCAGGGTGCTGGACACGGAACGAGGCTACGTGGACCGCACCGCAGTCGTGCGGCGAGCCCGGCCGGGTCGCGGCCGCGGCGCCGCCGGCTGCAGGTAGGTTGAGCACTCCAGCAGCCGTTGCCACGCGAGGAAGACCCACCACGACATGGATCCCGTTCTCGAGCTCGCCGACGTCTCGGTCCGTCGCGGGACCGCCACCCTGATCGAGGGCGTGGACTGGACCGTCGAGGAGGACGAGCGCTGGGTGATCCTCGGCCCCAACGGTGCCGGCAAGACCACGCTGCTGCAGGTGGCCTCGGCGCAGATCCACCCGACCGGCGGAGTGGCCGGCATCCTCGGCGAGGTGCTCGGCACCGTCGACGTCTTCGAGCTGCGGCCTCGGATCGGCCTGACCAGCGCGTCGCTGGCCGAGCGGATCCCCCGCGACGAGCGGGTGCACGACGTGGTGGTCTCCGCGTCGTACGCCGTTCTCGGCCGCTGGCGCGAGCGGTACGACGAGCTCGACCACCAGCGGGCCGACGAGCTGCTCGCGGAGCTCGGGGTCGCGCACCTGGTGGACCGCACCTTCGGCACCCTCAGCGAGGGCGAGCGCAAGCGGGTGCAGATCGCCCGTGCGCTGATGACCGACCCCGAGCTGCTGCTGCTCGACGAGCCGGCCGCCGGTCTCGACCTCGGCGGCCGCGAGGACCTGGTCTCCACCCTGTCGACGCTCGCGATGGACGAGGCCGCCCCGGCCACCGTGCTGGTCTCCCACCACGTCGAGGAGATCCCGCCCGGCTTCACGCACGCGCTGCTGATGCGCCGCGGACGGGTGGTCGCCGCCGGTCCGCTGGAGCACGTGATGACCGAGGAGATCCTCTCCGACACCTTCGGGATGCCGCTGGTGCTGCAGCACCAGGACGGTCGCTGGGCGGCGCGCCGCCGAGCGAAGCCGCGCGGCGCCTGAGCGCGACTAGGCTGCAGGCATGGAGTGGTTCGACGAGTACGGCTGGCAGATCTGGACCGGTCTCATGGTCCTGCTCGCCGCCGCCGAGCTGCTGAGCCTGGACCTGGTCCTGCTGATGCTCGCGGCGGGGGCCGGCGTCGGCATCCTCACCGCGCTGATCGGCCTGCCGGTGGCCGCGCAGATCATCGCCGCCCTCGCCACGTCGGTGGCGATGCTGGCGCTGGTCCGGCCTGGCATCGTCAAGCGGCTGCACTCCGGGCCCGAGCTGACCCTGGGCCACGACGCGCTCGTGGGCAAGCAGGGCGTCGTCGTCGCCGAGGTCAGCGCCGACTCCGGCCAGGTGCGGATCAACGGTGAGCTGTGGACCGCCCGTGCCTACGACGAGACCCGGGTGATCCCCGAGGGGGCCCGCGTCGACGTGTTCCAGATCAAGGGGGCGACCGCGCTGGTGCACGAGATCCCGCGGCTCGACCCGCCTCCGAACCACTCCGAGAACTGACACAACAGAAGGGGACACCATGCCGGTTGCACTGGTGCTGTTCGCCCTGCTCGCGATCCTCGCGGTCCTGGTGCTCGCCAAGACCGTGCGGATCGTGCCGCAGGCACGCGCAGGGATCGTCGAGCGCTTCGGGAAGTACAAGGCGACGCTGCCCGCCGGTCTCAACATCGTCGTGCCGTTCATCGACAAGCTGCACTACATGATCGACCTGCGCGAGCAGGTGGTCTCCTTCCCGCCGCAGCCGGTGATCACCGAGGACAACCTCGTGGTCTCCATCGACACGGTCATCTACTTCCAGGTCACCGACCCGGTCGCGGCGACCTACGAGATCGCCAACTACATCCAGGCCATCGAGCAGCTGACGATGACGACGCTGCGCAACATCGTCGGCGGCATGGACCTCGAGGAGACGCTGACCAGCCGTGACCAGATCAACTCCGGCCTGCGCGGCGTCCTCGACGAGGCCACCGGCAAGTGGGGCATCCGCGTGAACCGCGTGGAGCTCAAGGGGATCGACCCGCCGCCGTCGATCAAGGACTCGATGGAGAAGCAGATGCGGGCCGACCGCGAGAAGCGCGCGGTGATCCTGACCGCGGAGGGACAGCGGCAGGCCGCCATCCTCACCGCCGAGGGCTCGAAGCAGTCCGCGATCCTCAACGCCGAGGGTGACCGGGAGTCGCTGATCCTGCGGGCCCAGGCCGACCGGGAGTCCAAGATCCTGATGGCCCAGGGCGAGGGGCAGGCGATCCAGACGGTCTTCCAGGCCATCCACGACGGCCGCCCCGACCAGTCGCTGCTGGCCTACCAGTACCTCCAGATGATGCCGAAGATCGCCGAGGGCGACGCGAACAAGCTGTGGATCGTGCCGAGCGAGATCGGCAAGGCCCTCGAGGGGCTCGGCTCCACGATGAACAGCCTGCGCGGCATCCCCGACGAGGTCGAGGGGCCGCGGACGCGGGTCGACATGGGAGCCACCGCCGTCGACGCCACCACTGCGGAGACAGACCGCTCGCTGCAGAGCGCCCACGAGGAGGTGGCCGCTGCCATCGCCGCGGCCCAGGAGTCGGCGGCGCCGACGCACGCGGCGCGTCCGGCAGCCGAGCCGGACCTCCCCTCCCCGGCGGACCCGGCTCTGGGTGGAGACCCGGGGGAGGCGCCGGCCCAGTGAGCTGCGCGACGGTCTCGGCGTCGCACGGTGCTCGTCCCACCCGCACAGCCGCCCCAGCTCGATCTGCCCGCACCGACCGCACGTCCCGCACGGCGCCGACGGTGACCCGCCGGTGACCGGCTGGGAGATGGCTGCGGTGCTGTTCGCCGGGATCGCGGCCGGGACGATCAACACGGTGGTCGGCTCGGGCACGCTGATCACGTTCCCGACGCTGCTGGCGCTGGGCATCCCGCCGGTGACCGCCAACGTGTCCAACACCGTCGGGCTGGTGCCCGGCTCGCTGTCGGGGGCGGTGGGCTACCGCCGCGAGCTCGCCGGCCAGTGGCCGCGGCTGGTCCGGCTCGGCTCCGCGTCGCTGATCGGCGGCGTCGCCGGCGCGGTGCTGCTGCTGGTGCTGCCGGCCGCCGCCTTCGACGCCGTGGTGCCGGTGCTGATCCTGCTCGGCTGCGTGCTGGTGGTGCTGCAGCCACGGCTCAGCCGCCGGGTCGCGGCCCGCGCGGAGCGTCGCGGCCAGACCCCGCCCGAGCACGGGGCCGCCTGGGTGTGGGGACTGGTGGCGCTGACCGGCGTGTACGGCGGCTACTTCGGTGCCGCGCAGGGGGTGCTGCTGATGGCCGTCCTCGGGGTCGGCCTGCAGGAGACCATGCAGCGCAACAACGCCACCAAGAACGTCCTGGCGCTTCTGGTCAACGGCGTGGCCGCGGTGGTCTTCATCCTGGTCGCCGACGTGGACTGGCGGGTGGCCGGCCTCATCGCGGTCGGATCGGCGATCGGCGGCCAGATCGGGGCCACCGTCGGGCGGCGCTTGCCGCCGATGGCGCTGCGGGCGTTCATCGTGCTGGTCGGGCTCGCCGCGGTCACGCACTTCCTGCTGGAGTCGTGACCTCCGCCACCGCGGCGACGGACCCATCGTGGCGACGACGGCAGCCGCCACTAGCCTGGGTCCATGTCCTCTGACGTCGAGTCCGACCCGCGCCCCAGCTTCGCCGATCTCGGCATCGACGAGCGCATCCTGCGGGCGCTCGCCGACGTCGGCTACGAGACGCCCTCGCCGATCCAGGCGGCGACGATCCCTGCTCTGCTGGCCGGGCGCCACGTCGTCGGGCTGGCCCAGACCGGCACCGGCAAGACCGCGGCGTTCGCGGTGCCGATCCTCAGCCAGATCGACCTCAAGCAGAAGGCGCCGCAGGCGCTGGTGCTCGCGCCGACGCGCGAGCTGGCGCTGCAGGTCTCGGAGGCCTTCGAGCGCTACGCCTCGCACCTGCCCGGGCTGCACGTGCTGCCGGTCTACGGCGGCCAGGCGTACGGCGTCCAGCTCTCCGCGCTGCGTCGCGGGGTGCACGTCGTGGTGGGCACGCCGGGCCGGATCATGGACCACCTCGAGAAGGGCACCCTCGACCTCACGCAGCTGCGATTCCTGGTCCTCGACGAGGCCGACGAGATGCTCAAGATGGGGTTCCAGGAGGACGTCGAGACGATCCTGGCCGACACCCCGGCGGACAAGCACGTCGCGCTCTTCTCGGCCACGATGCCGGCGCAGATCCGCCGGATCTCGAAGAAGTACCTCACCGACGCCGCCGAGATCACCGTCAAGAACAAGACCGTGACCGCGGCCAACACCACGCAGCGCTACCTGATGGTCACCCACCAGCAGAAGCTCGACGCCCTCACGCGGGTGCTGGAGATCGAGAACTTCGAGGGCATGATCATCTTCGTCCGCACCAAGCAGGCGACCGAGGTGCTCGCGGAGCGGCTCCGGGCCCGCGGCTTCTCGGCGGCGGCGATCAACGGCGACGTCGCGCAGGTGCAGCGGGAGCGGACCATCGACCAGCTGCGCGACGGTCGGCTGGACATCCTGGTGGCCACCGACGTGGCGGCCCGCGGCCTCGACGTGGAGCGGATCAGCCACGTCGTGAACTACGACATCCCCACCGACACCGAGTCCTACGTGCACCGGATCGGTCGCACCGGACGGGCCGGCCGCACCGGTGACGCGCTGTCGTTCGTGACGCCGCGCGAGCGGCACCTGCTCAAGGCGATCGAGCGGGCCACCCGGCAGCCGCTCACCCTGATGCCGCTGCCGAGCGTCGAGGACGTCAACACCAACCGGGTCGCCAAGTTCACCGAGTCGATCACCACCGCACTGGGGTCGGACAAGCTCGGTTTCTTCCGCGAGCTGATCTCCGACTACGAGCAGCAGCACGACGTGCCGGCCACCGACATCGCGGCGGCGCTGGCGGTGCTGGTCCAGGACGACGAGCCGCTGCTGCTGGCTCCGGAGGCCGAGACCCCGCAGCGGGCGTTCGAGGGCAAGCGCGAGTCAGGCGGCGTCTGGGACCACGAGAAGGGCCGCCGCCGCGACCGGGACGAGCGGCCCAAGCGCCGCGAGAGCGGCCCCCGCAAGGGCCGCTCGTCGGTGCCGCTGGCGCCCTACACGATCGCCGTCGGCAAGAGGCATCGTGTCGAGCCGCGCCAGATCGTGGGCGCGCTGGCCAACGAGGGCGGCCTGAACCGCGGCGACTTCGGCCACATCGACATCCGGGGGGACCACTCCGTCGTCGAGCTTCCCGCCGACCTGCCGCCGGAGACGTGGCGGGCGCTGGAGAACACCCGGATCTCCGGTCGCCTGATCGCGTTGAGGGAAGGCGGCGGCCAGGACAGCGGTGCGGAACGCTCCCCGGGTGCCGAGCGCCCGGACGGGCCGCGCAAGAAGCCCCGCACCAAGAAGGCCGACCGGCCTTCCTGAGGCTCCGGCACGACCCCGCCGGCGGCGTCCGGCTCAGCCGGTGAACGAGCCGTTGCGGAACCGGCTCGCGAGGTCGGCGGGCACGTCGCCCAACGGCACCTCGCGGCGACCGTAGAGCCACAGCAGCAGGTCGGCCGCAGAGGCGGTGGTCGTGGGCGTGCCGTCGGGGACGCCGTACGACGCCGCGACCGAGCCCGGCACCGCGCCGTCCTGGACCAGCCACGAGTCGCCGGTGTCGACGCTGCGCAGCCCGAACCGGCCGTCGAGGGCGGGCAGCTCCTCCTCCTGCGCGTCGGCCTCGGTGGGCAGCGAGACGGCCAGGAACTCGTCGACGGCGTCCGCCGCCGCAGCGCCGTCGATCTCGAGGTCGCGCCCGGCTGCGTGGGCGGCGTCCCAGGCGTGCACGGCCGCCTCCTGCACCTGGTGGCGGGTGATGAAGGCGACGTCCTTCTGCTCCGCCCACGTCCAGCAGGCTGCGGTCTGGTCGGCGGCCTCGAGGACCTCGACGAGCCGGCGGGCCCCGGCCGCGAACGTCTCGATCAGCGCGTCGTCGTCGGGCCGCGCCGGGCGCAACGCCTCGTCCGGGGGCTCGGCCAGCGTGCCCTCGGCGATGGTCGCCCAGAACCAGTGCACCGAGGTCAGGTGCCAGACCAGGTCGGCCACCGACCAGTCCGGGCAGTGCTCCACCCGGGCGTCGAGGTTGCCCTGGGCGGCCTCGGCGAAGACGGTGGAGTAGCGGGTGATCGCGTCGAGGCAGTCCTCCGTGGTCAGCGTCATGGCGACAACCTAGTGCGCACCGGGGACAGCGGGCAGTAGCCCGATCAGGGCAGGAAGGCGTCGTGCCAGCGGCTGATCTCGTCGAACGCCCGGGCGCGGACCTCGGGGCGGGAGAGCGTCACGTCGTGCAGCGCCCCCTCGACCTTGACCAGCGTCACGTGCGTGGCCAGCTTGTGGGCCCACTTGCGGATCTGCAGCACGTCGAGCACCAGGTCGGTGCCCGTGCAGGTCTCGTCCCACTCCTTGGGGTGGCCGGACGCGCCGGAGGTCAGCACCAGCACCGGCACCTCCAGCTCGAGGCCGCGGTGGACCCGGGCGTGGCCGCGTCGGATCGCGCGCAGCCACCCCGCGTAGACCGGCCAGCTCTCGATGGGCTTCCAGGCCACGTCGAAGCTCCACTCGCCGCGGTGGTCCACGTGCAGGCTCTGGGCGTAGAGCCCGGACACCTCGCGGGGGATCGCCAGGTAGGGCCGCCGGGCGCCGATCTGCTCGATCGCCTTGGTGCCGGCGGTGCGCAGCAGCAGGCTGCCGTGCAGGTCCAGCCAGGGGGAGTTGAGCACCAGCCCGGCGACCGGCACCTCGTGGTCGTGCACCCACAGCGGCGTCACCAGCCCCCCGGTCGAGTGCGCGGAGACCAGCACGTGGTCGTGGCCGTCGTCCTCGGTGACCCGCCGGAACGCCTCGTCGAGCTCGGGGTAGTAGGCGGCGAGGTCGGTGGTGAAGTTGGGGGTCTGGTGCGGCAGCAGCGAGCGGCCGTACTTGCGCAGGTCCAGGGCGTAGAAGTCGTAGCCGCGGCCGGTCCAGTAGTCGGCGGCCGGTGTCTGGAAGAAGTAGTCCGCGAACCCGTGCACGTGCAGCACCGCACGGCCGGTGGGGGCGTCGGCCCGACGACGTACCAGGGTGGCGACCACCTCTCCCTCGTCGTCGGGAGGGAGGTCGATCGCCTGCGACTCGTAGGGCGCGCCGAGGACGTCGATCATCCAGGTCGTCGTCATGGCCCCATCCTGCCGCACGTGGACGAAGGGTCCGTGCCGACCTACGATCGGCAGATGGCCGGCCGTGCGAGAAGGGCCAGGGTCTCCGACGTCCACGAGGTCGCCCTGGCGATGCCGCACGTGAGCGTCTACTCGGAGCGGGAGCGGCCCGTCTACCAGGTCGGCGGCAAGTCGTTCGTCTTCTTCCGGAGCCGGCGCCCGGACGCGTTCGACCCCGAGACCGGGGAGAGGTACGACGACGTCATCGTCTTCTGGGTGGCCGACGAGGGCGACAAGAGCGCTCTGGTGGAGGACCCCGCGTCGCCGTTCTTCACCACCCCGCACTTCGACGGGCACCCCTCGGTGCTGCTGCGTGCCTCCCGCATCGGGGAGCTGAGCCGCGACGAGGTCGCCGAGCTGGTCCAGGACGCCTGGCTGTCCCGGGCCTCGGCGAAGCGCGCCCGGGACTGGCTCGCCTCGCTCGAGGCCGGCGACCGCCGCTTCGTGAGTCCCGCCGACCGGACGCCGCCGGGACCGGGCGCCGGACCGGTGCCGGGACGCCGGTGACGCGTCGAGCCCGCCCGGCCGAGGTGGCCGGACGGGCTCGAGCAGGAGGGAGCGGGACTCAGCCCTGGTCGACGCCGGGGCTCGCGACGACCTCGGCGGGGTCCGCCGCGGTGCTGTGCGGGGCGACGGCGTTGGCACGTCCGGCGTGGACGGCCTCCTCGATCCGCTTGCCGATCTCGGCATCGACGCTCTTCCAGTAGTCGAAGACCCGGGGGAGCGTGTGGTCCTTCACGCCGCCGAGGATGTGCCCGGCCACGTTGTGCACCAGCCGCTCCCGGCCCGCGTCGTCGAAGACGTCGTTGACCAGGGTGCGGGCCTGGCCGAAGTCGTCGTCCTCGGCGTGCAGGGTGTAGGCGGAGCGGACCATCTCGCCGTCCATCTCCCAGCTGTCCTCCATCGGCCCGGTGAGGTCGCTGTACCCGCGCCCGTAGGAGTTCGGGGCGTAGACCGGGGCGTCACCGGTGTGCTCGAAGGCCATCGGGCCGTCGAACTGGTAGGTGTTCGCGTCCGCGACGCGGTGCTTGTTCACCGGCAGCTGCTGGTAGTTGGGCCCGATCCGGTAGCGGTGCGTGTCGGAGTAGGCGAACACCCGGCCGAGCAGCATCTTGTCGGGGGAGAAGCTGATCCCGGGGACGATCGCGCTGGGCTCGAACGCGGCCTGCTCGATCTGCGCGAAGAAGTTCTCCGGGTTCCTGTTCAGCGTCATCGTGCCGACCTTGATCAGCGGGTAGTCGCTGTGCGGCCAGACCTTGGTGAGGTCGAACGGGTTGAACCGGTAGTCGCGGGCGTCCTCGTACGGCATCACCTGCACGTGCAGGGTCCACGACGGGTGGTCGCCCCGCTCGATGGCCTCGTTGAGGTCGCGACGGTGGAAGTCGGAATCCTCGCCGGCGATCCGGTTGGCCTCCTCCTGGGTCAGCGTCTCCACGCCCTGGTCGGTCTTGAAGTGGTACTTGATCCAGAACTTCTCGCCCGCGGCGTTGATCCACATGTAGGTGTGCGATCCGTAGCCGTTCATGTGCCGCCAGGAGCGGGGGATGCCGCGGTCGCCCATCAGCCAGGTCACCTGGTGCGCGGACTCGGGGTTCATCGTCCAGAAGTCCCACTGCATGTCGTTGTCGCGCAGGCCGGTGCCGCCGCGGCGCTTCTGCGAGCGGATGAAGTGCGGGAACTTCATGGTGTCACGGATGAAGAACACCGGGGTGTTGTTGCCGACGAGGTCGTAGTTGCCCTCGGAGGTGTAGAACTTCAGCGCGAAGCCGCGGGGGTCGCGCCAGGTGTCCGGGCTGCCCTGCTCGCCGGCCACGGTGGAGAACCGGGCCAGCATGTCGGTGCGGGCGCCCTTCTGGAACAGCGCCGCCTTCGTATAGCGCGAGACGTCCTCGGTGGTCTCGAAGACACCGAACGCGCCGGAGCCCTTGGCGTGCACGTTGCGCTCGGGGACCCGCTCGCGGTTGAAGTGCGCCATCTGCTCGATGAAGTGGTGGTCGTGCAGCAGGATCGGGCCGTTCGGGCCGATCGTGAGGCTGTTGCGGTCACTGGCCGCGGGCGCGCCGGTGCCGGTCGTGGAGCCACCGTTCGGTCGGGCTTCGATGCTCATGCGTCCTCCTGAGGGTCGGGTCGGTCGGGTCGTCGTCGGGTCGTCGTCGGAGGTCAGCCGGCTTCGGCGGCGAGGCAGGTCGCGCACCGGCCCCAGAACGTCACCTCGGCCTCGTCGACGACGAAGCCGGGGGCGTGCAGGGGCAGCTCGCTGGTCTCCAGGCACGGGGCCACGCCGGTGGCGCACCCGACGTCGGCGACCGCGCCGCAGCCGCGGCACACCACGTGGTGGTGGTTGTCGCCGACGCGCAGCTCGTAGCGGGCCGTGGAGCCGGCCGGCTGGATCCGCCGCAGCAGGCGCTTGTCGGTGAGCGTGTTCAGCACGTCGTAGACGGCCTGGGTGGAGACCGGGCCGATCTCGCCGCGCACCCGGCCGATCACCGCGTCGGCGTCGGAGTGCGGGGCCGCCTCCAGCGCGGCGAGCACCGCGAGCCGCTGGCGGGTGACGCGCAGGCCCTGCTCGCGGAGCAGGTCGGCGGTCCCGGGGTCGGCTGGCGGCATGCGGCGAGCCAACCATTGTTTCTGGAATGAGTCAAGATAACGTCCGACCCGCCCTGATCCGTCCCACTCGTGGAGGGCCGGGCGGTCAGCCGGTGTAGAGCGTGCGGATGACGTCCTCGATGTCGGGCTCCTGCAGCGAGAGGTCGGCGACGTCGTACGCCGCCGCCACGGCCGCGACGACCGGGGCGGCCGAGGCCTCGACCGGGAAACTCAGCCACTGCCGGGGGCCCTCGACGCGGCGGACCACCGCGCCGGGGACGTCGATCGGCGGTGCCTCGTCCACGAGGTCCACGACCAGGGTCCGTTGGGAGGAGCCCTGGGCGTGCAACCCCGCCAGGGAGCCGTCGTAGACCAGCGAGCCGTGGTCGATCACCATCACCCGCGAGCACAGCTGCTCGATGTCCTGCAGGTCGTGGGTGGTCAGCAGCAGCGTGACCGACCGCTCCTCGTTGACCCGGCGCAGGAACGATCGCAGCCGGCCCTTGCTGACCACGTCGAGGCCGATGGTCGGCTCGTCGAGGTAGAGGATCTCGGGGTCGTGCAGCAGCGCGGCGGCGATGTCGCCGCGCATCCGCTGCCCCAGCGAGAGCTGCCGCACCGGGGTGTCGAGCAGGTCGCCGAGCTCGAGCAGCTCGGTGAACTCGGCGAGGTTGGCCCGGTGCCGGGCCGGGTCGGTGCGGTAGATCCGCTGCAGCAGGTCGAAGGAGTCGCGCAGCGGCAGGTCCCACCACAGCGTGGTGCGCTGGCCGAAGACCACCCCGATCCGCCGGGTCAGCTCGGTGCGCGAGCGGGCCGGGTCGACGCCGGCGACCGAGAGCCGCCCCGAGGTCGGCACCAGGATCCCGGTCAGCATCTTCACCGTCGTGGACTTGCCGGCCCCGTTGGGTCCGATGTAGCCGACCATCTCGCCGCGGTCGACGGCGAAGGAGATCCCGTCGACGGCGCGCACCGTCGAGGTGGTGCGCCGGAACCGTCCGGCCCGGCGACGCACGGTGAAGGACCGGGTCAGGTCCTCGACCTCGATGAGCGCACTCATGTCAGCTCCCTGTCGATCGATAGCGCCGCACGCCGCCGCGCCAGGCCACGGCCGCGACGGCGGCGAGGACGAGCGCGGCGACCGGGGCGGCGAACTGCATGGCCCGGGGCAGGCCGAGCGGGTCGGCCCGGCCGAGGACGAAGAGGGACGGGTACCAGTTCACGAAGGCGAGCGGCACCAGGAAGGTCAGCGCCTTGACCGCCTCGAGCGGGTAGATCGTCAACGGGTACTGCGCGAGCGTGTTGCCGCCGTAGGTGAACGCGTTGGCCGCCTCGGAGCCGTCGGTGGTCCAGAACTGGAAGGCGGCGCCGAGGGTGAAGAAGGCGACGAAGATCGCGGTGCCGAACACCACCAGGTAGGGCACCGCCAGCACCTTGGCCGGGGTCCAGTCCAGGTCCAGCGTGAGGATCGACCAGGCCAGTACCACGGCCGCCTGGGTGATCCGGCCGAGCCGTCGCAGCGCGAACTCGTCGGAGCACATCTGCGCGTAGAGCGGCACCGGGCGCACCATCATGGCGTCGAACGTGCCCAGCCGGATCTTCTGCCCGAGCCGCTCGATGTTCCCCAGCAGCAGGTCGGCCAGGCCCAGGCAGACCCCGGCTCCGCCGTACAGGAAGGCCACCTCGGGCAGCGAGAAGCCGCCGAGCGCGTCGACGGCGGAGAACATCACCACGATCCCCAGGAAGTCCAGGCCGGTGACCAGGAGCTGGCCGAGGGTCAGCATCGCGAAGGAGGTGCGATAGGTCAGCGACACCCGGATCCACATCCAGGACAGCAGCAGGTAGGCGCGCAGCCCCCACAGCAGCCGGTCAGCCACCCTGGACCACCACCTTGTGCCGGGCGCGGGCGATCACCGCGGCGCAGGCGCCCAGCAGCACCAGCGCCCAGCCGGCCTGGAACGCCAGCGCCGCGAGTGCGTCGGTGCCGGCCCGGCGGCCCAGCCAGATGTCGGCCGGCACCTGCAGGAACGACGACCACGGCAGCGCCATCGCCAGGTCGCGGCTCCAGCCGGGGAACAGCACGAGCGGCACCACCAGGCCGGAGAGGAACATCGCCAGCACTGCTGCCAGGTTCTTCACCCCGGTGTCGTCCATCAGCCAGAACGTGGAGCAGGCCACCAGCATCCGCAGCCCGAAGGAGACCACGACCGCCAGCGTCACCGCGACCAGGAAGAGCAGCCAGGCGACCGGACCGGCCGGGGCCCGCAGGTCGAAGAGCAGAGCACCGACGATCGTGGGGGCCACGCCGCGGGTGAGCAGGTGGTACGCCGCGCGGCCGAGATCGGCCGAGAGGTACCAGCCGAGCAGGCTCACCGGCCGGTAGAGGTCGATGGCGACGTCCCCGGTCCGGATCCGGGCGGCCACCTCGTCGGTCGCACCACCTCCCCAGATCGCCACGGTCACGATCAGCGCCTGCCCGATCCATGCGTAGGTCAACGCGTCGGTGACGTCGTAGCCGCCCGCGTCGGGGTTCTGCTGCCAGACCGCGGTGTAGACGAAGCAGATGATCACCCCGAAGACACTGTTGGTGAAGATGCCTGCCAGGGTCGCCGCGACGTAGGTCGAGTAGCGCCGGAAGGAGCGGGTCGCCACGGCGACGTACAGCACCTGCTCCTCCTTCGTGGGCGTCTGGTCGCGGACGCTACGAGACCCCCGGACCATGGTGGGCCGGGGGTGTCGGGCGTCGCTGTGAGATTGTGGGTGAGCCAGTGTGCAGTACGGCGTCCACCGGGGCAAACCGCGTCGGCGCGCCGCCGGTGCTGGGAACGCTGCCGAGAACCGTCGACCCGAGGAGCTGCATGACCGAGCCCGCCGTCACCACCGACCCGCCCGCCTGCGAGGAGCGCAACTGCCTGCTGGCCAGCGTCCTGCTCGTCGACCGTCGCGGCTGGCTGCTGCTCCAGGAGCGCGACGAGCACGCCGCGGTCGCTCCGGAGCAGTGGGGCCTGGTCGGGGGCCACCTCGACCCGGGGGAGGGCTGGGAGGAGGCGCTGCACCGGGAGCTGCTCGAGGAGACCGGGCTGCGCCTGGACGGTCTCGAGCTGTGGTTCGACGAGGTCGTCCAGCACTCCCCGAAGGTCTCCACGCACCTGGCCGACCGGTGGAAGGTCTGGGTCGGCGCGACCGAGCTCGGGGACGACGACATCGAGGTCGGCGAGGGCCGCCAGATCGTCTTCGTGGACCCGGCGCGGCTCGGCGAGCTCGACCTGACGCCGGGCACGGCGTACCTGCTGCCCCGGTTCCTCGAGAGCGAGGACTACGCCCGGCTCAAGGGCTGAGCCGGTCGGCGGGCGCCGACCGGCTCCACGCCTCAGTGCTGGTAGGTGCCCTGCAGGACCGCGCGGCCCAGCGTCTTGAAGGCCAGGTTGAACGAGACCACCGCCGGCGACGCGTCCGCGTCGACGCCCAGGCTCTCCTCACCGACGGCGTGCACGACGAAGAAGTAGCGGTGCACCTGGTCGCCCTTCGGCGGCGCCGCCCCCATGAAGCCGGGCTCACCGCCGTCGTTGCAGCACTGGAACGCCTTGCCGGGCAGGTCCTTCGACGCGGCACCGGTGTCCAGCGACGTCACGTCCGCGGGGATGTCGACGAGCACCCAGTGCCAGAACCCGGACGGGGTCGGCGCGTCGGGGTCGAAGCAGGTGACGGTGTAGCTCTTGGTGCCCTCGGGCGCCCCCGACCAGCTGAGCTGGGGCGAGGTGTTGCCGCCGGAGGCGACCTGCGCGTCGGAGAGCGGCTGCCCGTCCTGCACGTCGGTGCTGGTGACGGAGAACGACGGGACCTGCGGGAGCAGGTCGTAGGGGTTCGGGCTGACGGGGCGCTCCAGGCTCATCGATCCTCCGTTACATCACGGGACACGGTCGTCCTCGACCCTAGTCCGCCCAGTGGGCGCGTTCCAGGCTGGTGCGACCGGCGGTGAGAATGGGGCGATGAGCGACGACTCCGGCGTGGAACCCCACCCGCCCTACCCGGTGGGACTCCGGCTCGCCGGCCGGCGGGTCCTGGTGGTCGGCGGCGGGCTGGTGGCCCAGCGCCGGATCCCCGGGCTGGTGGCCGCGGGTGCCGACGTGGTCGTGGTGGCGCCGCAGACCACGCCCGCCGTCGAGGGTCTGGCCGGCGCCGGGGAGGTCACCTGGCACCAGCGCGGCTTCGTCGCCGCGGACCTCGACGACGCGTGGTACGTCCTCGCCGCCACCGACGACAGCGAGGTCAACGAGCTGGTCGGCGCCGAGGCCGAGGCCCGGAGGATCTTCTGTGTGCGGGCCGACGACGCTCCGAAGGCCACCGCCTGGACGCCGGCCGTCGGGCG
This sequence comes from Nocardioides mesophilus, assembly GCF_014395785.1. Taxonomy (GTDB): domain Bacteria; phylum Actinomycetota; class Actinomycetes; order Propionibacteriales; family Nocardioidaceae; genus Nocardioides_B; species Nocardioides_B mesophilus. The sequence goes on along the minus strand of NZ_CP060713.1, from coordinate 4,367,826 downwards.
GCACGCCGGCGTCACCGTCGCGGTGCTCGCCAACCGTGAGCCCCGGCGCTCGGCAGCGGTGCGCGACGCGGTGGTGGCCGGGCTCCGCGACGGGGCGATCGTGGCGCCGCACGACCACGAGCGGGAGCCGGGCGTGGTGCTCGTCGGCGGAGGCCCCGGTGACCCGGAGCTCGTCACCGTCGCGGCCCGCCGGGCCCTGGCCGAGGCCGACGTCGTGGTGGCCGACCGGCTGGCGCCCCGCGAGCTGCTCAACGAGCTGTCCCCGGACGTGGAGATCGTCGACGTGGCCAAGCTGCCGCGCGGCCGGTCGGCGGCGCAGGAGGAGATCAACCGGGTCATCGTGGAGCACGCGCGGGCCGGCAAGCGGGTGGTCCGGTTCAAGGGCGGCGACTCCTTCGTCTTCGGCCGCGGCTACGAGGAGGCGCTGGCCTGCGCGGCGGCCGGCGTACCGTGCCGGGTCGTGCCCGGCATCACCAGCGCGATCGCGGTGCCGGCCGCGGCCGGGATCCCGGTCACGCATCGCGGGGTGGCCCACGACTTCACGGTGGTCTCGGGGCACCTGCCACCCGGTCACGCGGACTCGCTGGTGGAGTGGCCGGCGGTGGCCCGGCTGCGCGGCACCGTCGTCCTGCTGATGGCGGTGCAGAACCTGTCCGCGATCGCGGAGGCCCTGCAGAAGGACGGCCGGGAGGCCGACACCCCGGTGGCCGTCATCTCCGAGGGCACGATGCCGGGGGAGCGCACCCTGCTCTCCACCCTGGGCGAGGTCGGCGAGGACGTGGCGCGGGAGCGGGTCCGCGCGCCCGCGATCGTGGTCGTCGGACCGGTCGTGGCCGTCGCGCACCCGGACCGGTACCCGTGGCTCGCCTGATCACGATCGAGGATCCCGACGACCCGCGGCTCGGTGACTACCGCGCCCTGCGCGACGTCGAGCTGCGCAAGCACCTCGAGACCGAGCACGGGCTCTTCCTGGCGGAGGGGGAGAAGGTCGTGCGCCGCGCGGTCGAGGGCGGCTACGAGCCGAGGTCCTTCCTGATGGCGCCGCGCTGGCTCGACGGGCTCTCCGACGTGCTCGGGCGCAGCGACGCCCCCTGCTTCGTGGTCTCCGAGGCGCTCGCGGAGCAGGTCACCGGCTTCCACGTGCATCGCGGTGCGCTGGCCTCGCTGTGCCGGCGGCCGCTGCCCGCGGTGGCCGAGGTGCTGCAGGGGGCCCGGACCGTGCTGGTCCTCGAGGACATCGTCGACCACACGAACGTCGGAGCCGTGCTGCGCTCCGCGGCTGCGCTGGACGTCGACGCCGTGCTGCTCTCCCCGCGGTGCGCCGACCCGTTGTACCGGCGCGCGGTGAAGGTCGCCATGGGTGCGGTGTTCGCGCTGCCCTGGACCCGGCTGCCGGACTGGTACGACGCGCTGCCCGACCTCTCCGCACAGGGGTTCACCACCGTGGCGATGACCCTGACGCCGGACGCCGAGCCGCTGGAGCAGGCGGTGGCCGGACTCGACCGGGTCGCGCTGGTGCTCGGCGGCGAGGGGCACGGCCTCTCGCCGCGGTGGCAGGCCAGCGCGGACCGGCGGGCGATCATCCCGATGCGTCCGGGCATCGACAGCCTCAACGTGGCCGCCGCGGCCGCGGTCGCCTGCTACGCACTGCAGCGCCGCTGAGCGTCCCCCGGGGGTCGCCGTGCCCGGCGGCCGCCGCGCCCTCCTTCCTCAGCGGAAGTAGCCGTAGACCGACTCCACGCCGCGCGACTGCAGGTTGGTCGCCGCCTGGTTCTCCCGGGGCGCCCGCTGCAGCGCCGCGGGCAGCGGGAGCTGGCAGGCGGGCCCGGCGCAGTTGCGGTAACCCCACCACAGCTTCTGCAGCGCGGTCCTGGCCTCCACGTAGTCGGCGCTGTCGATGACGTTCTCGAGCTCGTTCGGGTCGCGGTCGAGGTCGTAGAGCTCGGCCTCGCCGTTGGAGTAGCGGACGTACTTGAACTGGGGGTGCGGATCCCGATCGTCGTCCGGCCGTCGTTGAAGCCGGCTGCCTTCGGCTCACCGCCGGCAGGGAAGAAGGTGGTGCCCTGCTCGCCCTCGTGGCCCTCGGTGACGATCGGCACGGTCCAGCCCCGGTCGGCCTGGAAGCTGCGCGCGACGGAGTGGCCGTCAGCGGCGTAGGGCATGGCCGACTCCACCCGGGCGAGGTCGGCGATGGTGGCGGTCAGGTCGACGGTCGTGACGGGGTCGAAGCGTCTGCCGTGGGGGATGCCCGCCCCGGTGACGAGGAACGGCACCCGCAACGACGGCTCGTAGGCCTTGATCTTGCCCTGGCGGATCCGGTGCTCGCCGAGGAAGTAGCCGTTGTCGGAGGTGAACACCAGCACGGTGTTGCGCCACTCGTCGGTGCGCTTCAACCGGGTGACCAGTCGGCCGACCTCCTGGTCCAGGACCAAGAGGGCCTCCGCCCGCTGACGCGCGGCGTTGAGCATCCCGGCCCGTTCGGCCCGGTTCGGTTCCTCCTTGTGGCGCAGCGGCCGGGGCTTGTCGGACAGGTCCGCCTCGGCCGGGCCGCCGTCGGCGGGCAGACCGGGGGCGCGGGTCAGGCGCGCGTCGAAGCGGCCCTTCACCCAGTCAGGCCGGGCCGGGGTGACCAGGTCGATGGTGCCGCCGCCCGAGGAACGGATCCCCATCGGGTCGCCGGCCTCCGAAGGACCGCCGTGGTGCGGCGCGACGGAGGAGAGGTACAGGAAGAACGGGGCGCGGCCGCGGCTGTACTTGGTGACCAGGTTGCGGGCGAGGGTGCCCAGCACGTTGGTCTGGTACTGCCCCTTGTGGGTGTCGTCGATGCGGCCGTTGACGTTGAAGAGCGTGTGGAAGTAGTCGTAGGTGCCGCCAGAGCTGTAGCCGCTGTCCGGCGGCCGCTCCACGGCGCCGATCCAGTCGGTCCAGCCCGCGGGGACGTAGCGGAACGACGGTCCGCCGGTGACCTTGGAGCGCATGCGGCCGTAGCCGTTGAGGTACTTCCCGACGAAGGCAGTGCGGTAGCCGCCACCACGCAACGCCGTCGCCAGCGTCGCGTGGTCGTCGAAGGCCTGGAACCCCCACGGCGCGGCGTGCGAGAGGACCCCGTGGTTGTGGGAGTAATCGCCGGTGAGGAACGAGGCCCGGGCCGGACAGCACAGCGGGTCGGGGCTGAACGAGTTGCGGAAGGTCAGCCCGGTGCGGCCCATCAGCCGCCGCACCGAGGGCATGAAGCGCAGGTCGTCGGTGCGCATGTCATCGGCCATCACCACGACCACGTTCGGCCGCTTCGCCGGGGGTCCGGCGTAGTGCGGGACGGCCGGCAGGGCCCCGGCGAACAGGTCGCTGCTCGCGGTTGCCGTGGTGTCTCGGTCCAGGCCCATGCCGACGAGCACCCCGAGCATGCCTGCCAGCACCAGTCCCACCCCGGTGCGGATTCCGGCGCGCCGGCGCGTCGTAGCCATGTTCCCTCCCCCTTGTGCGAACGGGGACATTCTGTCGCGGGGAATCAGGCATCCGAGTCAAAACAGGTGAACAGTCAGGAAACAGGCCAACCGGGTGGGTACTCGTCGGTGTGCTCGTCGTGCTCCTTGTAGAGCTTCTTGCGGGCGCGCCGGTTGAGCCGGTCGCCGAAGACCGTGCCCTGACAGTGGTCGGTCTCGTGCTGGAGGCACCGGGCCAGCAACCCGTGGCCGGCGAAGCGCACGGGGCGGCCGTCGAGGTCCTGGCCGTCCACCGCGGCGTAGTCGGGCCGGGCCAGCGGCACGAACGCGCCGGGCAACGACAGGCAGCCCTCGTCGTCGTCGTCGAGGCGCCGGTCCCGGCCCTCCGGCAACAGGATGACCGGGTTGCACACCACGCCCCGGTGGTGGACCCCGGTGTCGTCGGGGCAGTCGAAGACGAAGATCGACCGGTCCACGCCGATCTGGCACGCGGCGAGACCGACCCCGTCGGCGGCGTACATCGTGGCGACCATGTCCGCCGCCAGCCGGCGCAGGTCGTCGTCGAACTCGGTGACCGGCTCCTGCACCCGGTGCATCACATCCTCGCCCCACCGGGTGATGGGACGGACGGTGCCACCGTCGGGGAGCTCGGGCGGGACGGGGGTCGGTTCGGACATGGCGGCCATCCTAGGAAAGCGGCGACGGACGGGCCGGATCGGGTGAGGACCCTCCCGGGAGCGGCCCGGCGCGGCGTGTGTAACTGCTAGTTACAGTGAGGTCATGTCGCTCCCCACGCCTGCTGCCCGTCGCGACACCAGGCGCCCGCCTCGTCACGGGCTGTCCTCCCGCGAGCGCACCGACCCGATCGGCTACGCGGTCGCCGCGCTGAACCGGCTCGCCCAGACCTCAGCGCTGGACCGGCTCGGGCTGCGCCGGCCTGCCGAACGGGTGGTCTTCGAGGCGACCCGCGCCGGGTTCCGCACGGCGGGGGCGGTCAGCCGGCAGTTCGCCCGGGCCGGCCGGATCGGCTCCGGCCCGGCCCGGCTGCCGCACGCACCGGCGACCGGGCGCTTCGACCTCACCCCGACCGAGGACGAGCAGCTGCTGCTCGACGTGGTCCGCGCGTTCGCCGACGAGGTGGTCCGCCCGGCGGCCGCCGCGGCCGACGACGCGACTGCGGCGCCGGCGGAGGTGCTCCGTGCGGGTCGCCAGATCGGGCTCCCGCTGATCGGCGTCCCCGAGGAGCTGGGCGGCATCGCGACCGAGCGGTCCACGATGGCCGCGACCCTGGTGGCCGAGGCCCTGGCCCGCGGCGACATGGGTCTGGCCGTCGCCTCGCTGGCGCCGGGGGCGGTGGCCACCGCGCTGTCGCTGTGGGGCGACGAGGAGCAGCAGGCGACGTACCTGCCCGCGTTCACCGGTGACGACGTTCCCGCCGCGGCGCTCGCGCTCACCGAGCCCGCGGTGCTGTTCGACCCGCTGCGGCCGGCGACCCGGGCGCGCCCCGACGGGGCCGGGTTCGTCCTCGACGGGGTCAAGTCGATGGTGCCGCGGGGCGCAGCGGCCGAGCTGTTCGTCGTCGGCGCCGAGCTCGACGGTGAGCCCCGGCTGTTCCTGGTGGAGTCCGGGACTCCCGGCGTCGAGATCGAGGCCGAGCCCTCGATGGGCCTGCGCGCCGCCGAGCTGACCCGACTGGTCCTGCGCGGGGTGCACGTGAGCGGGTCGTCCCTGCTCGGCTCCCGGGAGGACCACCTCGAGTGCGTCCGGCTGGCCCGGTTGGGCTGGTGCGCCCTGGCCGTCGGGACGGCCCAGGCGGTGCTCGACCACGTCGTGCCCTACGTCAACGAGCGCCACGCCTTCGGCGAGCCGATCAGCAACCGGCAGGCGGTGGCGTTCATGGTCGCCGACATCGGGATCGAGCTGCAGGGCATGCGCCTGGTCACCTACCGCGCCGCCTCGCGCGCCGGACGGGGCAGGTCGGTGGGTCGGGAGGTGGCACTGGCCCGCCGGCTCTGCGCCGAGCGCGGCATGAAGATCGGCAGCGACGGGGTCCAGCTGCTCGGCGGTCACGGCTTCGTCAAGGAGCACCCGGTGGAGCGGTGGTACCGCGACCTGCGGGCGATCGCCGTGATCGAGGGGGGCGTGCTCGTGTGAACGTCGCCACGCAGCCCGGCACCTCCGCACCGACGACGGGAAGCCGCCGATGATCAACCTCGAGACCCCCCGCAAGTTCCGGCCGCTCATCGGCAACGCGCACCAGGTGGCCATGAACCTGCTGCGCCCGAACTCCCGCAAGTACGACCTCGCCGAGCACGAGTACCCCAAGGAGCTCGACATGCTCGCGGCCCTGATCGACGGGCTCGCGGAGTCCGGCCAGGCCAGCGGAGCGGGCGCCTCCGGAGTACGGCGGCCCGCGGAGGAGGAGGACGGCACCGGCACCAGGAACGGCACGCACCTGGCCTCGGTCCTCTCGATCCTGGAGATGTGCTGGGGCGACGTCGGGCTGCTGCTGTCGATGCCGCGGCAGGGGCTGGGCAACTCGGCGATCGCCTCCGTGGCCGACGAGGAGCAGGCGAAGCGGTTCGCGGGCGTGTGGGCGTCGATGGCGATCACCGAGCCCGGCTGCGGCTCGGACACCGCGAGCATCCGGACGACCGCGGTGCCCGACGGCGACCACTACGTGCTCAACGGCGAGAAGATCTACGTCACCGCGGGCGATCGGTCCGACGCGGTCGTCGTCTGGGCCACCCTCGACCCCGCCATGGGACGCGCTGCGATCAAGTCCTTCGTGGTCCCCAAGGGCACGCCCGGCATGCGGGTGGAACGGCTGGAGCGCAAGCTCGGGATCCGTGCCTCCGACACCGCGACGATCCTCCTCGAGAACTGCCGGGTGCCCCGGGAGAACCTGCTGGGCAGCCCCGGGGTGGACGCCGACCAGGGGTTCGCCGGCGCGATGGCGACCTTCGACAACACCCGCCCGCTCGTGGCCGCGATGGCGCTCGGCTGCTCCCGGGCGTCGCTCGAGCTCACCCGCGACCTGCTCGAGCAGGCGGGCGTGCAGATCGACTACGACCGGCCGGCGCTGACCCAGTCAGCAGCGGCGGCGACGTACCTGCAGATGGAGGCGGACTGGGAGGCGGCGTACCTGCTCACCCTGCAGGCCGCCTGGATGGCCGACAACCGCCGGCCGAACTCGCTCGAGGCGTCGATGGCGAAGGCGAAGGCCGGCCGGACCGGTAGCGACATCACGCTGCGCTGCGTCGAGCTGGCCGGCAGCCTCGGCTACAGCGAGCACGACCTGCTCGAGAAGTGGGCGCGCGACTCCAAGATCCTCGACATCTTCGAGGGCACCCAGCAGATCCAGCAGCTCATCGTCGCGCGACGGCTGCTGGGCAAGACCTCTGCGGACCTGAAGTGAGGCGCGAACAGGGGCAGGACGGACAAAAGCCGCACGCACCGCACGGGGGGCGCGTACCGTCGTGGTCGGGGGGAGCCGTGGCGGATCGCCGCAGCTCCGGGTTCGTCGGAGGGGTCTCATGACCACATTGCTGCTGCTGGGTGTCCTGCTGCTGGCCGTCGGGTGCGGCCTTGTCGCGTTCCGCCGCCGCCGGGTCGCCGCCTGGGACCGCGAGCTCGGCGTGGCCTTCGCGGTCGGCGAGCGTCGCGAAATGCCGCTGCGCCGCCGGCTCTGACACCCCGAGGGCCCCGGGGTCGCAGGGGCGGACGGGCATGACCGGCGGACCGCACTAGGGTCGAGCCATGGCCGGGGAGACGACCGTGGCGCGGGAGCACCTGCGCGCAGACTGCTCGAGCTGCGTCGGCCTGTGCTGTGTCGCGCTGCCGTTCACCCGCTCCGCCGACTTCGGCTTCGACAAGGCGGCCGGGGAGCCGTGCAGGCACCTGGGAGCGGACTTCGGCTGTGGCATCCACGAGCGGCTCCGGGAGGCCGGGATGCCGGGGTGCGTGGCCTTCGACTGCTTCGGCGCCGGTCAGCGCATCTCCCGCGGCGCCGGGTCGGGCACCGGCCCGGTCCCCGCCGGAGCGGGCGGACGTGCGGCGCCCACCGGCGCGCTCGCGAGGGCGCCCTGGATGTCCGCAGCGCTGCCGGTGGTCCGGCAGCTGCACGAGCTGCTGTGGTACCTCACCGAGTCTCTGTCGCTCGCCGGCGTGCCGTCGCTGCGCGCCCGGCTGCAGGAGGCGCTGGAGGACGTGGAGCGGCTGGCGGCGGCCGCCGTCGGACGCCCGGCCGACGTCGACGTCGGCCCGGTCCGGGTCCACGTCGGTGCGCTGCTGACGGCGGTCAGCCAGGAGGCACGCGGCCGGGAGGACGCCGTACCGGCGAGCCACGCGCGGGCCGACTTCGCAGGAGCCACCCTGGCCGGCGCCGACCTACGCTGCGCCGACCTGCGCGGCGCCTGCCTGATCGCGGCGGACCTGCGGGACGCGGACCTGCGCCGGGCGGACCTGCTCGGGGCCGACCTTCGCGACGCCGACCTGACCGGCGCGAACCTGACTGGCGCGCTGTTCCTCACCCGGTCGCAGGTCGGGGCGGCCAGGGGCGACGCGCGGACCAGGCTTCCGGCCGGTCTCGAGCGCCCGGCGCACTGGAGCTGACCGGGATCTCGTCGCCCGGTCGAGTGCCGACCCGGCTCCCGGGGCAGCATGGCGGCATGAAGCTCTACGCGGACACCTCCGCTCGTCGTGGCCGGCAGGTCGTCGGGGACCTGCTGGTGCTGCTGTGGGTGCTGGTCTGGGTCCAGCTCGCCGGAGTCGTGCACGACGCGACGAACGCCCTGGCCGTCCCCGGGGAGCAGCTCCAGGAGGCCGGCGCGGGGTTGGCGCAACGGCTGCGCGACGCCGGCTCCGGCGTGGAGGGGATCCCGCTGGTCGGCGACGAGGTCCGCGCACCGTTCGACGGGGCCGGCGACGCCGCGGACCGGATCGCGGCCGCGGGGACCGCGCAGGCGGACGCGGTGCACACCCTGGCGTTCTGGCTGGCCCTGGCGGTGGGCGCGATCCCGGTGCTGGTCGCGCTGGCGGTCTACCTGCCCCTGCGATGGCGGTTCGTGCGGGAGGCCACCGCCGGGCAGCGGTTCGTCGACTCGGGCCACGACCTCGACCTGTTCGCGCTGCGGGCCATGGCCCACCAGCCGCTGCACCGCCTGGCCCGCATCTCGCCCGACCCGGCCGGCGCCTGGCGGGCCCGCGACCCGGGGGTCGTGCGCGCGCTGGCGGTGCTGGAGCTGCGGGACGCCGGACTGGCGCCGCCACGTGAGGGTCCCGACGGGTCGGCGCCCGGCGCGGTGGGCAGGATGGAGCCATGAGCGTCCCGCAGGTGCTGCTGAACAACGGCGTCGAGATCCCGCAGATCGGGATGGGGGTGTGGCGGGTCCCGGCCGCCCGGGCCCGTGAGGTCGTCGCCCGGGCGCTGGAGCTCGGCTACCGGCACGTGGACACCGCCTCGCTCTACGGCAACGAGGAGGGCGTCGGCCAGGCGGTCCGGGAGTCCGGCCTGGACCGGGACGCCGTCTTCGTGACCAGCAAGGTGTGGAACGACGACCAGGGGTACGACGCCACCCTGCGGGCGTTCGACACCAGCATGGCCAAGCTCGGCTTCGAGGTGCTCGACCTCTACCTCATCCACTGGCCGGCCGGTGGGCGTGGCCTGACCACCCAGACCTGGCGGGCCCTCGAACGGCTCTACCTCGACGGCCGGGTCCGGGCGATCGGCGTGTCCAACTTCGAGCCGCACCACCTGCAGCGGCTGCTCGACCGGGTGGAGGTGGTCCCGGCGGTCAACCAGGTCGAGCTGCACCCCTACCTGCAGCAGCACGAGGTGCGGGCCGCGAACGCCGCGCACGGCATCGTCACCGAGGCGTGGAGCCCGCTGGCCAAGGGCGGTGAGCTCCTCGGCGACCCGGTGATCACCCGGATCGCCCGCAAGCACGAGCGGACTCCGGCCCAGGTGGTCCTGCGCTGGCACCTGGACCACGACACGGTCGTGATCCCGAAGTCGGTGACGCCGAGCCGGATGGAGGAGAACCTCGACGCGCTGGGCTTCGAGCTCGACGAGGAGGACCTGCGCCGCATCGACGGGCTGGACCGGGGCCTCCGGGTCGGACCGCACCCCGACCACGTGGCCTGAGCGCCGGTTCGCCACCCTCCCGGCGGGGTAGGGGACCGGCATGGTGGACCACTCCCGCGACTCCCGTCAGAAGCTCATCGTCGAGACCCTCGAAGAGGCGTTCGCGGACCTGATGACCGCGAACCCGCGGGCGTTCCGCGGCAAGTTCCGCAAGATGGCTTCCGACCCGTTCGCGTTCTACCGCGGGTCGGCCTGCCTGTTCTACGCCGACGTCACCAGCACCGAGGACCAGTGGGCCGACGACCGGACCAGCCGGGTGTGGATCCACGGCGACCTGCACGCGGAGAACTTCGGCACCTACATGAACTCCGACGGCAGGCTGGTCTTCGACGTCAACGACTTCGACGAGGCCTACGTCGGCCACTTCTCCTGGGACCTGCGGCGCTTCGTCGCCAGCCTGGCACTGATCGGCTGGCAGAAGGCCCTGCCCGAGGACACCGTGCGCTCGCTCGTGGGCACCTACCTCCGCTCCTACCTGAGTCAGGTCAACCACTACGTGGGCGAGGACGACGACCACGACTTCGCGCTGCACCTGGGCAACACCGACGGTCCCGTGCACGACGTGCTGGTGCAGGCCCGGCTGCACAGCAGGGTCACGATGCTCGACTCGATGACCCACCTCGAGGACGCGACCCGGGTGTTCACCGAGGACGCCTCGGTCCGTCGGCTCGGGCGGGCGGAACGGCGCAAGGTCGAGAAGGCGTTCGGGGAGTACCTCGAGACGATTCCCGAGGACAAGCGCTACGACCGCGACCTGTTCTACGACGTCCGCGACGTCGTCGGCAAGGCCGGGTTCGGCATCGGCAGCGCCGGGCTGCCGGCGTACAACATCCTCGTCGAGGGCTACAGCCAGTCGCTCGACAACGACGTGGTGCTGTCGATGAAGCAGGCAAACGTGCCGGCGGTGAGCCGGTTCGTCGACTCCGCCGCCGTCGCGAAGTACTTCGAGAACGAGGGGCACCGCACCGTGGTCAGCCAGCGCGCGCTGCAGGTGCACACCGACCCGCTGCTCGGCTGGACCACCGTGGACGGCACCGGGTACGTCGTCGCCGAGATCTCGCCCTACGAGGCCGACCTGGACTGGGACCCGCTGACCGAGCCCGACGACATGACCTCGGTGGTCAAGGCCCTCGGCCAGGCCACCGCCAAGGTGCACTGCGCCTCGGACGAGGACAGCGAGCAGAGCCTGGTCACTTTCCAGACCGAGGAGGCGATCAGGACCGTCCTGGAGGGCCGCCGCAAGGAGTTCGTCGCCGACCTCACCGACTTCGCGATGGAGTACGCCGGGACCGTCCGCGCCGACCACGCGCTGTTCGTCGACGCGTTCCGGGAGGGGCGGATCGGCGGCGTCAGCTCCACCTGAGCGCCTCAGGACTCCACGCCGGCGAACAGCGCCGACAGGTCCAGCGACGGCACGTGCCGCTGGGAGGCGAGCGAGACGTAGGTGCGGGCGAGGGTGTCCTTGCCGTAGCCCACGACGGTGGACATCAGCCCGATCGCCTCGGCGAGCTCGCCGGGCGGCGCGGCGGCGACCACGCGGCGCCACAGGGCCAGCTCGAGGGCGTTGAACGCGGCCTGCACCTCGGAGATGTCGAAGCCCTCGCCGAACCGCTCCTCGGCGAGCTTCTCGGTGTAGGCGCTCAGCGCAGCGAGGTCCCGGCTGCGGATGGCGGACGCGACCAGCTCGAAGAGGTCGGCGAGGCGCTGCCGGGTGAGGTGCTCGCCCGCTGCCTCGTAGTGGGCCAGGTGCGCATGGTGGAGTGCGGTGTAGGCCTCGTCGAGCACGGCGGCCTCCGACTCCGAGAGCAGGCTGTCCAGATCCATCGAGAGCTCCTCTCCCCCTCCGCTGCCATGGTGCCACCGAGGCGCGGTCCTCGCCCGGGGACGTGAGCAGCCAGACAGACTTTGCAACACTTCACTCATGTCCGATGCCTCCGAGGAGCAGCTGGTCGAGCTGGCCCACCAGATGTTCGACCTGGCCCGGGCGGGAGACGCCGAACGGCTCGCTGCCTACGTCGACGCCGGGGTGCCGGTGGACCTCACCGACGCGGCCGGCAACACGCTGCTGATGCTCGCCGCCTACCACGGGCAGGCCGACACGGTGCTCGCCCTGGCCGCACGGGGTGCGGCGGTGGACCGGCCCAACGACCGCGGCCAGACCCCGCTCGCGGGCGCCGTGTTCAAGGGGGAGGGCGCGGTCGTGCAGGCCCTCCTCGCCGCCGGCGCCGACCCGGGCGCCGGGACGCCGTCGGCGCGCCAGACGGCGGCCATGTTCGGCCGGGCGGACCTGTTGCCATGAGCCATGACGAGACCACCCATCCAGCGGTCACCGGGCGACGAACGCCTCTGCGTGACCACCGCACCCGACCGGGGAAGGACCCGATGACGCTCACCACCGCACCCACGAACGCCTCCCGGGTCTCCGGTGCCGCCGACCAGCTGGCGGCGGTGGTCACGCCCCTCTTCGCCGGCGAGCTGCCGGTGCGGATCCGCGCCTGGGACGGCAGCGAGGCCGGCCCCGACGGGGTCCCGGTGGTGGTGCTCCGCGACGCCGGTGCGCTGCGCCGTCTGCTCTTCCACCCCGGGGAGCTCGGGCTCGCCCAGGCCTACGTCACCGGCGAGATCGACGTCGAGGGCGACCTGCTGGACGGCTTCCGACGGGTCTGGCAGGCGGTCCGCGAGCGGGGGGCCTCCCCGAAGCTGTCCCCGGCCACCGTCGCGGCCGGGCTGCGCACCGCCGTACGCCTCGGGGCGCTCGGCCTGCCGCCGGCGCCCCCGTCCAGCCAGGCGAGGCTGCGCGGAAGGCTGCACTCCGCGCTGCGGGACCGGCAGGCGATCTCGCACCACTACGACCTCTCCAACGAGTTCTACGCGCTGATCCTGGACCCGCACATGGCCTACTCGTGCGCCTACTTCACCAGCGACGCCCCGGACTACACCCTCGAGGACGCCCAGCGGGACAAGCTCGACCTGGTCTGCCGCAAGCTCGGCCTCGACCGGGCAAAGCCCGGCCACCGGCACCTCGACATCGGCTGCGGCTGGGGATCGCTCTCGCTGCACGCGGCGGAGCAGTACGGCGTGCAGGTCGTCGGCGTCACCATCGCGGCGGAGCAGAAGGCCTTCATCGACCAGCGGATCGCCGAGCGGGGCCTCGCCGACCGGGTCGAGATCCGGCTGCAGGACTACCGCGACGTCGCCGACGGCCCCTTCGACACGATCTCCTCGATCGAGATGGGCGAGCACGTCGGCGAGAAGAACTACCCGGTCTTCACCGGCGGCATCCACCGGCTGCTGCGCGAGGGCGGTCGGGCGCTGGTCCAGCAGATGTCGCGGACCACCCGCCCCGGCGGCGGGCCCTTCATCGAGGCGTTCATCGCCCCGGACATGCACATGCGTCCGGTCGGGGAGACCGTCGACCTCATCGAGCAGGCCGGCCTGGAGGTCCGCGACGTGCACGCGCTGCGCGAGCACTACGTGTGGACCGTCGACGCGTGGTACGCCACCTTCGAGGAGAACTGGGACCGGGTCGTCGGGCTCGTCGGCGAGGAGGTCGCCCGGGTGTGGCGGCTGTACCTGGTGGGCGGCGCGCTGGCCTTCGAGGAGGGCCGGATGGGCGTCGACCAGATCCTGATGGTCAAGCCGTTGCCGGACGGCAGCAGCGGGCTGCCGCGCGTGCGGGAGCTCTGATGGCCGACTACGACTGGGCCGCCCTCGCCCGCTCCCTCCCGTTCACCGCCCTCGCCGTGGTCGTGGTGCTCGGCACGACGTTCCTGGTCGCGCTGCGGGTCGGCAAGCAGGCCGTCGTCGACGTCGCCTGGGGCCTCGGCTTCGTCGCCATCGCGCTGGTCTCCTTCCTGGCCTCGGCCGGTGAGGGCGACGACGTACGCCGCTGGCTGCTGCTGGTGCTCACCGCGGTCTGGGGGTGCCGGCTGGCCTGGCACATCTGGCGGCGCTCCCGGGGCAAGGGGGAGGACCCGCGCTACGCGGAGCTGATGGCGAAGGCGCCCGGCAACCCGCAGCTCTACGCCCTGCGCACGGTCTACCTCACCCAGGGCGCGATCATGTGGTTCGTCTCGCTGCCGGTCCAGGTCGGCTCGTTCGAGACATCGGGCACGTCCTGGCTGGTGTGGGTCGGTGTCGCCGTCTGGGCCGTCGGTCTGTTCTTCGAGGCCGGGGGCGACTACCAGCTGGACCGGTTCCGCAACGACCCCGCCTCGAAGGGGCAGGTGCTCGACACCGGGCTGTGGCGCTACACGCGTCACCCGAACTACTTCGGCGATGCCTGCGTCTGGTGGGGGCTGTCGCTGATCGCCTTCAGCGCCTGGCCGGGGATCCTGACGCTGCTGTCGCCGGTGCTCATGACGTGGTTGCTCGCGAAGGGCACCGGCAAGCCGCTGCTGGAGAAGGACATGGCGTCCCGACGGCCCGGCTACGTGGACTACGTCAACCGCACCAGCGGGTTCTTCCCGCTGCCGCCCAAGTCACGGACTCCCGGAGAGGACCGCGGATGAAGACCCTCACCGACGGCGCGCAGGCGCCCGACTTCGAGCTCCCGGACGAGAACGGACGTCCGGTGCGGCTCAGCGAGCGGCTCCAGGACGGCCCCGTCGTGCTGTTCTTCTACCCCGGCGCGATGACCGGCGGCTGCACCAAGGAGGCCTGCCACTTCCGGGACCTGGCCACCGAGTTCAAGGAGGCCGGCGCCCAGCGCCTCGGCATCAGCACCGACCCGGTCGCCCGGCAGAAGCAGTTCACGGACCTCCACGGGTTCGACTATCCGCTGCTCTCCGACGAGTCCGGCGAGGTGGCCGTGGCCTACGGCGTACGGCGGCGGCTGATCACCCCGGTCAAGCGGGCCACCTTCGTGATCGACCCCGACCGCACCATCCGCAAGGTGGTCGCCAGCGAGCTGAGCATGGACGTGCACGCCGACCAGGCACTGGCGGCGCTGCGCGAGGGCTGATCATCACCGAGTTGGGACCACGGCCGCCGGTGTAGGACAGTGGTCCCCGTGCGTTTCGTGAACGAGCCGGGGCCCGGCTACGACCTGACCTACAACGACGTCTTCATGGTGCCGCGGCGCTCGGACGTCGCCTCCCGCTACGACGTGGACCTGTCCACCTCCGACGGCTCCGGCACGACGATCCCGCTGGTGGTCTCGAACATGACCGCCGTCTCGGGCCGCCGGATGGCCGAGACCGTCGCGCGGCGCGGGGGAGTCGCGGTGGTCCCGCAGGACATCCCGATCCCCGTCGTCGCCGAGGTGATCTCCTGGGTGAAGCGGCGGCACCTGGTCTTCGACACGGCGATCACGCTGGAGCCGCACCAGACCGTCAGCGACGCGATGGCGCTGATCCCCAAGCGCGCCCACCGTGCCGCCTTCGTCGTGGAGGAGGGCCGCGTCGTCGGGGTGGTCACCGAGGACGACTGCCGGTCGGTGGACCGGTTCACCCAGGTGCACCAGGTCATGTCGGTCAACCCGCTCACCCTTCCCGACACCGTCGACCCGCGTGCGGCCTTCGACCTGCTCGACTCGGCGCGCCGCCGGGTCGCTCCGGTGGTCGCCGCGGACGGCCGGCTGCGCGGCGTGCTCACCCGCACCGCGGCGCTGCGGTCCACGCTCTACGAACCGGCCGTGGACGGGCAGGGCCGGCTTCGGGTCGCCGCCGCGGTCGGAGTGAACGGCGACGTCGCGGCCAAGGCCGCCGCGCTGGTGGAGGCCGGCGCGGACGTCCTCGTCGTCGACACCGCGCACGGCCACCAGGACCGGATGGTGGAGGCACTGCGCGCGGTCCGCAAGACCTCGCCGACGGTGCCGGTCGCCGCCGGCAACGTGGTGTCCGAGGAGGGTGTGCGCGAGCTGGTCGACGCCGGCGCCGACATCGTCAAGGTGGGCGTCGGTCCGGGCGCCATGTGCACCACCCGGATGATGACCGGGGTCGGCCGACCGCAGTTCTCCGCGGTGCTGGAGTGCTCGGCCACCGCCCGCGAGCTCGGCCGGCACGTCTGGGCCGACGGGGGAGTGCGCTACCCCCGCGACGTGGCGCTGGCGCTGGCCGCCGGCGCGTCCTCGGTGATGATCGGCTCCTGGTTCGCCGGCACCCACGAGTCGCCGGGCGACCTCCACGTCGACGCCGACGGCCGGGCCTACAAGGAGTCCTTCGGGATGGCGTCCGCGCGTGCGGTCGCCCTGCGCACGAGCACCGACACCGCCTTCGACCGGGCCCGCAAGGGCCTCTACGAGGAGGGCATCTCCTCGAGCCGGATGTACCTCGAGCGCGACCGCCCCGGGGTCGAGGACCTGATCGACCAGATCTGCGCCGGTGTCCGCTCGGCCTGCACCTACGCCGGCGCCCGCTCGCTGGAGGAGCTGCACCAGAACGCCGTCATCGGGATCCAGTCGGCTGCAGGGTTCCACGAGGGACGGCCGCTGCCGACCGGCTGGTGAGCCGCGCCGCCGGCTGAGCGTGCGACAGGCTGCCGCTCCCTAGGGGAGCGGCAGCCCGTCCGGCCGGACGCGCGGCCACCGGATGCGCAGGCGGCCGTGGCGGCCGTGGCGGCCGCGCGTCAGTCGCGAGCGATGCCCGAGGACTCGCTGGGCCTGGTGTCGCCCTCGGTGAGCAGTGGCTCGTCTGCGTGCTCGACCGTCAGCGCGAAGTCGTCACCGTGCTCGGTGGCACCGGCGACCACGGCCTTCTCCACGGCCGCCTGGGCGTAGCGTCGGCGCACCATCAGCGGGTCGCTTCGCAAGTCCTTCACCAGTGCCCACGCCAGGCCGATCATCACCACGGCGAACGGCAGTGCGGCGACGATCGTGATGTTCTGCAGCCCGGTCAGCGCGGAGTCCCCACCGACGAGCAGCATGACCGCAGCCACAGCACCCGTGACGACTCCCCAGAAGACGACGTTGAGACGGCTCGGCTCGAGGGTGCCACGCTGCGACAGCGTGCCCATCACGATCGAGGCGGCGTCCGCGCCGGAGACGAAGAAGATCGCCACCAGCACCATCACCAGCACGCTGGTCACCGTGGCCATCGGCATGGTGTCGAGCAGGCTGAACAGCTGCGCCTCGGGCGAGGCGGCGCCGGCGATGTCGGTGCCGTTCTGCTGGGCGTGGATGCCGGCACCGCCGAAGATCGCGAACCAGACCAGGCTCACCACGCTCGGCACGAGCAGCACGCCGGTGACGAACTGACGGATGGTGCGGCCGCGGGAGATCCGGGCGATGAACATGCCGACGAACGGCGTCCACGACAGCCACCAGGCCCAGTAGAAGACCGTCCAGCCCGCGAGCCACTCCGCCATCCCGTCGCCGCCGGCGGCGTCGGTCCGCGCCGACATCATCGCCAGGTCCTGGAAGTAGCTGCCGACCGCGGTGGGCACGAGGTTGAGGATGAAGACCGTCGGGCCCACCACGAAGACGAACGCCGCCAACGCGATCGCGAGCACCATGTTGATGTTGGACAGCCACTGGATGCCCTTGGCCACCCCGGAGACCGCGGAGAAGATGAACGCGATCGTGAGGAGGGCGATGACGCCGACGAGCACGCCGTTGCCGATCTCGCCGATGCCGGTGACGATCTCCAGGCCGCTGCCGATCTGCAGCGCGCCGAGGCCCAGTGAGGCCGCAGACCCGAAGAGGGTCGCGAAGATGGCCAGGATGTCGATGACCCGGCCCGCGGTGCCGGCGGCGCGCCGCTCGCCGATCAGCGGCGCGAAGGCCGAGGAGATCAGCTGGGTGCGACCGCGGCGGAAGACGCCGTAGGCGATCGCGATGCCGACCACGGCGTAGATCGCCCACGGGTGCAACGTCCAGTGGAACAGCGTGGTGGCCATCGCGGTCTGCACCGCGCCCGGGGCACCGGCCTCGCCGGTGCCCGGAGGCGGGGTGACGAAGTGCGACACCGGCTCGGACACGCCGTAGAACATCAGGCCGATCCCCATGCCGGCGCTGAACATCATCGCGATCCACGAGCTGGTCCGGAACTCCGGCTCCTCGTCGTCACGGCCGAGCGGGATGTTGCCGAAGCGGCCGGCGGCCAGCCAGATGACGAAGACGACGAACGCAGAGGCGAGGACGACGAACATCCAGCCCATGTTGTGCACCGTCCAGGTCAGCGCGCTGTCGGAGGCGCTGCCGAGGGAATCGGTGGACAGGAAGCCCCACGCGACGAAGGCCAGCGCGATCACTGCCGTGACGCCGAAGACGACGTTGTCGATCTTGGTGCCGTGCGCGACCGCCTCGGTCGCAGTCGGCTCGAGGGCGGGGTGGGGGCTCGGCCCGTCTGTCGGTGGGGTGGACCCGTCGGGGGTCCGGCTCTCGGGGCGGGTGTCGATGCTCACTCAGGTTCACGCCGCGGGTGGGCGGCGCTCCTCCGTTCCGTCGGTTGGTCACTGGGCCCCACGACCACACCAGAGTCCGGGTGCCGATGTCGAACCGACAGACGTGTCCGATGCCTCGTGGTGCGAGGCATTTCACATGATTCGGGCGCTCCGGGCGGTTCGGCGGGTGTGTTCGCGGTGCGGGCACCGGCGTGCTTCGGCGAGGCTGGCGGAGGCTGGCGGTTTCGGGTCCTCCGGCCCGCCCGGCGGGGACCGCAGGCCCCTGACCCGGCTCCGACCCAGGGTCACAGTGGGACCAGGAGGAAGGTGCGGACCATGACCACTGGAGGGCAGCTGCCCGTCGTCGTCGGCATCGACGGCAGCGAGGAGAGCATGAAGGCGCTCGCGTACGCCGTCGCCGAGGCGCGGCGCCACGACTGCAAGCTCGTGCTGGCGCACGCGGTGCCCGAGGTGGTGCCGATGACGCCGATGCTGCCTCTGGTCGGCTCCGAGACTCTCGAGGAGACCGGACGCCGGATCCTGCGCGTCGCGCACCGCAGCGCCGACCAGCTGGCGGAGCGCTCCCTGGACATCGAGGAGACGATGCGGATCGGCTCGCGGGTGCACTTCATGGTCCAGCTCAGCGACCAGGCCCGGACGGTGGTGCTGGGTCATCGACGCCGCAGCGCCGTCCAACGGGTGCTGACCGCCTCGACCACCAGTGGCGTCGCCCTGCGCGCGCACTGCCCGGTGGTCTGCGTGCCCGCGGACTGGGAGCCCACGAGCCCCCATTCGTGCGTGCTGGTGGGGGTGGAGGACGTCGACCACCCGGGCGAGCCGCTGGAGACGGCGTTCAGCACCGCTGCCCGGCGCCGGTCGCGCCTGACCGTCCTGCACGCGTGGAAGCTGCCGAGTCCCTACGACGACATCATCACCGCGCGCACCCACGGTGAGGAGTGGCAGCGGGAGGCCTCCCGCCGGCTCGAGCAGTCGATGGCCGACCTGCGCCTGCGCTACCCCGAGGTGCACGTGGAGGCGGACATCCGCCACGAGCCTCCGGCGGCGGCGCTGGTGGAGGCCTCGGCGCGCGCGGACCTGATGCTGGTGGGCCGGCACAGCCGCGGCGCACCGCTGGGCTTCTACCTCGGCTCCGTCACCCGGACCCTGATTCGCGAGACCCACTGCCCCGTGGAGGTCGTCCCGATCCACCACGCGGCCGAGGGCGAGGACGCTGCGACGCTCCGGCTCACCACGACGGGGAGCTGAGCGCAGCACTGGAGGCCGGGTCCCCGTTCCCGTGGCCGCACCTACCGGCGGCGGGAGCGGCCGGACCGGCCCGACCGTCCGGTTCGAGCCGGCGACGACGTACGCGCCGACGACCGCCGAGGCTCCGGCTTCGCAGGGGGCTGCTCCGGTGCTGCGGCGGCCCCCTCGCCGCGGGAGCTGCGCTCGGTCCGCCCGCGGACGATGCCGACGAACGTCTCGAGCCGGTCGTCGTCGTCCGCGCGCCGCCACGCGAGCCCCACCGCCGAGCCGGGCAGCCCCAGCAGCGGGACCGCCACCACGTCCTTGCGCTGGTGGAGCCTGGCCACCGACAGCACCGTCACCACCACGCCGGTGCCGGCGCCGACCGTCTCGACCGCCTGACGCAGGGTCATCGGTGGCAGCGTCGGACGGGAGCCGCCGGTCAGGTCGGGGGCCAGGTCCCGCCAGGCGGGGATGTCCGGGTCGAGGAACAACGGCTCGTCGACGAGGTCGTCGAGGTCGATCTCGTCGAAGGCGGCCGCAGGGTGCTCGTGGTGGACCACCGCCACCGGCACCTCCTCGTAGAGCGGGATCAGGTGCAGGTCGTCCGGCCGGGACAGGTCGCGGACGAACGCCATCGAGGCGTGCCCGTCCCGCACCACGTCGAGCTGCTCCGGCACCTCGACCTGGCGGACCCGCAGGGGGCGGTCCGGGTGCCGGTCGGCCCACCGCCGTACCCACTTGTCCGGAGTGACGCCCGGGACGAAGGCGACGGTGAAGGCGGGGTGCACGCTCACCCCTGGGTACGTCGTTGCAGGATTCCGCGGGCGAACGCGGCCTGGCCGACGTGCTGCGTGCAGTCGTTGACCACGCTCACCAGCCGCACCGCCAGCGTCACCGGCGGGTCCCAGCGCGTGTCCACCACACGGCTCATCTCGGCGTCCTCGAGGGTCCGCAGGTAGGCGACCGCGGCCGCGTGGGTCGCATCGTGGTAACCGAGCAGGAGGTCCGGCTCGACGACCACGGAGGCCACCTGCTCGGCGGTGTGCCCGTAGCCGTGGTCGTGGCGGGGGAGCGGCAGCCCGAAGCGGTCGTACCAACCCTCCGTGTGCCAGACCTGGTCGGTGCCGGCGACGCCGGCGACGTGGTCGTCCTCGATCCGGGTGAGGTGCCAGACGAGCCACGCGATCGAGTTGGCGCCGTCGTCGACCCGTGCGGCGAGCTGGCCCCGGTCGAGCCCGTCGACGACCTCGTGGACCCCCTCCCGGACCCGGTCGAGGGCATCGATGAGCAGGTCGGTGGCAGCACTGGTCACAGGTCTCTCCCTCTCGAACGGTTCCGCACCAGTGAACCAGCCGGTCCGCGGCTCCACCACCCGGCGGCAGGACACCGGCGCCTTCGCGGCACCACGCGGCACGGGGGACCGGTCCGCGCAGGGTTTGAGCCTCGAGGCCCGTGGGGTACCGGGCTGGGAGAGACGAGCTCCGAGCCTCGCGCCCGGTGCGAGCATGAAGACGCAGGATCGAGATCCAGGAGGACACGATGGCACCCGCCCGGCTGGTCGGACTCCATGACGGTCCTCGCGAGCTGACCCTGGCGCGGCACGGCCAGAGCCTCGGCAACCTGGCGGACGCGGCTGCCCGGGACGCCGGCGCCGACCGCCTCGACCTCAAGGCGCGCGACGCCGACGTGAAGCTCTCCGACACCGGCTACGAGCAGGCCCAGGCACTGGGGCGGTGGCTCACGGGCCACGAGCGGCCGACCCTGGTCGTCAGCTCCCCCTACGAACGCGCCTTCCGCACCGCCACCGAGGTGATGTCCGAGCTGGGCATCGAGGTGGTGCTGGACGAGCGGCTGCGCGAGCGCGACCTCGGCCTGTTCGACGGGCTCACCGGCCAGGGCATCCGGACCGAGTACGCCGGCGAGGCGGAGCGGCGGAGCCGGGTGGGCAAGTTCTACTACCAGCCGCCGTCGGGGGAGAGCTGGGCCGACGTGGTGCTGCGGGTCCGCTCGCTGCTGCAGGACCTCCGGCACGGCCACCAGGACGCCCGGGTGTGGATGTTCACCCACCAGGCCGTGATCATGAGCTTCCGCTACGTGCTGGAGGGGCTCACCGAGCAGGAGCTGCTCGACATCGACAAGTCCTCTGACATCGCGAACTGCTCGCTGACCACCTACCGGCACGACGGCGCCGGGCTCGTCCTCGAACGGTTCGCCGACGCCTCCGTCCTCGAGGACACCGAGGCCGACGTCACCAACGAGCCGTCCGGGCGACGCGAGGGTCGTGGCGGTGAGAGCGGTGGCTGAGCCGACGACCGTGACGCCCGAGCTGCTGCGCGGCTGGCAGCTGCCCGAGCCAGGTTCGGACAAGGAGGCACGAGGGGTCGTCCTCGTGGTCGGCGGCAGCGGCCGGACGGCGGGAGCGGTGGTGCTCGCCGGTGAGGCGGCTCTCCGGGTGGGCGGCGGCAAGCTGCAGGTGGCCACGGCACGCACCGTCACCAGCCAGGTCGGGCCGGCCGTGCCCGAGGCGCTCGTGATGGCGCTCGCCGAGGACGACGAGGGCGAGCTGACCACCGAGGACGTCGACCGCCTCGTCGAGCTCGCCCGGGACGCGGAGGTGGCCCTGCTCGGGCCCGGCATCCAGACCCCGGCGACGGCGCAGGCGCTGCTTGGAGCGCTGGTGCCACAGCTGTCCTCGACGGTCGTCGTCGACGCGCTGGGCTCTGCCTACCTGACCGAGAACCCGGAGGGCCTGCACCACCTCGACGGACGGTGCGTGGTGACCGTCAACCCGGGCGAGCTCGCCAGGACGTTGCACGTCGACGACGAGGAGGTCGAGCGCGACCAGGAGGCGACGACCGTCGAGCTGGCGAAGCGGCTGCGAGCGGTGGTCGTCTGCGGTGGCAGCCGCAAGGTCGTGGCGACGCCGCAGGGTCAGCTCTGGCAGGTGCTCGCCGGAGGACCCGGTCTCGGCGTGGCCGGCTCCGGCGACGTACAGGCCGGCTTCGTCACCGGCTTGCTCGCCCGCGGCGCCGATCCGGCCCAGGCCGCGGTCTGGGGCGCGTTCCTGCACGGGGCGGCCGGTGACCGGCTGGCCGCCGACGTGGGACCGATCGGCTTCCTGGCCCGGGAGATCCCGTGCCGGGCCCCCGGACTCCTGGCCGGCCTGACGGGCTGACCCCGCCTGCCGCCGGCAGTTCTGGCGGCGCCGGCAGCCGGCGTGCGGCGTGTCCGCCCCCAAGCAGCCGTTTTCAGGGCGCAGGGAGCACAATGACCCGGTGGACTGGTATCTGGACGGCGACGACGCCGGCGCCGTGTCGGCGTTGCGACGCGAGGTGGCCGATTACCTGCGACGCCATGCTGCCACCGGGGGCGAGATCGATGACGCGGAGCTGGTGGTCAGCGAGCTTCTCGGCAACACCGCCCGGCACGCGGCCGGCCCGGTCTGGGTGACCCTCGCCTGGCAGGCCAGCTCGCCCGTGCTCACCGTCAGCGACCTGGGACCGGGCTTCGACCCTGCGCAGGTGGTCGAGGCGGACGGCCGCGACATCGACCCGCTGCAGGAGTCCGGGCGCGGGCTGTTCCTGATCAACCACCTCGCCCCGGCGATGCAGGCCGTCCAGCGTGCGACCTCCGGCATGCGCGTCTCGGTGACGCTCCCGGTGGTGCGCAGGCCGGAGGCGAGCTACGACCCACCGCGACGCACCACCGGCAGCCTTCCCAGCGTGGACGAGGCACAGGCCGAGGGTGGCTTCGGCCGCGAGACGTTCCTGCGCGCTCTGGTCGTGCAGATGGCCCAGACGTTGGAGTTCCAGCACGGCCCCGACGCGGCGGAAGCCGCGGTCGCGCAGGTCGGCGCCGACGTCGGCGGTCAGATGGAGGAGGAGTTCCGCGTCGCGGAGCGGATCGTCGGCACGATGACCCCCGAGCAGATGGCCGCCTGCTACGTGCGGCTCAAGCACGCGATCGACGGCGGGTTCTACGTCATCGACGTCTCCGAGGAGCGCATCGTGCTCGGGAACACCCGTTGTCCCTTCGGTGAGGCCGTGCGCCGGGCGCCGTCGCTGTGCCGGATGACCTCGAGCGTGTTCGGGGGATCGCGGCCCGCAACACCGGCGAGCCGGTGACCGTGCTCCTGGAGGAGCGGATCGCGGTCGGCGACCCGGGTTGCCGGGTGGTCGTCGAGCTCACCCGCCCCGACGTCGAGGAGTTCGTCCCGGGGCACCGTTACGCGCCGCCCCGAGAGGTCTGACCCGACCGGGGGTCAGGCGCCGGCCCGCTGCCGGCCGCCGGCCGATCGCACGGCCGCGGCGAGGTCGGCGCGCGACTTCTCCAGCATTCCCGAGGACGGAAGCTGCTCCAGCAGGTCCTGCATCCGCTCGATGTCCTCCAGCATGCGGTCACGCAGCCCGGGCTCCGCGCGCCCGAGCAGTGACCGGTAGGCGTCGAGGACCCGCGCCGCCGTCAGGTGCTGGTGCGACTCGTGCGCGACCACCATCAACGAGAACAGCGCTTGCATCACCTGGTCGAGGTCGTCGTCGCGGTACACGACTGCCAGTGTCCCTTCCGAGGGCCCGTCCGGCTGCGGGTCCGCCATCCACCGGGAAGCGAGGTCCCTGAGCATGTCGAGCCCTTCGAGTGCCACCTCCGGGCTCTGCTTCGAGGTGGAGCCGCTGGTCCAGGCGATGTTCACGAGCTCGTGCACCCCGGTGGTGGCGTCCCGGTCGATGTCGCGGCGGCGGTCGATGACGACCGAGTCGCTCACGGCGTCGGCCAGGCGCTCCGCGGTGGCGGTGTCACCGTCGGCGACGGTGGCGATCACGTCGCCGTACGTGATGCCGCCACCGAGCTGGACCTCCAGCCGGATCTCTGCGTCGGGGGCGTCCGCGAGGGCCGCCTCCAGCCGGTCCAGGTCGATCGCGGTGACGTAGCCGGTCAGCACCGAGTGGCAGGTCGCTCGGACCGTCTGGTCCGACCCGGCGCAGCGTCGGGTCCGCTCCCGCAGAGGTCGCTGCGCGTCGCGGGCAGCCAGGGTGCGGTCGTGGATCTGCCGGACGACGTTCGAGGGGCGCATCTGGTCGACGGTGACGTAGACCAGCACCAGCAGCAGCAGCATGCCCACGACGGTCAGCACCGTGGCGATCCCGGCGCCCACGATGGGAGGCATGGAGTCCTTCACGGCCACCATCACGACGTAGGCGAACAGGGAGAGCCCGACGAAGAAGCCGAGCAACAGCTGGTTGATCCGCCGTCGCACGAACTGGTCGAAGACGACCGGTGACAAGTTGGACGCCGTCTGCTGGACCGCCAGCAGCAGCACCGAGAAGGTGATCGAGGTGACGGTCAGCAGCCCGGTGGCGATCGACTGCAGCGCGGCCGTGGAGGCGTCGGCGCCGATGACGGTTCCGAACAGGCTGCGCAGTCCGTCGAACAGGGCCAGGTGGGTCTGGTCGGCAAGGATCGCGATCACCGCGAGGACGATGAAGGCCGCCACCACGATGCTCGGCACGAAGGCGAACTCCCGGACCGCGCGCAGGGCGAGGCGCCCGGTCCGTTGCGAGACCTCTGCACGGTTGCGGTGCTGGCTCATGTCGGCGATGCCTCGATCCTGTCCCAGTCGTAGACGCCGGCGTGCGCCAGCGCTCGTAGCGAGTTGTCCCAGTCGGCCCGGCGGGCGACGTACTCCCGGGCCCCCCGGTCCTCGTCGTCCACCACCTCCAGGCCTGCCCGGGCGAGCGCGCTCCTCGACCGGTGGAAGCGTTCCTCCCAGGCCCGACGCTGCTCGTCGTCGACGGCACCGGGGTGCGCCTCGGGGATGAGCTCGTCCAGGAGCTGCATCGCGGCGGACTCCAGCTGGTGGAGGCCCGCGGACCGGATCAGGCTGCGGTAGCGCCGCGGGCACAGGGAGGTCCGGACCAGCGCCGCGGTCTCCAAGGCGATAAGCAGCACCCGCGGGAGGGCGTAGCGGTCGTGACGGTAGTGGAAGTACCGCAGCACCGGGTACGAGCTGTGGGTCTCGAACGTGTGCGTGAGGAAGCCTGCCAACGACGCCAGCTGCTGCTCCGCACCCGGGAGGCCGCCGTCGTCGGCCAGCCCGATCAGCAGCAGTGCGGCCGACCCGGAGCCGAAGGTCTGCTGGTGCAGTGTCGAGGCGAAGGTGCGCCGCGCCGTGATCGCGCTGTAGATGGAGAG
Source organism: Nocardioides mesophilus (assembly GCF_014395785.1). Lineage (GTDB taxonomy): Bacteria > Actinomycetota > Actinomycetes > Propionibacteriales > Nocardioidaceae > Nocardioides_B > Nocardioides_B mesophilus. The sequence continues at coordinate 4,342,479 of NZ_CP060713.1, read as the reverse complement.
GAAGTACGTCAGTGCGAGGGTGAAGACGCTGAACCCGATCGCGGCCTCGACCACGGTGAGCAGCCGGTAGCCGTCGGCGACCGGCACCACGTCGCCGGTCCCCAGGGTGGTCAGCGTGAAGCCGCTGACATAGACGGCGGTGGCGAAGCCGGTGTCCGTCTCGCCGGTCGCGGCCACGATGCCGCCGCCGAGGCCGGGCAGGAGGACCAGCGCCCACCCGAGGACCAGCAGCGTCAGCCAGACGATGATGGTCGCGGAGATGAGGACCGGCCCGCTGTAGGCGAGGAGGGCACGACGACGGGTCGGGGGCAGCCGGCGGGCCACGACCGCCATCGCGCGCCAGGTCGATCGCGACAGTGGCTCCCGCAGCGGCCCGTGACCACTGGCCGGGAAGAGCACGGTCAAGAAGACGTCGGAGAGAACCAGGAAGACGACGAGGACACCGGCGAGCACCGGCAGCACGTCGTCCACCCGGTCGTCCCCTCTCGTCTCCGCGGAGCGCGTCTCGCGCACCTCTGAGAGCGCGCACCCAAACAGTTGCGTAAGCGCATGTACCCGGTGATGCGCCGGTCGAATCCTGTGGGGCCGCTCACGGCGCTCCGGGATCATCCGCGCGGGGCGAGGCGTTCGCGAGCCCGAGGCACGAGCATCAGGGTGTGAGCAGCACGCAACAGACCGACGCCTCTCGTCGGTCGGTCGTCGCCGGTGAGACGGTTGCCAACGTGCTGCTGGGGGCGAGCGGAGCGACGCTCACGGCCGTCTCGTCGGCAAGTCGTCGCCTCACCCCTGCCGTCGGCCCGCTCCTGAGGTGGGGTCTGCGCGCACCCGTGCTGCCGCGGCGGTGGCGGCCGGAACGCCTCGTCCTGTCGCTGGATCGTGCCGGCGCCACGCTGCGGGAGCGGCTCGTCCGCGAGCTCGTGAGCCGGGTCGACGTGCTGCTCCCCGGCCTGCTCGCCGAGCTGGTCCGCAGAGGGCGGCTGACCGAGCTCCTCGTGCGCGACGTCGACCTCGACGCGGTCGTCGCAGCTGTCGACCTGGACGCGGTCGCAGCCCGGTTGGACGTGGACGCGGTCGCGGCCCGGTTGGACGTGGACGCGGTGGTGGCGCGGGCGGACCTGGACGCGGTCGCGGCCCGGCTGGACGTCGACGCGGTGGTGGCGCGCGCGGACCTGGACGCCGTCGTGAACCGGCTCGACGTGGACGCGGTGGTGGGACGAGTGGACGTGGACGCCGTCGTGAACCGGCTCGATGTGACCTCCGTGGTGCTGGACAGGGTGGACCTCGACCGAGTGGTGGCGGCAGTCCTCGCCCACGTGGAGGAGCAGCAGCTGCTGGCCCTGGCCGAGATGGTGGTGGAGGGGATCGACCTGCCGGAGATCATCCGCGACTCCTCGGGTGCGATGGCCACCGACACCGTGCGTGGCGCCCGGATGCGCGGCGTCGCGGCCGACGAAGCGATCGCTCGTGCTCGCGACCGGATCTTCTTCCGGGGGCAGCCGGCGCGCAATGAGCAGCCCTGACGCGGGCGCGGCGAGGAGTGGGCCGTCCCCGCTCCCGCGGGCCGCACGCGGGTTCCAGGGACGCCGGGCCGGCCTGGTGACCCGCCTGGTCGCTGCCTCGATCGACGCGCTGGTGACCTTCCTGATCCTGGCCGGAGCCTATGCCGGCTGGGCGGCGCTGCTGTTCATGATCGATCCCCGCGGCTTCCGGATGCCGAGCGGCAGCCTGTTCGCCAGCGCACTGCTGGGACTCGTCGTGCTGGTCGTGTACCTGACGCTGAGCTGGTGGTCCTCCGGCCGCAGCTACGGCTGCCTCGTGATGGGCCTTCGGGTGGTCGACGGCGGGGGAGCCAGCCCGGCGTTCGTCCGGGCCCTGCTGCGAGCGATGCTGTGCGGTCTGTTCCCGATCGGGCTGCTCTGGGTGGGGATCAACCGGAGGAACCGGTCGGTGCAGGACATCATCCTGGGCACGTCGGTGATCTACGACTGGCAGACCGGGGAGCCACGGGTCGGCTGACCGACAGCCGTGCCCTCCCGGCTGTCATGGTCGGTCCGGATCCTCGTCGTCCTCGTCGTCCTCGTCGGCGGCGGCGACCCGCCGGATCTCGAGCAGCTCGAGCCCGAAGGCGCGGAGCCGGTTGAGGAAGCCGTGGAGGGCCGCCTGGTCCTCGAACCGTCCGGACACCACGGTCCGCACCTCGTGCCCCACGACCTCGGTGCCTGCCGGGCGTTCGGAGAGGAGCTCGGGCGGCACCAGGCCGCTCACTCGTAGCTCGTAGACCCGGTCCTCGGGGTCGCTGGTCATGCCGTCGTCGCCCGGGGGCACGACCTCGGGCCACCGATCGGACGGGCTTGGATCGGCCGCGGTCATCTCGGCCTCCTCTGCGTCACGAACGTCTGGTCAGACCTCCATCCCAGCCCACTGCGACGGCCGCCGCGTCATCCGGACCGGATGACCGGTGGGCCCGGGCGGTCGCGCAGCCACGACGAGGATCATGCGCCGGGGGGGATACCGGCGGCCGGTGCGCCGCCCAACATGGGCACATGAACCACCGCAGAGGCAGAAGGGCGCTGGCCGGGCTGGCGATCATGACGATCCTGGGCGCGGGAACCAGCGCATGTGGGGGAGACCCGGCCGTGTGCAGCGACACGGACTCTCTCCGATCCTCGATCCAGGACCTGCAGAACATCGACATCGGCCAGGGCGGCCTGGCCCAGCTCCAGAAGCAGCTGGAGGCGATCCGCTCCGACCTCCAGCAGCTGGCCGACGACGCCTCGGACCAGTACTCCTCCGAGGTTGCGGCGATCCGGGATGCCGTCGACGCGCTCGGGGCCAGCCTCACGGCGGCGGTCAGCACTCCCTCCGCCGCGACTCTCACCGCGGTGCGCGACGACGTCAAGGCGCTCGGCTCGTCGGTCGCCCGGCTCGGCGACGCCGTCAGCGGCACCTGTTGAGCGACAAGGTCATCCCGCAGGGACGACGCGGTGGCACGCCGGCTCGGTGCATCGTGAGCGAAGGAAAACCCTACGAAAGGATCCTGGGATGTCGTTCTGGGACATTGTGTGGTTCATCTTCATCAGTTTCGCCTTCGTGGCCTACCTCATGGTGATGTTCTCGATCATCACCGACCTCTTCCGCGACCGGGAGACGTCAGGGGTGGTCAAAGCGGTGTGGATCGTCGCCCTGATCTTCCTGCCGCTGATCACGGCACTGGTCTACCTGGTGGCGCGTGGAGGAGGTATGTCGGAGCGCGCCGAGGCCAGCGCGCTCGAGGCGAAGGCCCGGCAGGACGCCTACATCAAGGAGGTCGCCGGCGGCTCGAAGGCGCCGACCGAGCAGATCGCCGAGGCCAAGGCCATGCTCGACGCCGGAGTCATCTCACAGGCGGAGTACGACCGTCTCAAGGAGAAGGCGCTGGTCTGAGCCCTGTCGATGTGCGGCCCGCCCGGTGACGATGGTTCTGTCCTTCGTGACCGGTTCGGGCCGCTCGGCCTTGTTGGGCTTGGACCACCGGTCCGCGCACTGCCTCTGCTACGGGTCGTAGGACCCCAAACGGACCCCCCGGTCTCGCCATGTCCGGGGGGTCTTTCGGCGCCCTAGCCTCGAAGACGGGTGGCGGCAGCACGGACAAGGGCCGCCCCCTCGACAGAGAAGGATCCGCGGGGGTTGAAAGACAGGTACTGGTGGGCGCCATGTCGTCGTACTCGAGCTCCTCTGCGATTCCGGCAGGGGACGATCTCCTGCCGAGCGTGCGGTACCAGATCCCGGACCTGCCCTCGGCCCACGTCAGGCGGCCTCGCCTGCTGGCCGTGCTCGGACGCTCGGAGACGCTGCCGCTGGTCGTGGTGAGCGCCCCGGCCGGAACGGGCAAGACCACGTTGGTCGCCGAGTGGGTGCGCTGCTCGGGCTCGGCGTCGTCGACCGGCTGGGTGAGCCTGGAGGACGGGGACACCGACCTCTGGGCGCACCTTCTCGCCAGCCTGGACCGGCTCGGGGTGCCGGTGGAGCGCGAGGTCGGTCGCACCGACGGCACGGCGCCCGACCACCGCGACTGGCTGCTCGGCCTCGCCACCCGGCTGGCGCGGGCCCCCCGCCGGCTGACGATCGTGCTGGACGGCTACGAGCTCGCGAGCCTGGACGTCGCGCACGACCTGGACTTCGTGCTGCGACACAGCCTCGGCCGGCTACGGCTGGTGGTGGTCGGACGGGTGGATCCGGTTCTGCCGCTCTACCGCTACCGGCTCGAGGACCAGCTGGTGGAGGTCCGGGTGAGCGACCTCGCCTTCGACGACGACGAGGCCGCGGAGCTGTTGACGCGTCTGGCTGTGCACCTGAGCCCATCGGCGGTGCGCGATCTCAACGACCGGACCAAGGGTTGGGTGGCGGGCCTCCGCTTCGCAGGTCGCGCTCTGGTGGACCGGCCGGACGCGGAAGAGAGGGTGGCTGAGGTGGTCAGCCAGACCCACGACATCAACGAGTACCTCGTCGGTGAGGTGCTCGACGCTCACCCGCCCCAGGTGCGGCGGCTCATGCTGGACACTTGCGTGCCCGACGTCCTCTGTGCCGGCCTCGCCGAGGAGCTCGGAGGACCACGGGCCCCGCACCTCCTCGCGGACCTGGCCCGGGCCAACGCCTTCATCGAAGAGGTTCCCGGCCAACCGGGCTCCTACCGCTACTACCCCTTCTTCCGTGACCTGCTCCGGGCACAGCTCGCCTACGAGAGTCCCCGGGCCAGGACGAAGCTGCACCGCAGGACCGCCCGGTGGTTGCGACTGCGCGGACATGCAGTGGAGTCCCTGATCCAGCTCGCCCGGCTGGGGGCGTGGGACTCGCTCGCCATCCAGCTCGTCGAGGATCGGCTGACGGGGCGGTTGCTGGTCGAAGGGCCGGGCTCCGCACTGGCCGAGCTCGCCGGCCGGCTCCCCTCCGAGCTGGTCCGCCCAGAGGTGGTCGCGGCCCGGGCAGCGGTAGCGCTTGCCGCGGGAGACCACCTGCGGTGTGCCGAGGAGCTGGCCGGCCTCCCTCGGCAGCCGTCGACGGAGACCGAGGCGACCTCGCCGTTGTGGCAGACCGTGCGGATGCTCGACGCGGTGCGGGCGAGTCGGCACGACGGGGTCGACGCCGCCAACGCGGCGGTCGATGCCGCGGACGCGGTGCTTCGACCTGATCCGGTGCGGGCCCTGCCGCCGGCAGGCGCGGAGATGCGAGCCCTGGTCCTTCTCAGCAAGGGTGTCGCCCGACTGCGACGCGGGGACCTGGAGCCGGCCCGTCAAGCACTCGCCGGGGCTTCGAGGACCGGTACGGCGGCACAGCACCCCGGCTTCCGTGCGGAGTGTCTGGCCTACCAGTCGGTCGTGGAGGCCTGGCAGGGTCGGCTCTCCCGGGCCCGGGCGGGCGCCGAGGAGGCGATCAGCCTTGCGGGGCGCACCGAGGCCCCCGGGGTGGCACGGAGTCCGGTCCTGGTGGCACGGCTGGCGCTGGCGCGGATCGCACTGGACCGCTACGACCTCCGCGCCTCCCAGGAGCAGGTGACGGCCGTCAGAGTCGGGGTGGACCACGCGGAGGACGGGGTCTCGCTCTGCCTGGGCGAGAGTGTGTCTGCCGGGCTCCAAGCGGCGAGCGGCCATCCGGTCGCCGCGCTGGCACGCCTCGAGACAGCCTCTGCGCGGCTCAGCGCGCTCGACTCGTGGCTGGCCGAGGGCCTCCGGGTCGAGGCGGCCCGGGTCCTGCTGAGCGCGGCCAAGCCGCAGGCCGCGGTGCACGAGCTGGCGGCGGTCACCTCGACCCCGCACGCGGACCGGTCGCTCGTGCTCGCGCAGGCACAGGCGGAGCAGGGGGACGCGAGTGCTGCCAGGCTCTCCCTCGCCCAGGTGGAGGAGACGGCGCTCGCCCCGGCCGACCAGGTGTCGAGGCTGTTGGCCCAGGTGGCGACGGAGCTGCGGACCTCGGCGCCCGACCGGGCGCGCGGCACCCTCGACCGCGCTCTCCGGCTCGCGTCCCGCGAGCAGCTACGTCGTCCGTTCCACGAGGCGGCACCGGCGGTGCGGCAGCTGATCGCCTCCGAGCCCCGGCTGCTGGCCGAGCAGCCTTGGTTCGCCGGTCCGGGTCCGCGGGCCGCGACGAAGGTCTCGGCTTCGCCATCGACGGCCGAGCCGGTCCGGCCCGAGGTGCTCGAGCGGCTGACTCCTCGCGAGCTCGAGGTGCTCGGCCACCTCGAGGCACTCCTGTCCACCGACGAGATCGCGGAGAAGATGTTCGTGTCGGTGAACACCGTGCGGACCCACGTGCGGAGCATACTGCGCAAGCTCGGCGTCAACCGCCGCAACGCTGCGGTGAGAAGGGCCCGGGAGATCGGGATCCTGGGGTCCTGAGCGGCAGCCTGATGCGCCGGAGCGCCAGGCAGCCGCGTGGTGGCGCTGCCTAGACTGTGGGCCTTGTGCCGTCTACGCGCACACCGATGTTCTCCCGTGCGAGCCGAAGGACTGAGCGGTGCCCGACCGACCTGAGATCGTCTGCCTCTGCGGCTCCACCCGGTTCGTGGACGAGATGAGCGCGGCGAACCGTGATCTGACCTTCGCAGGTGTCATCGTCGTCGCGCCAGGCGTGTTTCGGCGCGCCGAAGGTCATGAAGCAGACGAGTCGGTCACGAACGAGCAGAAGACCGCGCTGGCCGCTCTGCACCTGCGCAAGATCGATCTGGCTGACCGGGTCCTGGTCGTCAACCCAGGTGGGTACGTCGGCGAGTCCACGAGCAGGGAGATCGCCTACGCCCACGCCGCCGGCAAGCCGATCTCGTTCACCGATCCCCAGACCTCGAGCGACACGGCCTAATCGTCTGCTGCGGAGGAGGTGGTCGCCCCACCGGCGCGGTGTGCTGGAGATCCACCCTCCGCACGGGAGGCACCCGCTATGACCGACCACACCGAGCAGCCCGAGCAGCCCGAGCAGCCCGACCAGCCCGACCAGCCCTACCAGGCGCGGGTGCTCGGTCTCGTGCCCGTGACGGCCGTCCTGGACCAGATCGAGGGAGTCTGCCACGTCGGCTACGAGCTGTGCACGGTGCTCCGGGTGCGTGTCAGCCGCGCAGGCGGCCTGCACCTTCCGCTGGACCTGCTCAGGTCCCAGGGGATCGAGGTGATCGATGTCCGTCGGGTCGTGACGCCCACGCTCGTCTGGCCCACCGATCCCGGGAGCGCACACGCATGACGCGCAGCCGGCCCGGACGGGCGCTCGTCTACGAGCTCGCGATCGCGGGGCGACTAGGGCCGGTCCTGACGCACGCACTCGGCCCCGGCGTGACCGCGACGCTGCGCGAGCAGACCATCCTGCGGGTCCGCCCCGCCGCGTCGGGGCCGGGCGTGCCGGAGCTGGTGGCACTCCTCGAGAACGAGGGTCTCGAGATCGACGAGATCTCGAGCGTTCCGGCCAGGTGAGCGGTCAGGCTGAGCCGGCGTCGCGGGTCAACGCGTTGAGCGTGCGGGTCACCTCGTGGATGTTGGGCACGTCGTGGAGGACCACGGTCCCCTCCTCGCTGGCCGCCGAGACCTTGAGGGTTCCCGCTCCGGACATCCGGTCGAACATCCCCTGCTCGAAGGCCACGTCGTTGATCCGCGACAGCGGTATGTCGCGACCGTGGCGGCGTACGACGCCCCGGCGTGTCAACAGTCGCTCGTTGGTGATCGTGTAGGTGCGCCCCCGCCACCGGAGGTACGGCCAGAGACCGAAGACCGCCAGCACGCCGAGGAACGCGATCCAGCCGAGCGTGTCCAGCCAGGAGAAGGCACCCGAATCGGGTGCGACCGCGAGCACGACCAGCAGTCCGACCAGGGCTGCGGCACAGATCAGCCCCGGCACGAGCAGTCTCTTCCAGTGCTCCCGAAGCTCCATGACGACGTGCTCCTGCGCCCCGAGCTGATCTGCAGGGATGCCCATGTCGCACCTCCGGCTCTCACGACTGGTCCTTGCCTCCAGCATCGTCGTCGGCCGGGCCACCGGCCTCACCCCCTGCAGGTGAGGTGATCAGCCGGCCGAGGACGGCCGAGACGACCAGGGTGCCGCCGAACAGGACCAGCCAGGAGGCGATGGCGAACACCACCCCGAGAGCGCCGAACTGCGTGAGCTGTGCGGACGCGAAGCGAGGCATGAACAGCTGGGAGGCGTAGGCCAGCAGCACCACCAGCACCCCGGACACGAGAGCCCCCGGGAAGAGCAACCGCCACGAGACCCTTCCGCCGAGCAGCAGCCGTGCGGTCCACCACCAGAGCAGCACGTTGACCACGAGCTGGATCCCCAGGTGCGCCATCCGCACCAGCGGCAGACCGGTGAGGCTGCGCAGCAGGAGCGCGCTGATCTGGAGCGTCGCCACCCATCCGAGGAGCCACAGCAGGCTGCCGCGCACCGCACGGACGCCCCGGAACGTCGGCAGCTCCCACACCCGTGCGTACATGCGTTGCAGCGCCCGGGAGAAGCTGGTCGCAGAGCCGACCGCCACCACGAGGCTGAGCGCACCCGCCTGCACCTGGGTGTCGGGGGAGACCCCTGCGTCGCGCAGGGGTTGCATGACGTCGTTGTGCACGCCCATCACGTCACGCACCTGGTTCAGCAGGGTCGTCCCGGCGTCGTCCGGCAGCAGGGCGCCGACCAGGACCAGCAGCGGGATCAGGGCGAGCAAGGCCTGCGCGCCGATCGCGAGCGAACGGTCGATCAGCTCGATGCGTGCGAGCTCCGACACCAGCCGGTGCGCGGCCGGGAAGGCAGGGAAGAGCGTCGTCCCGCCACCGCCGGCGCTCACCCCTGGCTCCGCACCAGACCGGCCTCCACGGCGGCTCGCATCGCGGCGTGGTCGAGTGAGTTCAGTTCGGCGTACCCCTCGGCGAAGGCGGTCACCGCCTGGGCGAACACGTCGTCGGTACCGAGGTAGGCCGCGATGGCGATCCGGTCGCCGGAGCGGGCATGCGCCCGGGCGAGCGACCACGCGCACAGCTGTCCGTAGGACCGCAGCATCCGCGGCAGCATGGTGGCGACGTCGGCGGAGCCCTTCCAGTCGGCGAGCTGACGTACGTAGAAGTCTCTGCTCCGCCCATCGAGCCCGATTGTGGTCTGGTAGCCCAGGAACGGGTCCCCGGCGGCCTGCATGAGCCGCTGTCCGGTGACCACCCGCTCCCCGTGCGGGATGCTGCTGGTGTCGCCGAGGTGGTCGGCCAGGGCCGACCGGCCGGCCTCCTTCACCTGCAGGAACAGCGGGTCGTCCTCGTCGCGGCCGACCATCAGCACGATCCAGCAGCGGGTGCCGACGCTGCCGACACCGACGACCTTGCGGGCCATGTCCACGAACCGGTAGCTGCGCACCAGCTCCCGGAACCCCACCGGGAGTGTCTGGGAGTACCGCTCCAGCAGATCCCCGACGGCGCTCTCGATCGCGTCGGGCGCTGTCTCCGGGGCGAGGTCGGAGATCGGGACCACCAGCGGGGGGTCGCCGACGATGCGGCGGCGTCCGTCGACGATCGCGGTCAGCTTCTGCAGCGAGCGCCGGTGGTCGCGGCTGCGGGCCTTGGCGATCGCCCGGTCCAGCCGCTTTCCGGTGCGTGCGTCTATCTGGTCACCGATCTGACGGCGTGCCTCGGCGACGTCCAGCTTCGTGTACCAGACCTCCAGGTTGCCCAGGGCGGCGAGCTCGGCCATCGACGCCTGGTAGCGGCGTACGGCGGCCAGCGCGATCTTGCGTGCCTGACGCGGGGTGAAGCCGTTGTCATGGGCGGCGATGACCAGGCTGGCGCTCAGCCGCTTGACGTCCCACTCCCAGGGACCGGGGATCGTCTCGTCGAAGTCGTTGATGTCGAAGAGCAGGTTGCGCTCAGGCGAGGCGAACATGCCGAAGTTGGACAGGTGGGCGTCCCCGCACAGCTGGACGGTCAGCCCCGACTTCGGGGTGCGCGCCAGGTCGGCGGCCATCACGCCGGCGGCGCCGCGGAAGAACGCGAACGGCGAGGCGAGCATCCGGGCGTGCCGGAGAGGCACCAGATCCGGCAGCCGTGACGCATCCTCGGCGACCAGCACCTGCACGGGGTCCCGGCCGGCCGCCCGCACGAGCTCGGCGTGCGCCTCCGGCGGGACCTGGTCCCGCGCCTCCCGGCCGAGGCAGGCGCGATCCTCGGGGGTCAACCAGGGAGCGCTGGTCCCGGGCGCGTTTGCGTTCACCGTCTTACGAGCCGGTCGGCTGCGAGACGGCGGTGCCGGCGACCATCCCCGACGCCGCTCGCTGCACCGGGATCTGCACGGCACGCACCGGGACGGCACCTGAGGCCGCGAGGTCGAGCTGGGCGTTCAGGGTGATCGCGGCGTCGATCAGCGAGAGGTGGGTGAAGGCCTGCGGGAAGTTCCCGATCTGCTCGCCGGTCAGTGCGATCTCCTCGGAGAACAGCCCGACGTGGTTGGCGTAGGTGAGCATCTTCTCGAACGTGAGTGCGGCCTCGTCGAGGCGGCCGGCCCGCGCCAGGGCATCGACGTACGCGAACGTGCACAGCGAGAAGGTGCCCTCGGAGCCGCGCAGCCCGTCGGGGGAGGCCTCGGGGTTGTAGCGGTAGACGAGGCTGTCCGTCACGAGCTCTGCGTCCATCGCCTTCAGGGTCGAGGACCACAGCGGGTCCGTGGGCGTGATGAACCCGAGGCTCGACATCCGCAGCAGCGACGAGTCCAGGACGGTGTTGTCGTACTCCTGGACGAAGGCTCCGCGCTCGGCGTTCCACCCCCTCGTCATGATCTGCTCGTAGATGGCATCCCGGTGCTCGGTCCAGCGACCGAGGTGCGCCGGCCGGGCGTGGCTGGTGGCGAGCCGGATGCCCCGGTCGAACGCCACCCAGCTCATCAGCCGACCGTAGGTGAAGTTCTTGCGACCTCCCCGGGTCTCCCAGATCCCCTCCTCGGGCTGGTCCCAGTGCTCGACCAGCCAGTCCAGCAGGCCGGAGACCGCACGCCAACCCTGGTGGCCCATCTGCAGACCCCGCTGGTCGGCGAAGTAGATGCTGTCGAGGGCCTCCCCGTAGATGTCGAGCTGCAGCTGGTCGGAGGCTCCGTTTCCGATCCGGACGGGCCGCGAGCCGCGGTAGCCCTCCCAGTGGTCGAGGGTCTCCTCGACCAGGTCCGAGGATCCGTCGACTCGGTACATGATCTTCAGCGGGCCCTCCCCGCCGCCCACCTGCTCCTGTACGCGGTCCCGGAGCCAGCCCGTGAACGCGGCCGCCTCCTCGGTGAAGCCCATGCCGAGCAGGGAGTAGACGGAGAAGGACGAGTCCCGGATCCACGTGTAGCGGTAGTCCCAGTTCCGTTCCCCGCCGATCTGCTCGGGGAGACCGGCCGTCGGGGCCGCGACGAGGCCACCGGTGGGCGCGTAGGTCATCAGCTTCAGGGTGATCGCGGAGCGGATCAGCTGCTCCCGCCAGCGACCGACGTACGTCGACTGGGCCACCCAGTCCTTCCAGAAAGCCACCGTCTCGTCGAAGAGGCCGCGGACCTCGGCGGCGCGGAAGGCTCGCGGCGGGCCGGCGCTCGCGGTCTCCAACACCATCCCGCGGGTCTGGCCGGCGGTGAGGAGCACCTCCGCATGCAGGTCCCCGTGATCGTCGAGGTGGACTCGGGCGACCCGGTCGTCGTCCGGCTCACGCACGACGTTGACGGTCACGGCCTCCTGCCCGGAGCGGAAGACGCACCCGTCCGCGGTCAGCTGGGCCTCGTGCCGCCCACGTCCGTAGTCGAACCGGGGCGCGATGTCGAGAGCCAGCCGGAACTGTCCGCGCACGCAGCGGACCATCCGCACGATGCGGTGTCGGTCCGTCGCCACGCGGCTGCTGCTGACCGGCATGAAGTCCACCACCTCGGCGGCACCGCCCTCGGTCATGAACCGCGTGATCAGGATGGCCGTGCCGGGCAGGTACAGCTGCTTGCTGGTGTAGCCGTCATCGACGGGCCGCGCCCGGAAGTGACCGCCGCGGCCCTCGTCCAGGAGCGAGCCGAAGATGCTCGGCGAGTCGAAGCGAGGCGAGCAGAACCAGTCGATGGATCCGTCGCCGGCGACGAGGGCCGCCGTCTGGAGGTCGCCGATCAGGCCGTGGTCGGCGATGTTGGGGTAGGTCATGGTGGCGCTGCTCCTTCGCAGAAAGGGAGCGGGGCACCTGCGTGCAGGTGCCCCGACGGCTCGGCGGACCCGGCGGCCCGCGTCACCTCTGGGTCTTGAGCTCTCCGCCGTGGGCGGTGATGGCGTAGATGACGATCACGTCGAGGGCGATCATGGTGACGGCCCAGATGGGGAACGCCGGGATGAACGCCAGGTTCACCAGGGCGCTGATGACCGCCACGACGATGCCGGTCACCCGTGCCCACATCGCGCCGGTCATCAGGCCGAAGCCCGCGGCGAGGGCGATCAGGCCGATCACCAGGTGCGCCGTGCCCCAGGCGTTGTAGTCGACGTTGACCATCAGCTGGTCGCTGACCACGAGGTAGTAGCCGTCGTCGAACAGGGCCACCAGACCGGCGATGACCTGGAAGGACCCGAGCAGGACCATCATGACGGCGCCGAACAGGACCCATCCGGTCCACGCCGTCGGTTGCGGCGCTCGTGCCTCCCCGGCCCGAGGCTGCGGGACGCGGGTGGTGGAGGCGGGTGCCTGCTCTCTCATTTCGCTCATGTCCACTCCTGGGAGACGGGACTCTGCTTCTCCCTGAACGATCCGCCGGAGCGGTCCGCGCGGCATCACCCGCAGAGGATGAGGAACCCGGGGGGCGAGGACGAGGGCCGGTCCCGGAGAGTCGTGGACGGTCCCGGGACCGCGGGTCAGCGAGGGCTCGGGCGACCGGCGCCGGGACGGCGGGTGGCCGGGGTGACGACCGTGGCCGGTGCGCCGGCGACCGCGAGTCCGGCGGCCGCCACCAGGGCGGAGGCGGTCGCGGCCAAGGAGATCGAGGCCGTCATCGCGACCACGACGAGGACGCCGGCCGCGAGCAGCGGCACGAGCGCGGGACGCCGGGACGTGCGGAGCCGGGAGCGCCGGTCCTCATCACCGACCGCGAGGGCGTCGACGGCGAACTGCGGGAGCAGAGCGGCGGCGATCGCGACGTACTGCCACTGCTGATCGAGGTGGCCGGCCCGGTGCACCAGCGCAGCCGCGAGGACGACCAGGGCGGCTCCGGCCAGGGTCCGCATGGCATGGACCTGCAGCTGGGTGCGCGTGGGCACCACGCTGGGCGGAGGGGCCTCGTGCGTGTAGGACGGCATGTCTTCCTCCCGCTGGACCGCGGCTGGATGCGGATCGGGTGAGCGGTGACCCTTGCCGGGTCACCGCTGCTCCACCATAGGCAGCGGTCGGGGCGGCTGACCGCAGATTGCGCAGACCCGGCCCGGTCTCCGGCCCGGCTGCGCACTCCGGTGCTGCCTGCCGGCGGCTCACCCGTGGAGGTGGTCCCGCCAGTCTGGCGGGACCCGGCCCTGGGGGCCCGGTGACGGCTGCCCGTCGGGGCGTGACGTGGGAGCCGCCAGCTCCGGGCCGCTCAGCATCTGCCCGGACCTGTAGTCGAACCACCAGGTCTCGCCCGGCTCGAAGCTCTGGATGTACCGGTGCGAGGTGGCTCTGGCGTGCGCGCTGGCGTGCTGGGCCGGCGAGGAGTCGCAGCACCCGATGTGGCCGCAGGCCGCGCACCGGCGCAGGTGCATCCACCAGCCCGGCGGATCGGCGGCGTCGCAGTCCAGGCAACCGGTGCCGCTCGGTGCCACCGTCACGTCGATGTCGTCGTCCATGCGCTGCTCCTCGGCTCGCTCCGGTGCAGCGTGGCCCTGACGGCCGTCGGTGTCCAGGGGGACTCGGCATCGGTCCGCCGGCGCTCAGCGCTGCTCCGGCGCATGCTCGGGCTCGGGTGCGCCCTCCGTCGTGGCCGGCGCCGCGGGCTCGGCCTGGTCCGCCGGCTCCGGCGGCCGCTGGCGGGGGAGCGTGGGCCTGGCCGGGACCGGCCCCGCGGTGGCCGGGGTCGGCCGCGGCGGAGCGGCGAGGAACTCGAGGAGAGCCAGCACCACGACGGCGGCGATCGCGACACCGACCACGACCATCCCGGAGGGTCGGGTCCAGAACATCAGCACGAGCCCGGCCAGCAGCAGTACGCCGATGCGCAGCGCGGCGCGGTGGGCGTAGACCCAGACACCGAAGCGGCCCGTGCTCCAGCCGGCCTCCTGGGCCCCCGCCCGGAGACTGCCGATCCCGCCGAGAAGGCCGAACGCGTCCGGACGGCACCGGAGGCCGGTCCGGTCAGGAAGGCAGCCAGCGCCAGCACCAGCCCCAGCACTGCGGTGGCCCGCAGCGCCGTCCGCAGGAAGCGCACGAGGGTGTCGAAGACGCTGCCCGCGGCGTTCTCGGTGAGGATGTCGGCGGGTGTGGCGCCGACGTACCACGATCGCGCCAGTGCCAGGAGCACGCCGAGGACGATCATGGCTCCGGTGAGCCCGAGGGCTCCCTTGAGCAGCGCCCGGCGACGGTCGCGGGCGAGCATCACGCCACCGACGAAGAGGACGACGACGATCACCGGCAGCCAGAAGCCCAGGTTGTTCAGCAGCTGGTAGAAGCTCTGGGCCGAGGTGATCGCGTCGGACTGGACGAGCACGAAGGACTGGTCGACGGGCGGGATGTTCTGGGCCAGCGAGAAGCCCTGGGCGACCAACCGGTCCTTGACCTGCGCCACGATCGGTCCGAGGTTGAGCGTGATGGTGTCGCCCTGCGCGCTCACCGCCCCGCCCTCGTTGCCGGACAGGAGCTTGTCCACCTGGGTGTGCGCTGCGCGGTTGACCTCCTCCCAGATCCGGGCGAACTGCGGGCTGGCGACGAAGGCACCGACCTGGTCGCGGGTGAAGCTCTTGACGCCGTCGGTGATGGGCACGGCCAGCCCGGGTAGCAGCGCGGCAGCCCGGGGCGGGACGTTCGGCTGCTCCGCCAGCGTGTTGAGCGCGTCCGTGGTGATCTGCTCGATGTCGAGGTTGTCGAAGATCAGCACCGTGACCTTGTCGGCCACCGCGCTCTGCACCGCGGGGTCCTCGGCCAACGGCGCCACCGTCTGGACGTAGGCGTCGGTGTCGGAGATCTGCGCGTTGGCCCACACCGCCACGGCCGAGAGCGGCGCGAGCACGCACGCGAGGGTGAGCAGCACCGCGGAGGAGACCGCCCACCAGGCGGACCGGTGCCCCGTCCGACGGGCCGGCGTCCCACCGGCGCCGTGGGCGGAGGGTTGGTTCTCGAGCTCGGCGACCCGCGCCCGTAGACGTTCGACCTCGTTGACGTCGTCGTTCATCGCGACGGCTCCCTTCGTGCGGCTGGTCCCACCGTGCGACGGCACGGAAGGACGCGCATCCCCCACGGGGGACGAGCTCGCGGAGTCAGACCGCGGCGTCGGCCGGCGCTCGGTGCTCGAGGGCGAGGCCGCGGATCCGCTCGAAGTCCTCGTCGGTGAACACCCCGTTGACCCCGGAGATCGCGGCGAGCTTCATCCCGTGCTTGAGCCCGAGCCGGTAGATCTCCTTCACCTTCTCCCACTCGATGTCGCGGCCGACGGTGAACGTCTCGTAGCGGCCCTCCAGGGCCAGGACGACGGTCTCAGCCATGCAGGCGTAGGCCACACCGGGAGGCAGCCCGATGTTCTTCATGTGCACGTCACCGGGCAGCTCGATCTCGCCGGACTCGATCACCAGCACGTCCGGGCGCTTGGCCACCTCCTCCGCCGACAGGTCCAGCGGACGTGCGACGTCGGTGATCACGCAGCCCGGCTTCACCGCCATGATGTCGAGGACCCGCTTGCCGGCTCCCGAGGTCGCGGTGACGATCAGGTCCATGTCCGAGAGGTGATCGTCGGGCGTGGCCGCGACCTGGATGCGCGCCCGGTGGTCGCCCCGCTCGATGTCGTGCTTGAGCGCGAGCAGCTTGGCCGACTCCGGTGAGACCAGCCAGAGCTCGTCGCTGGAGAGCGCGAGCAGCCGCGCGCAGACCGAGCCGATGGAGCCGGACGCGCCGACCACCATGGCCTTGCCCCTGATCCGCCCCTGTTCGTCGAGCTCGGCGATCCCGAGCCGGTCAAGCGCCTCGTGGGCCGCCCACAACGCTCCCGAGGCGCTGTAGCTGTTCCCGGTGGTGATCGGCAGCGGCGCCTGCTTGGCCACGGTCACCCCGGCGTCCCCGACGACCTTGGTGAACGCGCCGAGTCCCATCACCTGGGCCCCGAGCTTCCGGGCCATCTCGGCAGCGGCGAGCAGCCGCGCGTAGGTGAACTCCGGGCTGTGCGCCATCAGCTCCTTCGGTGTGCCGCCCACGGTGATCAACCAGCCTTCGGCCTCCGCCCCGGTGGCGGACTTGATCCCCGTGACGTGGCTGTAGGTGAAGGGCGGCGCATAGGCGAGCGTCTTCTCCAGGACGTCGAGCATCACCGGTGGCGCCACCTTGGCGACGGTGCCGAGGGGCTCCACGTTGCGGAAGAACTTCGTCGACAACGGGTGGATGACGAAGGCGAACCGGCTCTTGCGGCGCGGCCCGTTCGGGTACAGCACCCGCGGCTCGAGACCGGCGGCGACGATCATGTCCAGGAGGTCGTCGTTGGTCAGGGCACCGCTGCCGGGGACCGAGGCCAGCATCATCGCCTCGAGCACCGCCGCCTGGACGGTCACCTGGAACGGCTGGGGAGTCGTGTCGAGGACCATGTCCACGTCACGCCTGGCCAGCTCGGCGAGCTGTTCGTCGGAGACCGAGGAGGTGATCACCGTCTTCCCGGCGAGGTCCTCCAGCCCGAACCCGAGCAGCTCCTCGAAGGTCGCGACCACGACGTCGCAGTCGTGGGCGGCCTGGCGTGCCAGCGCGTTGCTGATCCGGGTGCCCGGGGTCTTGATCTGGGACTTCACCGCTCCCGGAAGCATCTTGACCGGCCACAGGCCCGCCTGCGCCGCCAGCCCGAGAACCGGGTGCGAGTCCAGCTTGGCCGGCAGGTCGAGCCGCAGCAACGGGTCGGCGAACTGCAGGTTCTGGGTGTACTCGCGCAGCACGCGAGTGGCCCGACCGTGGTTCATGCCACCGAGCACGACCGTGCGGGCGTTGTTGAAGAAGCCGGGCATCTCGTTCTGAACGTGCCGGATCGCCCACTCCTGGAGCACGTCGCGCAGGGCGTGCCCGTCGGCGACCGGCACCTGCGACGTGGCCCGGCGGACCTGCTCGATGGCGGCGAGCTCGCCGTCGTACAGCCCGGCGGCCCGAGCCTCGCGGATGCCCGTGACCGCGATCGCGTCCGCCTCGGCCGCCCAGGTCCGCACGGCCGCCTCGGCGGCGGTGACGTCCCCGTCCGTACCGACCCGGACGATGCGGAAGTCCTTGTCGAGGAAGGTGACGTGCTCGTCGTAGTCGCGCTGCGAGCTGGTCAGGCTGACGTTGACCACGAGTGCGGTGGACGCTGTCCGGGTCGGCATGGTGACTCCCTGGTGTGCGGTGTGGCGCTGACCTCGTTGCCTGCTAGACCATCGCCTTGGCGTCGACCTCGGGGTGGCCGGCCATGAAGTCCAGCAACCGGTCGGCGTAGGTCTCGAACCGCGGGCAGGTCAGGCCGGTGCCGACGAGGTCGGCGAGCGTGTTGGCGGTGGAGTAGGTGGTCGGTGAGGCGAAGTAGTCCAGCGCCTCGGCCGGCAGGCCCAGCAACCACTCGAGCCCCGGCACGCGTCCCACCGCCGCCCGGGTGGCGCCGAGCGGCACCGGCACCCACAGCACGCGTTTGCCCAGGTGCCGGGCGAAGGTGTCGACGAGAGCACGGACCGTGGGCGGGTGGGGATCGGTGAGCGCGTAGCACCGGCCCCGGGAGGTGTCGAGCACCGAGAGCTGGTCCATCGCCTCGACGACGAAGTCGCGGGGCACCAGGCACACCCGGACCCGGTCGGGGTTGCCGACCGCGGGGACCACGGCGACCGGCAGCTGCCGGCGCAGGAACGCGGCGAGGAAGTAGGGGCCGTCGTACTTCTGCGTCTCTCCGGTGCGCGAGTCCCCGACCACGATCCCCGGACGGTAGATGGTCGCCGGCAGGCCGTCGTCCATGGCCGCCCGCACCAGCTCCTCCGCCTGGAACTTGGTGGACTCGTAGTGGTTGCGGAAGGTCTGCCCCACGTCCAGGTCGTCCTCGGCGAACTCGCCGGCATACTCGCCGCTGACGTAGCAGGTGCTGACGTACTGCAGCCGGGTCAGGTGCGGCCGGGTCCGGCAGAAGGCGAGGACCTGGGCCGTCCCGTCCACGTTGACCCGGCGGGCGACGGTCTCGGCGACGGCGAGGTCGTAGACCGCCGCGAGGTGCCAGACCTCGGTGACGTCCTCGAGGTCGGCGAGGTCGGGGGCGGACAGGCCGAGATCGGGAGCCGTGATGTCCCCGGTCGCCAGCGTGATCCGACCGTGCGTGTGCGGATGGGTGGCCTCGATCGCGCGGAGCCTGCCGTGCGCCTCGGCCAAGTGCTGCTCCTGCACCAGGCAGACGGCGCGTACGCCGTCGCGGCGGGCGAGCAACCGGGGGAGCAGCGCCGAGCCGAGGAAGCCGGGGAAACCCGTCATCAGCAGCACCGTCACGCGAAACGCCTCCTCCGGCCCACCGGCGAACCACCCCCCGAGGACTCGATGCTACCCACGCCGACCGGTCGACGGTGTGCCTCGAGGAGGCGTCCGGGCGCCCCGCGCACCGCAGACCCAGAAAGGGGCCGAAGGTCCGTCGTGCCGCCGCCGGCAGGCTGCGCGACGGACCCCCGACAGGTGTCCTTCGGCCCTGGCACGCCGTCGCGGAGGCACGTTGCGACGCCGGTCAGCGGTCGCGGCTCACGTGGCGCGGCTCAGGGGCCCGCCTCGACGATCCGCCGGACCTCGGTGAGGTCGAGGTCGAACGGGCCGATCCGGGTGAGCACCCAGGAGGCGCCGCGGTCGAGCCACGGCACCGGAGCCTGCTCGGGCTGGAGGTCGATCACCAGCTCGAAGCCGGGCGCCGGTTCATGCTCGGAGAGGGCGGCGCTCACCTCGCCGAGGTCGCCGGGCGAGTCCAGGCCGATGACGAAGAACCCGTCATGTCTCGCAGCCCGGCGCAGTGGCGCCTGGTTGCCGAACCGCCCCGCCAGCCAGATCGGCACCGAGGGCGCCGGGTGGAAGCCGGCGCTGTGCACGGTGTAGTGGTTCCCGTCGTGGTCCACCTGCTCCCCGGAGAGCAGGGCGGTCAGGACCTCGAGTCCCTCGTCGAGCATCCGGCCGCGCACCTTCGGATCGGGCTCGTCGCGGAAGGAGCTGAACTCTCCGACCCAGTCGTCGCCCAGCCCCAGGCCGAGCACGAACCGGCCACCCGAGAGCACCGCCAGGCTCGCGGCCTGCCGAGCCAGGACCTGCGGCCGGCGCCGCGCCAGCGGAGTCACCATCGGCCCGAACAGCAGCTTCTCGGTCCGCATCGCGACAGCCGCGCAACAGGTCCACACGTCGGCGATCGCGCTGACGCGGTCGCCGTACTGCAAGTGGTCCCAGACGAAGAAGCCGTCCCAGCCGGCCGCGTCGGCGCTGGCGGCAAGGTCGCCCACAAGCCCGGGGTCGGCGAGCGCATCGAACGGGGCGACGAACAGTCCGCGGCGCGTGGTCATGGCGCCGATCATGTCGGGTCTGCTCCGAAATGCCGCTGCCGGGGTCGCCACGCGGCGCGTCCTCAAGGCCGGTCGGATCCGATGGCACCCGCGGCCCCCACCCATCGCGGGGGAGCGGACGCAGATGTATCGCCGCCGGTCGCATCGGATACGGCCGAGGTGGGTACCCTCCCCATGCCCTGCCTCGGGTCAGACCCCCGTGTGCGGCGTACTCAGCCACGACGTGGGGGGAAGGGAACCGACCTGGTGCGGATCCGGATCCTGCTGTGCGCCGTCGCACTCAGCACCTCCACCGTCCTGGACCTGATGGCGGTACCCCCGGTGACTCTGCCGACCAACTGTGCCGCCGTCACGGTGGGCGGCGTCCCGGACGGGCACGCCCACAACGACTACCTGCACCCGCACCCGCTCACCGACGCGCTCGCTGCCGGGTTCGACAGCGTCGAGGCCGACATCTGGCCCGTCGCCGGGCGACTCCTGGTCGGCCACACCCGCGACCAGACGCGTCCCGGCCGCACCCTGACCAGCCTGTACCTCGAACCCCTCCGCCGGCGGGTCAGCGCTGCGCAGGCAGATGGGCGCACCCTCGCCCCGGTCCAGCTGCTCCTGGACGTGAAGGGTGACCCGCACCAGACGCTTGGCCTGCTCGACCCCCTGCTCGCCGCCTACACCGAGATCCTCACCGGGTACCGCGGCTGCGTCGCCACCCCGGGACCGGTCAGTGTCGTCCTCAGCGGCAACGAGACCCCGCAGCCGCCGGCCCGGGACCAGGTCCGCTACTACGGGTACGACGTCGCGCTCGGCAGGTTCGACGACAGACACCTGGATGAGGCCGTCGCGCCGCTGGCCTCGGCCCGCTGGCGGACGTTCTTCGCCTGGAACGGGCTCGGCCGGATGCCGGGACCGCAACGCGCCCGCCTGGACAAGCTCGTCGCCGCGGTCCACGCCGCCGGCACCCGGCTCCGGCTGTACGGCGCACCACAGCCGACCGCCCCGGACGCGGAGAACCTGTGGGCTGTGCTCACCGAGGCCGGCGTCGACTACATCAACACCGACGACCTCACCGGCTTCGCCCGCTACCGCGACCGGCAGCGCTGAGGTCGCGCCACCTGCCGACGGGTGGCGTCCCGGACTCAGGCGTCGATGACGATGGAGATGATCAGCGGGCTGCGACGGAACTTCTTGTGCGCCCACTGGCCCACGTCGCGGGTGATCATCTGCTCGAGCTGGTGGGAGTCGCCGATCCCTTCGAGTGCCGCACGCTCCAGCGTCTTGGCGACCACGGGCACCGCGGCCTCGAACGCCGCCTGGTCGTGGACGAAGCCGCGGATCAGGAAGTCCGGCGGCTCCGCCAGCTTGCCGCTGTCGGCGTCGACGATCGCCAGCACCGTCACGACGCCCTCCTCGGCCAGCGTCCGCCGGTCCCGCAGCGACGCCTCGGTGGCGCCGCCGACGGTCGCGGCGTCGACGTAGACGTTGCCCGCGGGCACCTTCCCGGTGATCTTGGCGCGCCCGTCGACCAGGTCGACGACCACCCCGTCGTCGGCGAGCACCACGCGTGAAGGATCGATGCCGGTGCTGATGGCGAGGTCGCCGTTGGCGCGCAGGTGCCGCCACTCGCCGTGGACCGGCATCACGTTGCCGGGTCGGACGATGTTGTAGCAGTAGACGAGCTCGCCCGCGCTCGCGTGGCCGGAGACGTGGACCTTGGCGTTGCCCTTGTGGACCACGTTGGCGCCCCACCGGGTCAGTCCGTTGATCACGCCGGAGATGGCGTTCTCGTTGCCCGGGATGACCGAGCTGGCCATCAGCACGGTGTCGCCCTCGCCGACCCGGATCTTGTGGTCACGGTTGGCCATCCGGGAGAGCGCGGCCATCGGCTCGCCCTGGGAGCCGGTGCAGACCAGCGCGACCTTGTCGGCCTTCATCCGCTCGAGCTGCTCGAGCGGCACGATCAGGTTCTCCGGGACGCGGAGGTAGCCGAGGTCGCGGGCGACCCCCATGTTGCGCACCATCGAACGGCCGACGAAGGCGACCTTGCGGCCGTGCGCGTGCGCGGCGTCGAGGACCTGCTGGATGCGGTGCACGTGGCTGGCGAAGCTGGAGACGATGATGCGGCGGGGTGCGGTGCGGAACACGGTGTCGATCGCCGGGCTGAGGTCGCGCTCGGACATCGTGAATCCGGGCACCTCGGCGTTGGTGGAGTCGACCATGAACAGGTCGACGCCCTCCTCGCCGAGCCGCGCGAAACCGCGCAGGTCGGTGATCCGGCCGTCGAGCGGGAACTGGTCCATCTTGAAGTCGCCGGTGTGCAGCACCACGCCCGCCGGGGTGCGGATGGCGACGGCCAGGCCGTCCGGAATCGAGTGGTTGACCGCGAGGAACTCGAGGTCGAAGGGGCCGAGCTTCTTGGTCTCGCCCTCCTTGACCGGCATCAGCCGCGGCTTGATCCGGTGCTCCTTGAGCTTGGCGTCGATCAGCGCCAGCGTCAGGCGGGACCCGACCACCGGGATGTCCGCGCGCTCGCGCAGCAGGTAGGGGACGCCACCGATGTGGTCCTCGTGCCCGTGGGTCAGCACCACCGCGACGATGCTGTCGAGCCGGTCCCGGATCCAGCTGAAGTCGGGCAGGATCACGTCGATGCCGGGCTGGTGCTCCTCGGGGAAGAGCACGCCGCAGTCGACGATCAGGAGCTTTCCGGCGTGCTCGAAGACGGTCATGTTGCGGCCGATCTCACCGAGCCCGCCGAGTCCGACGACGCGGAGCCCGTTGCGGGGCAGTTTCGGGGCAGGGCGAGTTCTGGGTGCGGGTGGCTCACAGCGTCACGCTATCGGAGAGTGCGGACGGCGCGCGCCCCGCGGTGCGTGATCAGGCCGGCCCGGACGGTGCGGGCCTCCCGGGGCGGAGGTCGTCGGGTCCGCCGTAGTCCCCGGCCGGGGTCACGACGGTGCCGGCCGTTCCCTCGATGATGGCGACGGCGTCCTCGAGCCTGCCGATCGCCGCCATGTCGCCGGTGACCTCCACGAAGCGGCACACCGCCTCCACCTTGGGACCCATCGAGCCCGCCGGGAACGACTCCCGGCGCAGCGCCGCCGGGGTGGCGCGCAGGATCGGCGTGGCCTGCGGGGAGCCGTAGTGCCGCGCCACGTTGGCGACGTCGGTCAGGACGAGCATCGCGTCGGCCTCGAGCGCCTCGGCGAGCACCGACGTGGTCAGGTCCTTGTCGACGACGGCCTCGACCCCCTCGAGGTGACCCTGCTCGTTGCGGATCACCGGGACCCCGCCGCCTCCGGCGCAGATCACCACGGCACCGCTGGTGAGGAGGAGCCGGATCAGCCGGGTCTCCACGACCCGCCGGGGCTTCGGCGAGCCCACCACCCGCCGCCACACGTCACCATCGGGTCGCACGGTCCAGCCCCGCAGCTCCGCGAGCCGGTGCGCCTCGGCCTCGTCGTACACCTCCCCGACGAACTTGCTGGGGGACTGGAAGGCGGGATCGTTCGCCTCCACCAGGGTCTGGTTGATGATCGCCGCGACCTGGCGGCCCGGGAGCGCGTTCTGCATCGCCTGCAGCAGCCAGTAGCCGATCATACCCTGCGTCTGGGCGCCCAAGACGTCGAACGGGTACGGCGTCGTGAGGTGCGGGTCGGAGGCACTCTGCAGCGCCAGCACGCCCACCTGGGGGCCGTTGCCGTGCGTGATCACGATCTCGTGATGGGCGGCGAGCGGTGCCAGCGCGGCGACCGCCCGGGCGACGTTGGCTTCCTGGACGTCGCAGTCGGGCCGCTGGCCACGCTGCAGCAGCGCGTTGCCGCCGAGCGCGATCACGATGCGCACCTCAGCCGCCCAACGTCGCGACCAGCACGGCCTTGATGGTGTGCATCCGGTTCTCGGCCTGGTCGAAGACGATCGAGTGCCGCGACTCGAACACCTCGTCGGTGACCTCGAGGGCGGTCATTCCGGTCTTCTGGAACAGCTCCTCGCCGACCTTGGTGTGCCGGTCGTGGAAGCCGGGCAGGCAGTGCATGAACTTGACCTGCGGGTTCCCGGTCAGCGTCAGCAGGTCCGGGTTGACCTGGTAGGGCCGCAGCAGGTCGATACGCGCCTCCCAGGTCTCCATGGGCTCGCCCATCGAGACCCAGACGTCGGTGTAGACGAAGTCCACGCCGTCCACGCCCTCGCCCACGTCCTCGGTGTGGGTGATCCGGGCGCCGGTCTCGGCGGCGATGTCCCGGGCCTGCTTGACCACCCCGTCGTGGTTCCACAGCTCCCGGGGCGCGACGATCCGGACGTCCATCCCCATCATCGCGCCGGCCACCAGCAACGAGTTGCCGACGTTGTTGTGGGCGTCGCCGAGGAAGGCGAACGAGATCTCCTCGTCGTGCTTGTACGTGTGCTCGCGCATCGTCAGCATGTCGCACAGCGACTGGGTCGGGTGCCACTCGGTGGTCAGCCCGTTCCAGACCGGAACCCCGGAGAACGCGGCGAGGACCTCGACGTTCTCCTGGGCCGAGCCGCGGTACTCGATGCCGTCGTACATCCGGCCCAGCACGCGGGCGGTGTCCTCCATGGACTCCTTGTGCCCGATCTGGGAGCCCGACGGGTCCAGGTAGGTGACGCGCGCGCCCTGGTCGAAGGCGGCGACCTCGAAGGCGCACCGGGTGCGGGTCGAAGTCTTCTCGAAGATCAGCGCGATGTTCTTGCGCGCGAGCCTGGGCTGCTCGGAGCCGGCGTACTTGGCCAGCTTGAGCTCGGCCGCGAGGTCGAGCAGGAAACGCCACTCCTTGGGGGTGAAGTCGACCTCCTTGACGAAGCTGCGATGCCGCAGGTTGAAGGCCATGTCAGATCCCTTCGCGCTCGATGGGGCAGGTCATGCAGCGGGGTCCGCCGCGGCCGCGTCCGAGCTCGCTGCCCTGGATGGTCACCACCTCGACACCCTCCCGGCGCAGGAAGGTGTTGGTCGTGACGTTCCGCTCGTAGGCGACGACCACGCCGGGACGGACCGCGAGCACGTTGCAGCCGTCGTCCCACTGCTCGCGCTCCGCTGCGTGCACGTCCTGGGTGGGCGTGAGCACGCGGATCCGCTCCACGCCGAGGGCGTCCGCGATCGCGCGGTGCATGTCCTCGGGGGCGTGCGCGGTGATCTTCAGCTCCTTCTCCGTGCCGCCCGGCTCGATCGTGTACGACGGCAGCATCCCGAGGCCGGCGTACTTGGTGAACGTGTCCTCGGTGACCATGCTCATCACCGTGTCGAGGTGCATGAACGCCCGCTTCTGCGGCATCGCCAGCGCGACGATCCGCTGCGCGGAACCCTTGGCGAAGAGCCTGCCGGCGAGCCGTTCGATGCCTTGCGCAGTGGTCCGCTCACTCATCCCGACCAGGACCGCGCCGTTCCCGAGCACGTGCAGGTCGCCGCCCTCGGTGGTGGCGATGCCGTTGACGGTGCCCTCGGACCACACCTCGAAGTCGGCATCGGCGAAGAGCGGGTGCCAGCGGTAGATCGCCTCGTAGTGGATCGTCTCGCGCTCACGAGCACGCTTGCGCATCGAGTTGATCGAGACGCCGTCGTAGATCCAGGCCGAGGTGTCCCGGGTGAACATGTGGTTCGGCAGCGGCGGCAGCAGCATGTCCTCGAGGTCGAGGGCCTGGACGACCAGCGACTTCGGCTCCTCGACATGGTCCAGCAGCTCGCGTTTGGTGATCCCCCCGATGAGGTACTTCACCAGGCTGTCGTCGTCGAGCGCGGTGAACATCGCGAACAGCGCGTCGAGCGCCATCGGCCCGTAGACCCGCTCGTCGAGGGAGGCCCGGAGGATGTAGTCCTTCGCCTCGGGGACGGCCACGGTCTCGCGCAGGAGGGTGTCCAGCATGTGCACGGTGACGTCGAGGTCGCGCAGAGACTCGGCGAACGCGTCATGCTCCTGCTTGGCCCGTTTGACCCACAGGACGTCGTCGAAGAGGTAGGCGTCCTTGTTGGTCGGGGTCAGCCTCTTCAGCTCCAGGTCCGGCCGGTGCAGGATCACCTGCTTGAGTCGTCCGACCTCGGAGTCCACGTGCATGCTCATCGACGACCTCTTCTCGGGCAGGCAGCCTCGGGCAGGCGCCTGTGGGCCCAAGGGTGCTCCGTCGGCGGGGCCCTACTCAGGGCCCAACGGCCCCCTGCGAGGGGCCGTTGGGCAGCGGTCCGAGCAACCGTCCCGCTGCTGTCCTGAGGTGTCAGACGTCGAGAAGGGAAGGGACCCCCGTGGCCACCGCAGATGTCCAGTCGGCCGGCGTGGAGCCAGCCGGCCAGAAGAAGAGGTTCACCTTCCCGAGCGCGTTCACCGTGCTCTTCGGCGTCACCGTGCTGGTGTGGGTGCTGGCGTTCATCATCCCCACGGGGGCCTACAAGCTGAACCCCGAGACCGGGGCACCGGTCCCCGGCACCTACCACTCCGTGGACGCGGGGCTGTCGTTCACCGACCGACTGATGCAGCTGTTCCTGAGCCCGATCAACGGGCTCTACGGGATCCGCAGTGGTGACACCGGCTTCATCGGCCCCTACGAGACCGGCGAGCTCTTCGGTGCTGCCGGCGTCTTCATGTTCGTGATCGCGATCGGCATCTTCATCGCCATGTCGATGTCCACCGGTGCGATCGACAGCGGCGTCGCCCATGTCGCCAAGCGCTACGGGCACCGGGGCGCGCTGGTGATCGTGATGCTGATGGTGCTGTTCTCGATCGGCGGGACCACCGAGGGGATGGCCGAGGAGACGCTGGGCTTCTACGCGCTCGTCGTACCGCTCATCCTCAGCCTGGGCTACGACCGGATGGTGGCCGCGGCCACGATCATGATCGGCGCGGGGGTCGGGGTGCTGGCCTCCACCGTGAATCCCTTCGCGACCGGCGTCGCCTCGGACGCCGCCGGCATCTCGATCGGGGACGGCATCGTGTTCCGGTTCGTGATGTACCTCGTCCTGGTGCCGCTGAGCATCCTGTTCGTGCTCCGCTATGCCCGCCGGGTCAAGGCGGACCCGTCGAAGTCGCTGGTGGGCCTCCGGGCGGAGGACCAGGTGCTCGCGGCTCGAGGCGCCGGGACGCAGGGGGAGTTCGCGGAGAAGAACCCCGACCTGGTCGGGACGCCACCGCCGCTCACCCGCAAGCACAAGAGCGTGCTGACGATCGTCGCGCTCACCTTCGCGTTCATGATCTTCGCGATCGTCCCGTGGGCGCAGGTGATCAACGGCCCGGACGCGACGAGCTACAGCTGGCAGCTGGACTGGTACTTCCCGGAGCTGGCGGCCCTCTTCATCGTGATGTCGATCGTGGTCGGACTCATCGGCGGTCTGGGGGAGAAGCGGCTGACCGACACGCTGGTGCGTGGGGCGGGCGACTTCGTCGGCGTCGGGCTGATCATCGTGCTCGCCCGTGGGGTCACGGTGATCATGAACAACTCCCAGATCACCGACACGGTGCTGCACTCCATGGAGAACGCCGTGAGCAACACCTCCTCCGCGGTCTTCGGGGGCCTGATGTTCCTGATCAACCTGCCGCTGGCCTTCCTGGTGCCCTCGACGTCCGGCCATGCCGCGCTGGCGATGCCGATCCTGGCGCCGCTCGGCGACTTCGCCAATGTCTCCCGGGCGATGGTGGTGACGGCGTACCAGTCGGCCTCCGGCGTGGTGAACCTGATCACCCCGACCTCGGCGGTGGTCATGGGTGGGCTGGCGCTCGCCAAGGTGCGCTACGACCAGTGGCTGCGCTTCACCGCGCCGCTGATCGTCGGGCTCCTGATCATGTGCACGGCCTTCGCGGCCATCGGCTCACGACTCTGACCGGCCGGAAACTCGATGGTGAGGGCGGCGGTTCTGTTCGGAGGCTGAGGCACATGTCCGACAAGTCGCACACCCACACCATCCATCAACACCACCCTGGCGTACCTCCCCCGTGACCGTGTCGGTCAGGCGTGCGTCTGGTGTTCGTGGTCGGCGTGGGAGCCGGACTCGAACTGGATGGTGGAGTGCTCGACGTTGAAGTCACGGTCGATGGCGTGCTGGAGCTCGTCGAGCATCGAGCCGAGGTGGCCGTCGTGGAAGCAGGAGTCGTCGACCACCACGTGCGCGGTCAGCACCGGCAGCCCGGTGGCGACCTGGGAGGCGTGCAGGTCGTGCACGTCCTGCACGTGCGGCAGCGCGAGGATCCGTTCGCGCACCTCGGCGAGGTCGAGGTGCTTGGGGGTGGACTCCAGCAGTACGTCGACGGCCTCGCGGAGCAGCGCGAAGGTGCGCGGGATGATCAGCAGGCCGATGACCAGGGAGGCGACGGCGTCGGCGCGCATCCAGCCGCTGACGGCGATCACGCCGGCGGCGAGCAGGACCGCGACGGAGCCCAACGCGTCGTTGAGCACCTCGAGGAACGCGGCCCTCATGTTCAGGTTCGCGGACCGCCCCCCCAGCAGGACCAGCAGGCCGATCAGGTTGGCGACCAACCCGATGGCACCGAAGAGGAGCATCGCCCCGGAGGTGACGTCCGGGGGGTCGATCATGCGCCGGACCGCCTCGACGAGCACGAAGATGCCGACCGCGAGCAGGACCGCGGCCTGGGCGGCCGCGGCGAGGACTTCCGCGCGGCGGTAGCCCCAGGTGCGGGCGTCGGTGGCGGGCCGGCGCATCAGCACAGCGGCCACCAGGCCCAGGGTGAGGCCGGCCACGTCGGTGAGCATGTGCGCGGCGTCCGCGAGCAGTGCCAGGCTGCCGGAGACCAACGCGCCGACCACCTCGACCACCAGGACGGTCACGGTGAGTCCGAGGACCACCGCGAGGCGGCCACGGTGGTCGACCAGGTCGGCAGCCGCGTGGCCGTGGTCGGCGCCCATCAGTGCCGCTCCTCGGGGGACGTGGGGATGGTGAGCGGCGCTGGTGCGTGGCCGTCCTTGTCTGAAGGCGAGCAGCAGTCGTCGACGCAGTGCTCGGTGCCCTCGGCCAAGGCGCCGGTCCCGGGCCCGGGGCCGCAGCCGCAGTTCTCGCCGCGCCACGCCTCCAAGCCCTCGCGGACCGCGACCGCGGCGATCATCAGCCCAGCGACGGGGTCCGCCCAGCCCCAGCCGAGCGTGGCGTTCAGCAGCAGCCCCACCAGCAGCACTGCGGACAGGTAGGTGCACAGCAGCGTCTGCTTGGAGTCGGCGACCACGCTGCCCGAGCCCAGCTCCCGGCCGGTTCGGCGTTGCGCCCACGACAGGGCGGGCATCACGAGCAGCGAGGCGAATGCGATCCCGATCCCGAGCCGCGAAGTCTCAGGTTCGCCCGCGCCGAGAAGGGTCCGCGCGGACTCCACGCCCACATAGGCGGCGAGCGCGAAGAACGAGATCGCGATCAGCTTCAGCGCCTGCCGTTCCCGGGTCTCGGGCAACGGGTGACGGAACTGCCACAAGATGACCAGGCCGGAACCCACCTCGACCAACGAGTCGAGACCGAAGCCGACCAGCGCGACCGAAGAAGCCGCCGCTCCGGCGGCCACCGAGACCACTGCCTCCACGACGTTGTACGAGACCGAGGCGCCGGCCAGCAGCTGGGCGCGGCGGCCCAGCTGTCGACGCCGCGCGGTGGTGACGTCTGGGGGGTGGGCGAGCGTGCGGGTCATCGAACCGCTCCTTCCCCGAAGCGTGGGCACAGCACGACCGCATCCCCGGTCACTGCGAGCAGCCGCTCGGCGGCCGCCAGCAGATCCAGGGTCTGCTCCGGATGGCTCAACGAGTACACCGAGGCCCGCCCCGCTGGGCGCGCCGTGACGATGCCGCAGTCCGCCAGGCAGGCCAGATGCTTGCTCACCGTGGACTGAGCCAGCCCGAGGTGTCGGGTCAGGTCGACCACCCGGTGCTCACCGAGGGCCAGGTGCTGCACGATGGTGAGCCGGGACTTGTCGCTGAACCCGTGGAACAAGCAGGCCGCTGCCGTCACCGCGGCGGCTTCGGCGCCCGTTCCGACACCATCGACCAGGGTCTCTATCATCGCCATGCTGCGATGTTATCGCGCACGCACGTCGTCCTGGTCGGTCGCATGCGGGTCTCCCAGCACCGGCCGGGCCATCCCCCCGGCACTCCAGCGTCCCTTACACGCACCCGGTAAGGCCGGCGCGGGCCCAAGGTCCCGGCAGGCGACGACGTTGTGCCGGTGGGAGAGGTCCGGCACCCGGCCTAGCGTGAAGAGGGGAGTGGCGGCCTCCCGGCGGCGGCCGGTCGACCGCAGGACGAACAGGGAGCAGGCTCGTCGTTCTCTTCCGGGTGAAGGGCGTGCCGGTCAAGGTCGACTGGAGCTGGCTGGTGATCCTGGCCCTGGTCTTCTTCTCGCTGGCGACGGGGCTGTTCCCGAGCGCCTACCCCGCTCTCTCGACGCTGACCTGCTTCCTCATGGCCGCCGCCGCCACCCTGCTGTTCTTCGCCTCGGTCCTGGTGCACGAGCTCAGCCACACCTTGCGCTCGCTGCGCGAGGGAGTACCGGTGCGCGACATCACGCTGTGGCTGTTCGGTGGGGTGTCGCGTGCTGAGGAGCCGCTGCCGGGCCCCGGGGCGGAGTTCCGGGTCGTGATCGCCGGGCCGCTGGCGTCCGCGGCCCTCGCCGTCGTCTTCCTGGCCGTCGCCGCGGCCGGCCACGCGCTAGGGCTCTCGGACGCCTGGACCGGGGTGCCCGACTACCTGGCCCGGATCAACGGGCTGCTGCTGGTCTTCAACATCGTGCCGGCACTGCCGCTGGACGGCGGCCGGCTGCTGCATGCGCTGATCTGGCACCGCACCGGCGACACGGCGACGGCGACCATCTACGCCGCCTGGGCCGGGCGCGCCTTTGCCGTCGTGCTGGTCACCCTCGGGGTCGCCAGCCTGTTCGGCGCCTACGGCTACGGAGGCATCTGGTTCGTGCTCATCGGCTGGTTCCTGTGGCAGGCGGTCCGGCAGGAGGAGGGCGAGGCGCGGACGGCCCGAGCGCTGGCCGGACTGCGGGTCAAGGACGTGATGACGCCGGCGGCGGTGACGGTGGACGTCGGCAGCACCATCGAGGAGTTCGGTGACCTGATCGTGCGGACGCCCTCCTACCCGGCGTACCCGGTGCTCGACCAGGGGCGGTTCGTCGGTCTCCTGCTGCTGCGCCGCGCGGGGGTGGTCCCGATGGAGGAGCGCCGCTCGGTGCGGGTCGGTGACGTGATGCTCACCGGGGAGGACGTGCCGGTCGTCCACGAGGACGACGAGGTCACCACGGCCGCGCGGACGTTGGGCCGGGAACCCGGTCGCGCGATCGTGCTGAGCGACGGCGCCGGCCGGGAGGTAGTCGGGCTCGTCTCCACCTCCGACCTCTCGCGTGCCGTCGCGACGCCGCCCCGGGGCCGGGCTCGGCCACGGGCCCACCGCGCCGGCGACGGGACCTCGTGACCGGCGAGGTGCGCCGCGTCGGCGGGTCATCCCCTGCGGGTGAGGCCCTTTCGGACGCCGCACCCGACAGTGGGGTGATGACCACAACCACCACGGCAAACGTCCACGGTCCCGTCGACTTCGTCCTCCTCGAGTTCCCGCAGGACCGCCTCACGGGTGAGGCGGGCCAGGCGCTTGTGGACCTGGTCGACCGGGGCATCATCCGCCTCTACGACCTGATGGTCCTGAGCAAGAACCACGACGGCTCGATCGAGGTCCTCGAGCTCACCGACC
This sequence comes from Nocardioides mesophilus, assembly GCF_014395785.1. Taxonomy (GTDB): domain Bacteria; phylum Actinomycetota; class Actinomycetes; order Propionibacteriales; family Nocardioidaceae; genus Nocardioides_B; species Nocardioides_B mesophilus. The sequence goes on along the minus strand of NZ_CP060713.1, from coordinate 4,311,158 downwards.
CGCGCTCCGACGCGGGTGGCTTCTCCTACTTCTCCGGCGCCCGCTCCGGTCTGCTCGGCGACGACGACATGCGCGAGGCGGCCGAGGCGATGGAGCCGGACACGGTGGCGGCGCTGATCGTCTACGAGAACAGCTGGGCCATCCCCTTCGTGGCGGCGGCCCGTAACAGCGGCGGCGACCTCATCGCCAGCGCCCGCATCCCGGCCCCCGACATCATGGCCGCCCTCGATGCCCTCGAACCCACCACCTGAGGAGAGAAGACGATGCCAGGACTTGTGAGAGGAATCGCCCGTACGGCGGTCGTGGCCGGGACCGCGACGGCGGTGAGCGGCCGCGTGCAGCGCCGGCAGGCGGAGAAGTTCGCCGGCCGCGACGCCCAGATCGCCGCCGACCGCGAGCAGGCCTACGAGGAGCAGACCTACCAGGAGCCGGCCTACCAGGAGCCGGTGGCACCACCCCGGCAGAGGGAGGCGCCGCCCCAGACGGTCGACCCCATCCAGCAGCTCAAGGACCTGGCCGAGCTCAAGGCGCAGGGCATCCTCACCGAGGAGGAGTTCGCCGCCCAGAAGGCACGGGTCCTGAGTTCCTGATCCGGGACGCGTCGCCCGGACCTCAGCGGCCGACCATCCGCAGCGCCAGCCCGCAGTAGTGCTCGGCGATCTCCTCCGGAGTCCACTCGCCCTCGTCGCGGTACCAGCGGGCGACGTCGACGCCCAACGACAGCAGTGCCAACGCGGTCATCCGCGGGTCCGGGGTGCGGAACACGCCGGCCGCCACTCCCGACTCGACGAGCTCACGGACGTGCCGCTCGATGGCACGCCGGAGCGTCGCGATCTCGCCGAGGTGCTCGACGCTGAGCGCCGAGAGCTCGTAGTTCACGATGCGGGCCCGGGTGTGCCCGCGCGCGTGGTGGGCGGTGAAGGCCCGGACCACGGCGACCAGCTGCTCCACCGGGTCCTCCGAGCTCGCCAGGGCGTCGAGCACCAGCTGCAGCGTCGCCTCGTGGCCGCTGCGCGAGATCAGGAAGAGCAGGTCCTCCTTGGACCGGTGGTGCACGTAGAGCGCTGCCGGGCTCATCCCTGCCGCGGCTGCGATGTCGCGGGTCGTGGTGCCGTGGAACCCGCGCGCCGCGAAGGCCTCCACCGCCGCTCCGAGCAGCCGGTCGCGGGCATCCGTGCGCGCCCCACCGTCGTCCGGGCGGCCTGTGATCTGGCTCATGACGGTCCTCGGCGGGTGGGGTTGACGTGCACGTGGTCCGTGGGGAACGCTAAATCAACGCGCTGAGGTAAGCAAGCGCTTAGTCACCCCACAGTGAGGTCCCGTGCGACGACGTATCTATGACGCCGACCACGAGTCGTTCCGCGACTCGGTCCGCGAGTTCCTCGACCGGCAGGTGCGCCCGCGGGGCGAGGAGTTCATCGAGAACCGGGCGTTCCCCCGGGACCTGTGGATCGAGGCGGGCAAGCAGGGCTTCCTCGGGCTGGAGGTCCCCGAGGAGTACGGCGGCTCGGCCGCGGGCGACTACCGCTACAACGCCGTGCTCGGCGAGGAGCTGTCCAAGGTCACCGCGGCCCTGTCCTCCTGCTTCGGCATCCACGGCGACATCGTGGCGCCGTACCTCGTGGACCTGTGCACCGAGGAGCAGAAGCGGCGCTGGCTGCCGGGCTTCTGCACCGGCGAGCTGCTCACCGCCATCGGCATGACGGAGCCCTCCGGTGGCTCCGACCTGGCGGCGCTGCGCACCACCGCGGTCCGCGACGGTGACGACTGGATCCTCAACGGGTCGAAGACGTTCATCACCAACGGCTACTCCGCCGACCTGGTGGTGGTCGCGGCACGCACCAGCCCGGAGAAGAAGGCCCGGGGGATCACCCTGTTCGCGGTGGAGACCGGGATGCCCGGCTTCACGCGCGGCCGCAAGCTCGACAAGGTGGGGCAGACCGAGTCCGACACCGCCGAGCTCTTCTTCGACGACGTCCGGGTCCCGCAGGCGAACGTCCTCGGCGAGGTGGACCAGGGCTTCATCCACATGATGGAGCGGTTGCCGCAGGAGCGGCTCGGTGCCGCGGTCTCCAACATCGCCCACGCGGCGCAGATCCTCGAGGAGACGATCGACTACGCCAAGGAGCGCAAGGCGTTCGGGCAGCCGATCGGGGCCTTCCAGCACAACAAGTTCCTGCTGGCCGAGCTGGTGACGAAGATCGAGGTCTCCCGGGCCTACGTCGACCAGTGCGTGCTCGCCCACACCGACGGGGAGCTGACGGCCGTCGACGCGGCCAAGGCGAAGTGGTGGTCGGCCCAGGTGCAGAACGACGTGCTCGACTCCTGCGTCCAGCTCTACGGCGGCTACGGCTTCATGAACGAGTACCGGGTCGCCCGGGCCTGGCGCGACGCGCGCGTGACGAAGATCTGGGCCGGCTCCAACGAGATCATGAAGGAGCTCATCGGCCGCGACCTCGGACTCTGACCCGCACCCAGACCCCGGCCCCGGCTGCCCCGCCACGTGGGACAGCCGGCCGCACCGAAAGGCAACCGCCATGCCCGAAGCAGTCATCGTCGCCACCGCCCGGTCCCCGATCGGTCGTGCCCACAAGGGATCGCTCAAGCAGATGCGTCCCGACGACCTCACCGTGCAGATGCTGCACGCCGCCCTCGCGAAGGTCCCGGCCCTCGACGCGCACGACATCGACGACCTGATGCTGGGCTGCGGCCTTCCCGGCGGCGAGCAGGGCTTCAACCTGGGCCGGATCGTCGCGGTGCTCGCCGGCATGGACCACCTGCCCGGCACCACCGTCACCCGCTACTGCTCCTCGAGCCTGCAGACCACCCGGATGGCCATGCACGCGATCAAGGCCGGCGAGGGTGAGGTGTTCATCTCCGCCGGTGTCGAGACCGTCAGCCGCTTCTCCCGCGGCAGCTCCGACAGCCTTCCGGACACCCGGAACCCGCTGTTCGCCGAGGCGCTGTCGCGCACCGAGCGGCTCGCAGCCGGCGGCGGCACGTGGTCGGACCCCCGCGAGGACGGGCTGCTCCCCGACGCCTACATCGCGATGGGGCAGACCGCCGAGAACGTCGCCCAGCTCAAGGGCGTCAGCCGGCAGGACCAGGACGAGTTCGGGGTGCGGAGCCAGAACCTCGCCGAGAAGGCGATCGCGAGCGGCTTCTGGGCGCGCGACATCACGCCGGTGACGCTGCCCGACGGCACCGTGGTCGCCACCGACGACGGCCCCCGCGCGGGAGTCACCCTGGAGAAGGTCTCGCAGCTCGAGCCGGTGTTCCGCCCGGACGGCACCGTCACCGCCGGCAACTGCTGCGCGCTCAACGACGGCGCGGCCGCGCTGGTGGTCATGTCGGACACCAAGGCCGCCGAGCTGGGGCTGACGCCACTGGCGCGGGTCGTCTCCACCGGGGTCACCGGCCTGTCGCCGGAGATCATGGGCCTGGGGCCGGTCGAGGCCTCGAGGCAGGCGCTCGCCCGGGCGGGGATGAGCATCGACGACATCGACCTGGTCGAGATCAACGAGGCGTTCGCGGCGCAGGTGATCCCCTCCGCCCGCGAGCTCGGGATCGACTTCGACAAGCTGAACGTCAACGGTGGCGCGATCGCCGTCGGCCACCCCTTCGGGATGACCGGTGCCCGGCTCACGAGCACGCTGATCAACTCGCTGCAGTGGCACGACAAGCAGTTCGGTCTCGAGACCATGTGCGTCGGCGGGGGCCAGGGGATGGCGATGGTCCTGGAGCGGCTGTCGTGAGCGGCCGGCTCGAGGGCAAGGTCGCGATCGTCACCGGGGCCAGTCGCGGCATCGGCCTCGGCGTGGCCGAGCGGCTGGTGGCCGACGGGGCCAAGGTGGTGATCACCGCCCGCAAGCAGGAGGCGCTCGACGAGGCCGTGCAGCGGCTCGGGGAGCGGAGCACGCGCTCGCCGTGGCCGGCAAGGGCGACGACGTCGAGCACCAGGCCGACACGGTCAAGCGGACGCTGGAGGCGTTCGGCAGCGTGGACCTGCTGGTCAACAACACCGGGATCAACCCGGTCTACGGTCCGCTCGTCGAGCTCGACCTCGACGCCGCCCGCAAGATCGTCGAGGTCAACTGTCTCGCCGCGCTGTCCTGGGTGCAGCAGGTGCACCGCGGCTGGATGGCCGAGCACGGAGGATCCGTCGTGAACGTCTCCTCGGTCGCCGGGCTCAGGCCGGCCCCGGGGATCGGCTTCTACGGCGCGAGCAAGGCGATGCTCGCGCACCTCACCCAGGAGCTCGCCGTCGAGCTCGGCCCGGACATCCGGGTGAACGCGGTGGCACCGGCTGTCGTGAAGACCCGGTTCGCCACGGCGCTCTACGAGGGGCGTGAGGAGGAGGTCGCCTCGGCGTACCCCCTCAAGCGGCTCGGCGTGCCCGACGACGTCGGCAGCGTCGTCGCGTTCCTGCTCTCCGACGACGCCGGCTGGATGACCGGCCAGATCCTCGTGGTCGACGGCGGCGTGACCCTGACCGGTGGTGCCTGAGGTGGACGTGCGCGGTGCGGGGGTCGTGGTGACCGGCGCCGGCCACGGCATCGGCCGGGCGATCGCGGCGAGGATGGCGGCCGAAGGGGCCCGGGTGGTGGTCAACGACCTCGACGCGGACGCGGCAGCCTCCGTGGCCGCGGAGATCGGGGGTACGGCGGTGCCCGGCGACGCCGCCTCCGAGGCCGGCGTCAGCGCCCTGGTCGAAGCGGCCCGGGACCGGCTGGGAGCGATCGACGTCTACTTCGCCAACGCCGGTGTCGACGTGGGACGCGGTCTCGACACCCCGGCCGAGGACTGGGCGACGGCGATCGAGGTCAACGTGATGGCGCACGTGCGCGCCGCGCAGCGCCTCGTGCCCGTCTGGCTGGAGGCCGGAGCGGGGCGGATGGTCGTCACCGCGTCGGCGGCCGGCCTGCTGACGATGCTCGGCGGCGCGCCGTACTCGGTCAGCAAGCACGCCGCGGTGGCGTTCGCGGAGTGGCTCTCCGCCACCTATGGACACCGCGGGATCACCGTGCAGGCGATCTGCCCGCAAGGGGTCGACACCCGGATGCTCGGCAACGCGGGACCGCTGCGCGACCTGTTGAGCCACGACACCGTCCTGCAGCCCGAGGACGTCGCCGAGGCGGTGTGGCAGGGCCTGCAGGACGACCGGTTCCTGATCCTGCCGCACCCGGAGGTGCAGGCCTACTACGAGTTCCGCGCCGGGCACACCGACCAGTGGCTTGCCGGGATGCGCAAGCTGCAGCAACGTTTGGACCACACCCACCAGACCCACCAGAAGGAGCAGTCATGACCGACCAGCGCACCGCCATCGTCACCGGAGCCGCCCGCGGCATCGGGGCCGCCGTCGCCAGGAGGCTCAGCGAGGACGGGTTCGCGGTCGCGGTCCTCGACCTCGACGAGGCCGCCTGCCGGCCGGTCGTCGACGCGATCGAGGGTGCGGGCGGCAAGGCGCTCGCCGTCGGTGTCGACGTCGCCGACGAGGCAGGTGTCGAGGCCGCGGTCACGCGCGTCGCGGAGGAGCTCGGGGCGCCCACCGTGCTGGTGAACAACGCCGGCATCACCCGCGACAACCTGCTGTTCAAGATGACGGTCGACGACTGGGACGCCGTGATGAACGTGCACCTGCGCGGCGCGTTCCTCATGAGCCGGGCCAGCCAGAAGCACATGATCGACGCCAAGTGGGGCCGCATCGTCAACCTGTCCAGCACCTCCGCGCTCGGCAACCGGGGCCAGGCCAACTACGCCGCGGCGAAGGCAGGCATGCAGGGGTTCACCAAGACGCTGGCGATCGAGCTCGGCAAGTTCGGGGTCACCGCGAACGCGATCGCCCCGGGCTTCATCGAGACCGAGATGACCGCGGCCACCGCCGCGCGCGTGGGCGTGCCGTTCGAGGACTTCAAGGCGGCCGCGGCCAAGGAGATCCCGGTCGCGCGCACCGGCAAGCCCGAGGACATCGCCGCGATGGTCTCCTTCTTCGCCCGCGAGGAGGCGTCGTTCGTCTCCGGCCAGGTCGTCTACGTCGCCGGCGGCCCCCGCGCATGAGAGCCTTCCGCGGGACCGACCCGGTGCCGGTGGCCTGAGGGTGGACGGGGGCACGTCGGACCGGGCGGCCGTGCCGGGGCTGGATCTCGACCGGCTGGCCCGGCACCTGCCCGCGACGCCCCGAGGGCCGCTGCGCGCGCAGCTCATCGCCGGGGGGAAGTCCAACCTCACCTATGAGGTCGGTGACTGCGCTAGCAGCTGGATCGTGCGGCGACCGCCGCTGGGCCACGTGCTGGCCACCGCCCACGACATGGCGCGCGAGCACCGGGTGATGACCGCCCTGCAGGACACCGAGGTCCCGGTCCCGCGGACCTACGGCCTGTGCCAGGACCCGGGCGTGATCGGCGCGCCCTTCTACGTGATGGAGCGGGTTCCGGGGACGCCGTACCGTCGGGCCGACCAGCTCGAGCGGCTCGGTGCCGATCGCGTGACCGCGATCTCGACCCGGATGATCGACACCCTGGCCGGGTTGCACCAGGTCGACCCGGTGGCGGTCGGGCTCGACGGCTTCGGCCGGCCCGACGGGTTCCTGACCCGCCAGGTACGCCGCTGGAAGCAGCAGCTGGACTCCTCCCGCAGCCGTCCGCTCGCCGGCGCCGAGGAGCTGCACGGGTTGCTCGAGCAGTCGCCCACTCCGGTGTCGGCGCCCGGGATCGTGCACGGTGACTACCGGCTCGACAACCTCCTCGTCGACGACGCGGACCGGGTGGCGGCAGTCATCGACTGGGAGATGGCCACCCTCGGTGACCCGCTGACAGACGTCGCGCTGCTGGTGGTCTACCAGCGGATGGCCCGGCTCGGCAGCGGCTACGTGGTCGCGGACGCCTCCACCGCCCCGGGTTTCCTGGGCGAGGAGGACCTGCTGCGCCGCTACGCCGACATGAGCGGGCGCGACCTGTCCGCCATGGGGTTCTACCTCGGGCTCGCCTCCTTCAAGATCGCGGTGATCCTGGAGGGCATCCACTACCGCTACACGCACGGCCAGACCGTCGGCACCGGCTTCGACACCGTCGGTGCCGTCGTGGAACCGCTGATCGCCGCCGGCATCACCTCGATGAAGGAGAACAGCTGATGGACTTCGACCACGACGCCAGGACCGAGGAGCTCCGTACGGAGCTGCTCTCGTTCATGGCCGAGCACGTCTACCCGGCCGAGCGGGTGTTCGCCGAGCAGCTGGCCGCGCTCGAGGACCCCTGGGCGTGGAGCCGGGTGCCGGTGCTCGCCGAGCTGCGCGCCGAGGCGAAGTCAAGCGGACTGTGGAACCTCTTCCTCCCCGGCGAGCACGGCGCCGGACTGACCAACCTGCAATACGCGCCGCTGGCGGAGATAAGCGGCCGCAGCGGCCACCTCGCCCCGGCCGCCCTGAACTGCTCGGCACCGGACACCGGCAACATGGAGGTGCTGGCGATGTTCGGCACCGACGAGCAGAAGCGGCAGTGGCTGCAGCCGTTGCTCGCCGGCGAGATCCGGTCCTCGTTCGCGATGACCGAGCCCGGCGTCGCCTCCTCCGACGCCACCAACATCGCCACCCGGATCGAGCGGGACGGCGACGACTACGTCATCAACGGCCGCAAGTGGTGGATCACCGGCGCGATGAACCCGGACGCACGGATCCTGATCGTGATGGGCAAGACCGACCCGTCCGCCGACCGGCACCGGCAGCAGAGCCAGATCCTGGTTCCCCGGGACACCCCCGGTGTCGAGGTCAAGCGCGGGATGGAGGTCTTCGGCTACGACGACCGCGACCACGGCGGGCACGCCGAGCTCGAGCTCCGCGACGTCAGGGTTCCCGCCGCGAACCTGATCGGCGACGAGGGCGACGGCTTCGCGATCGCGCAGGCGCGGCTCGGCCCAGGCCGGATCCACCACTGCATGCGCTCGATCGGGGTGGCCGAGCGTGCGATCGAGCTGATGTGCGACCGGGCCTCGGACCGGGTGGCGTTCGGCAAGCCGATCGCCGAGCAGGGCGTGGTCCGGGACTGGATCGCGGAGTCGCGGGTGCGGTTGGAGCAGCTGCGGCTGCTGGTGCTCAAGACCGCCTGGCTGATGGACACCGTCGGCAACCGCGGTGCCCACACCGAGATCCAGGCGATCAAGATCGCGACCCCCCAGACCGTCGAGTGGATCCTGGACAAGGCGATCCAGGTGCACGGAGCGGGCGGGCTGTCGCAGGACTTCCCGCTCGCCTCTGCGTTCGCCGGCATCCGGACGCTGCGGTTCGCCGACGGGCCCGACGAGGTGCACAAGAACGCGCTGGCCCGCAACGAGCTCAGGCGGCAGGCGGCCCGGCGTGCGGACGGGTCGGCGTGAGCGGCGGCACGGACCGCCATGAGGGGCTGCGCGCGCGGGTCGAGGCCCTGCTCGCCGGCTACGACCCACGCTCCACCGAGCGTCCGGCCTTCCTGCGGGCCCGGTTCGCGGCCGGCCTGGCCTGGGTGCACTTCCCGGAGGGCCTCGGTGGGCTCGGGCTGCCCGCGTCGGACCAGACGTACGTCGACCAGCTGCTCGCGACCGCGGGGGCGCCCGACAACGACCCGCGACGCAACGGGATCGGCCTCGGCATGGCGGCACCGACGCTCCTGGCGTTCGGCACCGAGGAGCAGCAGCGCCGCTTCCTGGAGCCGCTGTGGACCGGTGAGGAGGTCTGGTGCCAGCTGTTCAGCGAGCCTGGCGCCGGGTCCGACCTCGCGGCGCTGGGCACCCGGGCAGTGCGTTCGGGCGAGGACTGGGTGGTCAACGGGCAGAAGGTGTGGACCTCCAGCGCGCACCGTGCCCGGTGGGCGATCCTCGTGGCTCGCACCGACCCGGCGGTGCCCAAGCACGCCGGCCTGACCTACTTCGTGTGCGACATGAGCGACCCTGGCGTCGAGGTTCGTCCGCTGCGGCAGATGACCGGCGAGGCCGAGTTCAACGAGGTGTTCCTCACCGACGTGCGGATCCCGGACGCGCAGCGGGTGGGTGCGGAGGGCGACGGGTGGAGGGTGGCCACCGCGACCCTGATGAGCGAGCGCGTCGCGATCGGCGGCGGCGCGGCGCCGCGCGAGAGCGGGATGGCGGGGGTGGTGGCGACCACCTGGCGTGAGCACCCCGAGCTGCGCACCCCGCAGCTGCACGCGCGCCTGGTCTCGCTGTGGGTGGAGGCGGAGGTGGCCCGGTTGACCGGCCGCAGGCTGCAGCAGAAGCTGGCGGTCGGGGCGCCGGGACCGGAGGGCTCGGCGATGAAGCTGAGCTTCGCACGGCTGGCCCAGCAGCTGTCCGGGCTGGAGCTGGAGCTGCTCGGTGAGGACGGGCTGCGCTACGACGACTGGACCATGGTCCGGCCCGAGACCGTCGAGTTCACCGGCCGTGGCGCCGGATACCGGTACCTGCGGGCCAAGGGCAACTCGATCGAGGGCGGCACCTCGGAGATCTTGCGCAACATCGTCGCCGAGCGGGTGCTCGGACTGCCCCCTGAGCCCCGGGTCGACAAGGACATCGCCTGGAAGGACCTGCCCCGATGACGCACGCGACGACCGACGACCTCGACCTGCTCTACACCGACGTCGAGGACTCGCTGCGCGCGAGCCTCCGGAGCCTGCTCGACGACCGCTGCGCCCCGGCAGACGTGGTGGCCCTCTACGACGGGGACCGGTCGCTGGTCGGGTCGCTGTGGCCGCTCGTCGGCGCGGAGCTCGGACTGGCCGGACTGCTGGTCCCGGAGGCCGCCGGCGGTGCCGGTGCCTCGGCCCGGGAGGCGGCCGTCGTGCTGGAGGAGCTCGGCCGCGCCGTGGCGCCGGTCCCGTTCCTGACCAGCTCGGTGCTCGCCACCCTCGCGCTGCTGCCCGACGGGCCCGGCTCGCAGCCCGGTCCCGGGCCGGGTGCCCGCGGCGAGCTTCTTGCGGCGCTGGCGGCGGGGGAGCGGACGGCCGCGCTCGTCGTACCCCTGTCCGCTGCCGCGTTCGCGGTCCGGCCGTCGGTGCTCGCGGGGGAGCGGGGACTGGAGGGACGCGTCACCTCGGTGGCCGGCGCTCTCGAGGCGGACGCGTTGCTGGTTCCGGTGGCGACGTCCGCCGGCGTGGAGCTGCACCTGGTCGAGACGGCGGCCGCCCGGGTCCACCCGGTCCTCTCCCTGGACATGACCCGCCAGGTGGCCGACGTCGAGCTCGCCGGCGCCGGCTCGACTCTCGTGGTCGGCGTCGAGGACGGCGCCCGGGCGCTGCGGCAGACGCTGACCGTGGGGGCGGCCCTGCTCGCCTCCGAGCAGCTCGGGATCGCGCAGTGGTGCTTGGACACCACGGTCGCCTACCTCCAGCAGCGCCGGCAGTTCGGGCGGGTGCTGGGCGGGTTCCAGGCGCTGAAGCACCGGCTCGCCGACCTGTACGTCGTCGTGGAGTCCGCCCGGGCGGCGGCGCGACACGCCGCTGCGGCGACCGCGGCGAACCATCCGGACGCGGAGCTGGCCGCCTCCCTCGCGCAGGCGTACTGCGCGGACGTCGCGGTGAGGGCTGCCGAGGAGTGCGTGCAGCTGCACGGCGGGCTGGGGATGACCTGGGAGCACCCGGCCCACCTGTACCTCAAACGCGCCAAGACCGACCAGATCGCGCTCGGCACCCCGGCCGCACACCGGCTGCACCTCAGCCGGCTGGTGGACCTTCCGCTGCCCTGACCGGCCCGCTGCCGCTACCGCTGCCGGCCCACGGCCGCGTAGACGTCCTCGAGGCCGCGCACCAGCGCCTCGAGGCCGAGCTCGAAGCTGTCGGTGTCGATGCGCTCGGCCTGCTCGGCCAGTCGGTGCGCCTGGGTGAGGTTGGGGTACCGGTCCAGGTAGACCTGGACGTCGTCGGCGAAGCCGCTGCCGAACGGCGTCGAGGTCGCCCCGATCACGAGGTACTTCACCGAGCCGGCGATCATCGTGGCGTAGCGGGGCGGCCAGCCGGCGCCGACCAGACCGCCGTGGACCGCGTCCGCCATCGCCAGGAACCTCTCCCGGCGCCCGGTGCCCGAGGCGACCACCGGCACCGCGTTCGGATGCGCGGACAGCGCGGCGTGGTAGGCCCGTCCCCAGATGAGCAGGCCGGCCCGCCAGTCGCCTCCGGCGAATCCCGAGGTGTCGACGTCCGCGGTGAGCAGGTTGGCCACGGCGTCGAGGACGTCGTCCTTGGTCGGGTAGTGGCTGTAGAGCGACGCGGCCTGGACGCCGAGCTCTTGGGCCAGCCGGCGCATCGACAGGGCTGCGAGCCCGTCGGCGTCGATGAGCCGCAGCGCCGTGTCGCGGATCAGCTCGCGGTTCAGCAGCGGGGTGCGCGGACGGCCCATCGCGTCGTACTCCTTGCCATGACCAGCGGGTTGCGGTTAGCGTGAGCAAAACCTAACACTGTTTGGTAACTCTCGGAGGACTTCTGTGGTGGACCTGAGCCTGACTGACGACCAGCGCAGCTTCCAGCGGCTGGCCCGCGAGTTCCTCGACCGCGAGGTGGTGCCGCACCGCACCGAGTGGGACCGCGTCGAGTCGGTGGACACCGCGGTCATCCCCAAGATGGGTGACCTCGGCTTCTTCGGTCTGACCATCCCCGAGGAGTACGGCGGCATCGGTGCCGACAACCTCACCTACTGCGTGGCGATGGAGGAGCTCGGCCGCGCCGACTCCTCGGTCCGCGGGATCGTCTCGGTGTCCAACGGGCTGGTCGGCAAGGTGATCCTGTCGCACGGGACCGAGGCGCAGAAGCAGCAGTGGCTGCCGGGCATCGCGACCGGCCGCAGCCTCGGCTGCTTCGCCCTCACCGAGCCGGACACCGGCTCCGACGCCGGCAACCTGCGCACCCGGGCCGTCCGTGACGGGGACGACTACGTCGTCGACGGCTCCAAGATCTTCATCACCAACGGCACCTGGGCCGACGTGTGCCTGCTGTTCGCGCGCACCGGCGGCCCCGGGCCGAAGGGGTCTCCGCGTTCCTGGTCCCCACCGAGACCCTCGGCTTCTCCCGCACCGAGATCAAGGGCAAGCTCGGGCTGCGGGGCCAGGCGACCGCCGAGCTCGCCTTCGACGCGATGCGGGTGCCGGCCTCGACGAGGCTCGGCGCCGAGGGAGACGGCTTCAAGATCGCGATGCACTCCCTGGACAAGGGGCGGGTGTCGGTCGCGGCCGGCTGCGTCGGGATCATCGCGGGGTGCCTGGACGCGGCCGTCTCCTACAGCCGGGAGCGTCAGCAGTTCGGCCGACCGCTCGCTTCGTTCCAGCTCGTCCAGGACATGATCGCCGACATCTCGGTCGACGCCGACGCGGCACGGCTGCTGGTGTGGCGGGCGGCCGACCTCATCGACCGCGGCGAGCCGTTCGGCGTGGCCGCTTCCAAGGCGAAGTACTTCGCCTCCGAGGCAGCCGTGCGGGCCGCCAACCTGGCGATCCAGGTGTTCGGCGGCTACGGCTACGTCGACGAGTACCCCGTCCAGAAGTACATGCGCGACGCCCGCGTCATGACGCTCTACGAAGGCACGAGCCAGATCCAGAAGCTGCTCGTCGGCCGCGCCGAGACCGGCGTCAACGCGTTCGTCTGACTCACCCCATCCGATCCGGCACCCACCGCGACCACCACCCCGACACACCCCGACACACCCCGACACACCAGGAGAATCTCGTGGCTACCACCCACACCCCGCTCGACCTCTTCGGCACCGACGCCCTGATCGGCGAGGAGGACCGGGCGATCCGCGACACGGTGCGCAAGTACGTCGAGGACAAGGTCAAGCCGCGCGTCGCCGACTGGTACGAGACCGCGACGATCCCGGCGCGCGAGCTGGCCCGCGAGCTCGGGTCGATGGGGCTGCTCGGCATGCACCTCGAGGGCTACGGCTGCGCGGGGACGAGCGCCACGGCGTACGGCCTGGCCTGCATGGAGCTCGAGGCGGCCGACTCGGGGTTGCGCTCGCTGGTCTCCGTGCAGGGGTCGCTGGCGATGTTCGCCCTCTGGCGGTGGGGCAGCGAGGAGCAGAAGCAGGAGTGGCTGCCGCGGATGGCGACCGGGGAGGCCATCGGGTGCTTCGGGCTGACCGAGCCGGACTTCGGCTCGGACCCCGGCGGGATGCGCACCCGGGCCCGCCGCGACGGCAGCGACTGGGTGCTGAACGGCACCAAGATGTGGATCACGAACGGCTCGGTGGCCGACGTGGCGATCGTGTGGGCGCAGACCGACGACAAGGTCCGCGGGTTCGTGGTGCCGACCAGCACGCCCGGGTTCTCCGCGCCGGAGATCAAGAAGAAGCTCTCACTGCGCGCCTCGGTCACCGCCGAGCTGGTGCTCGAGGACGTCCGGCTGCCCGACTCCGCGATGCTGCCGGAGGCGAAGGGTCTGTCCGGACCGCTGTCCTGCCTCAACGAGGCCCGCTACGGCATCGTCTTCGGTGCCCTCGGCGCCGCCCGTGACTGCCTGGAGAGCGCCATCGCCTACACCGGGGACCGACGGATCTTCGACAAGCCGCTGGCCGGCTACCAGCTGACCCAGGCCAAGCTCGCCGACATGACCCTCGAGCTCGGCAAGGGCATGCTGCTGGCGCTCCAGCTGGGGCGGCTCAAGGACGCCGGGACGCTGCGTCCGGAGCAGGTCAGCCTGGGCAAGCTCAACAACGTCCGCGAGGCGATCGCGATCGCCCGCGAGTGCCGGACGCTGCTGGGGGCCAACGGCATCACCCTGGAGTACCCGGTGCTGCGGCACGCCAACAACCTCGAGTCGGTGCTCACCTACGAGGGGACCTCCGAGGTGCACCAGCTGATGATCGGGCAGGCCCTCACCGGGGTGAGCGCCTTCAGGTGACCCGCGACCGGCGGATCGGCGGGCTCACCCCTGGATCGCCGCGGAGCGCTGCTGGGAGCGACCGGTCGCGATGAGGCCGAGCACGAGCATGAGCCGGTCGCGCGGCACCTGGAGGCTGCGGCCGGTGAGCTGCTCGATCTGCTTGGTCCGATAGATCACGGTGTTGCGGTGGCAGTACAGCACCTCGGCGGCGTGCGTCGGCGACCCGTTGTGCTCGAGCAGTGCCAGCAGCGTCTCGATCAGCACGTCCGCCTGGTGCTGCGGCTGTGCGAGCAGGGGGCCCACCGACTCCTCGACCACCAGCGAGGCGACCTCGGGGCTGGCGCTCAACAACACCTCGGGGAGCCGGTCGGTGACGGCCACGACCTGCGTCTGGCCGCGGGGCACCGTCTGGGCGACCCGGGTGGCGAGCAGGTAGGCCGAGGCGAAGCCGGCGATGCCGTCCGGCGCCATCGCCACGCCGACGCGCCCGGCGGCGATCTGGGTGAGCATCTCCAGCAGGTCGTCGTGGCCGACCTCGCCGAGCGGCACCAACCCGAAGTAGGCACCCCCGCGCACGTGCCAGTGCGAGACCCGACCGGCTCGCTCGAGCCGGTCCTCCGGAGCGCGGAGCGGCTCGTCCAGGGACTCGTCGAACGGCGCCACCACGCAGGCGACCGGTTCGTCCACCCCGACGCCCAGGTTCTCAGCGGCCTCGCGCGCGAACTCGGGGTCGGCGCCCCTGCCCTCGACCAAGCCGTCGAGGAAGCTCTGCTGGCGCTGCAGGTCGCGCCGCTCCAGCCGGGCGGCCTCGCGGCGGTAGGACTCCACCAGGATGGTGTTCTGGACGTCGAGGGCGTTCCAGATCCGCTGGCCGGCCATCAGCAGCACGTGGTCGTCGACGCCGAGGTCCTGGCGGTTGCCCTGCTCGAGCAGCGCCTCCCAGAGCACCCGGGTGCCGAGGCTGTAGGCGTTCAGCACCAGCTCCATCGGCACGCCCTGCCGGGCCCGCCGCCGACCGGTCTCGCGCCACACGTCGGTGGCCCGCTTGCCCGGCTCGGCGCGCCCGGCCATGGTGAGGATGCCGCGGCGGACGTGCTCGCGGGTGCTGCTGCGGACGTCGGCGCGGAGGTCCTGGCCGGCCTTGTCGTACCACTCGCGGTCCTTCTCGAACAGCGTCAGCGAGATGTCGTCGGCGATGGCGTCCGCGCGGTCGACCAGGGATGCCCAGGCGCGCCGGATCTGGCGCTCGAGGGCGTCGGCAGCCGGTTCCGGGGGCCGCGCGGGCGCGGGGCCGCGCGGAGCGGGGGGCTGGACCATGCGGGCCAGGTTCGCACTCCGCGCACAGTTTGACTACCCCTGGTGGGGCTGTTGGGGCGTTTCGCACGACTTGTCTTGGGCGCAGCGCCCATATCCCTTTCTGTGCGCAGCGACCAAAGTGGGGCCCGTCACACCAGCCACAGCACCCAGGGAGCGACCGCGTGAGCACTTCCCCTGCCGAGGACCCGGCGAGCGCCGCGCCGGTGTTCACGATGTCCGGGATCGGGGTCGGCTTCGGGGGCATCGTCGCGCTCGACGGCGTGGGTCTGGAGGTGGCCCGGCACCAGGTTCTCGGGGTGATCGGGCCCAACGGCGCCGGCAAGACCACCTTGTTCAACGTGGCCTGCGGATTCGTGCAGCCGGACACCGGCACCCTGACGTGGCAGGGCCGCGAGCTCGACCGGCTGCGGCCGCACCAGCTCGCCGGCCTGGGCATCGGCAGGACGCTGCAGGGCCTCGGCCTCTTCGACCAGATGAGCGTCCTCGACAACGTCATGGTCGGTGCGGACCGGCACGCCCGCGCGAGCTTCCTCTCGAGCCTGCTCGCGCTGCCGCGCAGCGCCAAGGACGAGGCGGCTCTGGAGGATCGGGCCCGGACGGTCCTCTCCGAGCTCGGCATCGAGGCGTACGCCGGGCACCTGCCGTCCAGCCTGCCGTACCCGGTCCGCAAGCGGGTCGCCCTGGCCCGCGCGAGGGTCAGCGAGCCCGAGCTCCTGCTTCTCGACGAGCCGGCGTCCGGGCTCTCCAACGACGAGATGGCCGAGCTGGGCGAGCTGATCCGCGGGCTCACCGACCGGATGTCGGTGATGCTCGTCGAGCACCACATGGATCTGGTGATGAGCGTCTGCGACCGGATCGTCGTGCTCGACTTCGGCAAGGTGATCGCGCGCGGTCGGCCCGAAGAGATCCGGGACGACCCGGCGGTGCTGGCGGCCTACCTCGGCGACGAGGTCCCGCACACGCACCAGGACGTCGCCATCGGAGAGGAGCGCTGACCATGCCGCCCATGCCGCCCATGCCGACCCTGCCGACCATGCTCGACGTACGCGAGCTCACCACCAGCTACGGAGCTGTCACGGCCCTCGACCGGCTGACGTTCTCGGCCCCGAGAGGCAAGATCACCGCGGTGCTCGGTGCCAACGGGGCGGGGAAGACCACGCTGCTGCGCACCCTCTCCGGCCTGGTCCGGCCCACGCACGGGAGCGCCGAGCTGGAGGGCGCCGACCTGGTGCGCACCCCGACCGAGGCCATGTCCGGTCTCGGGCTGGCCCACGTGCCCGAGGGCCGCGGCGTGATCACGGAGCTCACCGTCGAGGAGAACCTCCGTCTCGGCGGGCTGGGTCGCTCCGCCCGGTCGCAGGCCGCGCCGCTGGACCGGGTGTTCACGCTGTTCCCGGTGCTCAGCGACCGACGCAACGCGATCGCGCACGTGCTGTCGGGCGGGGAACGGCAGATGCTGGTGATCGGCCGGGCACTGATGGCCACGCCCAAGATCCTGCTTCTCGACGAGCCGTCGCTGGGCCTCGCACCGCGGGTGGTGGGACAGATCTTCGACCTGCTCAGGTCGTTGGTGGAGTCCGACGGACTCACCGTGCTGCTGGTCGAGCAGAACGCGCGCAGCGCCCTGTCCATCGCCGACTTCGGCGTCGTGCTGAACCTCGGCCGGCTCGTGGTCCACGACGAGGCGGCCGTCCTCGCAGCGGACGAGAAGCTCCGCCACGCCTACCTCGGTTTCTGACCTCCACCCGCGATCTCGGGAGATCTCGTGCAGCAGTTGCTCACCACCGCGTTGACCGGGCTGACCCTCGGCTTCGTCTACGCCGCGTTCGCCCTCGCGCTCGTGCTCATCTGGCGTTCGACGCGGATCGTCAACTTCGCGCAGGCACCCATGGCGATGATCACCACCTACGTCGCGCTGCTGCTCATCGACGCGGGCCTCTCCTACTGGCTCGCCTTCGTGGTCGCGCTGGTCTCCGGTCTGGTGCTCGGCGCGCTCGTCGAGCGGGTCTTCGTGCGCCCGGTCGAGGGCAAGTCCGAGATCAACGCGGTGATCCTCACCCTGGGGCTGTTCATCGTCATCCATGCGCTGGCGGCGGTGCTCTTCGGTTCCCGTTACCGCTCCTTCCCGGCGCCCTTCGGTCTGCGGGGCTTCGAGGTCGGTGAGCTGAACGTCGCGCTGACCGGATTCGGGATGTTCACGATCGTGGCAGTGCTCGTCGTGATGGGGCTGCTGGTCGCGCTGTTCCGGTTCACCGACCTCGGGCTGCGAATGCGGGCCTCGGCCTACAACGCCGAGGTCGCCCGGCTGCTCGGCGTCCGCGTCGGCCGGATGCTCACGCTGGGCTGGGCCCTGGCGGCGCTCGTCGGATCGCTGTCGGGGCTGCTCATCGCGGGAGGCAGCCTGGTGCACCCGTCCTACATGGACTCGGTGGTCGTCTACGGGTTCGTGGCGGCGGTGCTGGGCGGCCTGGACAGCCCGCTCGGAGCCGTGGTCGGGGGGTTGCTGCTGGGGGTCTCGCTGAGCTTCGTCAGCGGCTATGTCGGATCCGAGGTGGTGGCCCTGGCAGCGTTGGTGATCCTGATGCTGGTGCTGCTGCTCAAACCGGGCGGCCTGTTCTCCCACGCCGCTGCGCGGAGGGTCTGACATGTCGATGCTCGCCGCCCCCCTGCACAGGGTCTCCCGGTCCACGCTCCTGCGGCACCTGGCGGTCGCCCTGATCGGCCTCGTGGTGGTGATCCTGGTGCTGGAGAGCACCAGCACCTTCCGCAACGCCCAGTTCGCGGCGATGGCCTATCTCGGCATCGCCGCCGGCGGACTGACCGTGCTGACCGGTCTCAACGGCCAGATCTCGCTCGGTCATGGCGCGTTCATGGCGTTCGGGGCCTACTCGACCGCGCTGCTCTACCGGGAGGCCGAGCCGGTACTGCCCGTCGTGGGGGTGCTGCTGGTCGCCACGGTCGTGGCGCTGCTCGTCGGGGCTCTCGTCGGGGTCGCCGCCGCCCGGTTGCACGGCCCCTATCTCGCGGGCGCGACCCTGGCGCTGGCGGTCGCCGTCCCTGGGATGGCGATCTTCTTCGGCGACTCGCTGGGCGGCGAGCAGGGCCTCAACGTGCGGGTGCCCGACGTCCCGGGCTGGTTCGCCGACGCCGTCTTCTTCCTGACCGCCCACGACGTCACCGCCAGCAAGTACGTCGCCTACATCGGCTGGCTCGCACTGATCGTCACCTTCGTGCTGCTGGCCAACCTGTCACGCAGCCGGGTCGGACGGGTCTGGCGGGCGGTCCGCGACGACGAGGTCGCGGCCGAGCTCGCGGGCATCAACCTGGGCCGAGCCCGGGTGCTCGCCTTCCTGGTCAGTGCCGGTTGTGCCGGTCTGGCCGGGGCTGTGATGGCGATGGCGGTGCGGATCACGGCGCCGAGCGGCTTCACGCTGACGCTGTCGCTGACCCTGCTGACCGCGGTGGTGCTCGGTGGTCTGGGCAGCCTGCTCGGCGCGTTGATCGGCGCGGCCCTGCTGACCTTCCTCCCGCAGGTCGTCACCGGCGTCGGCCACGACCTGGGGCTCAGCGACGTCCAGTCGGCCGAGCTGGCTCCACTCGTCTACGGCCTGGTGATGGTGCTGGTGATCCTGCTCGCCCCGGCGGGGATCGTCGGCAGCCTGCGGGGCTGGCGTAGGAGCCGCCGAGAGACCACGTGACAGCTCGGGAAGTCCGAGACCGTCCAGGACGGTCCGGGATCAGGTGTGGAACCAACAGGAGGCAGGACACATGAGGAGATGGACCAGGACCATGACGCTGGCCACCAGCGTCATCACGGCGGGAGCGCTGGTCGCCGCCTGCGGCGCGGGTGAGACGCGTGAGCAGAGCAAGGGGGAGGCCGGCTCCTCCGACGTCGGCATCACCGAGGACACGGTGACGATCGGAGCGCACTTCCCGCTCACCGGTGTGGCCGCCCCGGGTTACAGCGAGATTCCCACGGGCATGAAGGCCTACTTCGACTACGTCAACGCGCAAGGCGGCGTGGACGGTCGCAAGATCGAGTTCCTGGTCCGCGACGACGGCTACAACCCGACGAACACCAGCCAGGTCACCAACGAGCTCGTGCTCAAGGACGAGATCTTCGCGATGGTCGGTGGTCTCGGCACGCCGACCCACGCGGCGGTCGTGGACTTCCTGAACTCCGAGCAGGTCCCGGACCTGTTCGTCTCGTCGGGCTCGATCCAGTGGGGTGACCAGCCGGAGGAGAAGCCGTTCACGTTCGGCTGGCAGCCCGACTACGAGAGCGAGGGCAAGATCATCGGCCAGTACGTCGCCGAGAACATGCCCGACGCGAAGGTGGGTCTGTTCCTGCAGGACGACGACCTCGGCCGGGACAGCGAGAAGGGGGTGCGCCGGTTCCTCGACAAGCAGATCGTCGGGGTGGAGCGCTACACCTCGGGCAACACCGACGTGGCGCCGCAGATCGCCGGCCTGCAGGCCAAGGGCGCCGACCTCGTGCTCAGCTTCAACACCCCGTCGTACACCGCGCTCAGCCAGCTGGTGGCGATGAAGCTCAACTACAAGCCGAAGTGGTTCTACGCCAACATCGGCTCCGACCCGAACCTGGTCGGCTCGCTGCTCTCGAAGTTCTCCGAGGGCGCGGTCGACGGAGCCGCCCCGCTCGACGGCGTGCTCACCACCGAGTACATCCCGGGCGTGGACTCCGAGGACGACCCGTGGATCCAGCTGTGGCAGAAGGTCTGGGACGAGTACGGCGACCAGGGCGACCTCACGAACTACCGGGTCTACGGCATGTCGAAGGCCTACGCCTTCGTGCAGGCGCTGATGGCGGCCGGACCGGACCCGACCCGGGAGGGCATCGTCGATGCGGTCGAGCAGTGGGACACCAGCTGGCCCGGCCCCGAGCTGGCTCCGTTCCGGTTCAGCGAGGACAGCCACCTGGGGATCTCCGGCATGCGGATCGTCGAGCTGAAGGGCGGGGTCGGCAAGGAGCTGACCCCGGTCCTCGTCACCGACATCGGGGATGCCCCCATCGAGGAGGACACCTCCGGGCAGAGTGATGACGCCCCGGCGGAGAGCGGACTCCCCGAGATCGAGCCGGTCGGCTGACCGGTCGATCCTGCTGACAGGCTGACGGGCCGTCCGGTCGCTTCCGCGTCGGACGGCTCGTCCGCGACACCACACCCTTCCTGGAGGATCCCATGACCTCGCTGTCGCTGGCCGCCGTGCTGGCCGAGCCCGCCCGCCGTACCCCTGAGAAGGTCGCCGTCGTCGAGGGTGACCTGCGGGTGACGTATGCGGACCTGTGGCGTGACGCCCGCCGCTACGCCGCCGCGCTCCTCGCCCGCGGCATCGCCCCCGGCACCCGGGTAGGGCTGCTCGCGCCGAACGTGGTCGACTTCATCCGCGGCTACTACGGCATCCTGGCGGCCGGGGGAACGGTGGTGCCGGTGCCGACCCTGCTCAACGGGGACGAGGCGGCTTACATCCTGGGCCACTCCGGGGCGCAGGCGCTGCTCTACGAGGAGAGCTACGCCGCGGTGGCGGTCCAGGCCGCAGCCTCGGCCGGGATCGAGGCCTGGCCGGTGGAGGGTTTCGGTCACGGCGAGCCGGTGCCCACCTACGCGACCAGGGAGGCGGAGGACCCGGCGGTCATCTTCTACACCAGCGGCACCACGGGCCGCCCCAAGGGCGCGGTGCTCACCCACCTCAACCTGGTCATGAACTCGACGGTCAACGCCTTCGACGCGAACCCCATCCGTCGTGAGGACGTCGTCATGGGCTGCCTGCCGTTGTTCCACACCTTCGGCCAGACCGTGTCGATGAACTCGACCTTCCGGGTGGGAGCCACCCTGCTGCTGCAGCCGCGCTTCGACGCCGCTGCCGCGATCGAGGTGATGTACCGGGAGCAGGCGACGTTGTTCTTCGGCGTTCCGACCATGTACGTCCAGCTGCTGGAGGCCGCCCGGTCCGCCGACGTGCTGCCGCGCCTGCGGGACTGTGTCTCCGGCGGGGCGTCGCTGCCGGTCGCCGTGCTGGAGCAGTTCGAAAAGGCATTCGACACCACGGTGTACGAGGGCTACGGGCTCTCCGAGACCTCGCCGACCGCCACCGTGAACCAGCCCTGGTTCGGGACCCGTGCCGGCACGGTCGGACATCCGATCTGGGGCGTCGAGGTGGAGATCGCCGACGAGACGCTCGACGACCGGATCGTGCTGCTCGGCACCGGTGAGCTCGGCGAGATCGTGATCCGCGGGCACAACGTCTTCGCCGGCTATCTCGACAACCCCGAAGCGACCGACCAGGCGATCGTGGACGGCTGGTTCCGGACCGGTGACATCGGCACCAAGGACTCCGAGGGCTTCATCACCATCGTGGACCGGAAGAAGGACCTGATCATCCGCGGTGGCTTCAACGTCTACCCGCGCGAGGTCGAGGAGGTGCTCATGCGCCATCCCGCCGTCGCCCAGGTGGCGGTGATCGGCATCCCCGACGACGAGAAGGGCGAGGAGGTCTGTGCCGTGGTCATCGTCCACGACGGCGCATCGCTCGACAGCGACGAGCTCGTCGCATGGTCGCGCGAGCAGCTCGGCCGGCACAAGTACCCCCGGCACCTCGAGATCGTGGACGCGCTGCCGATGGGCCCGAGCCACAAGGTCCTCAAGCGCGAGCTGCGGGCGCAGTTCGGCACCGCCGTACCAGCGTCCGCGGCCCCCTCCGGGCCCACGCCCGAGGAGGTGTGAGCCGATGGACCTGAGCCTGAGCGAGGAGGAGCGGGAGATCCGGGACTGGGTGCGCACCTTCGTGCGCAAGGAGGTGATGCCGCTCGAGCCGGACGTGCTGGCCCGGGAGCGCCGGCACGAGCCGGGCCTGAGCAGGGAAGAGCTCCGGGGGCTGCAGGCCAAGGCGCAACAGTCGGGCTTCTTCGGTGTGCACACGCCGGAGGAGTACGGCGGGATGGGGCTCGGCGCCGTGATGAACGCCCTCGTCGAGACCGAGCTCGGTCGGTCGTTCGTGCCGTTCAAGTTCGGTGGCGACGCGGACAACATCCTTTACCTCGGCAACGACGAGCAGAAGCAGCGCCACCTGCTGCCCACCATCGCCGGGGAGCGCCGGAGCTGCTTCGCGATCACCGAGCCCGGTGCCGGCTCGGACGCCCGCGCCATCAGCGCCCGCGCCGAGCGCGACGGCGACGAGTGGGTGATCAATGGCGAGAAGACGTTCATCACCGGCGGCCAGGAGGCCGACTTCTGCATGGTCTTCGCGGTCACGGACGCCCAGAAGCATCGCCAGGGACGCACTGACGAGTCCGTGACGTGCTTCCTCGTCGACCGGGACAGCGGCTGGAGGTCGGAGCACATCGAGACGATGGGGGAGTGGGGACCGGCCGCGCTCGTCTTCGAGGACGTGCGCGTGCCACACACCGCGATCCTGGGCGAGGAGGGCCGGGGCTTCCAGCTGGCGATGCGCTGGATCGGGAAGGGCCGCTACATGCTGCCGGCGCGTGCGCTCGGTGCCTGTGAGCGGCTCGTCGAGATGGGCATGGAGCACGCGCGCACCCGGGTCACGTTCGGCGAGCCGATCGCGGACCGACAGGCTATCCAGTGGATGGTCGCGGACTCCGCTGTAGAGATCGAGGCGCTGCGCTGGTTGGTGCTCTGCGCAGCGTGGCAGGTCGATGCCGGCCTCGACTCACGTCAGTCACAGTCCATGGCGAAGCTCTACGGCGGTCAGAAGGCCAACGAGGTCGTCGACCGGGTCCTGCAGATGCACGGCGGCATGGGCTACACCCGGGAGCTGCCGGTGGAGCGGTGGTACCGCGAGCTGCGGCTGCTGCGGATCTACGAGGGCACCGACGAGATCCAGCGCCGGACCATTGCCCGCAACCTGCTCAAGGGACACGCCTCGGTGCGCGGACATCTCGGCTAGGGGCGGCCGCCGCTGCTGGACGTATCCTTGCCCGCCCATGGGGCGCGCCGCGCTACGTTGCGAGGAAGAGCCTGAGGAGGCAGCTGTGACGGAGTCGTTCGACTACATCGTGGTGGGGGCGGGCAGCGCGGGAGCGGTGCTGGCGGCGCGGCTGAGCGAGGACCCCGGCACCCGGGTTCTGCTCCTGGAGGCCGGAGGTGAGGACGACGCCGACGAGATCCGCATCCCGGCGGCGTTCTCGTCGCTGTTCAAGACGCGCTGGGACTGGAACTACACCACCAGCGAGCAGAAGCAGCTGCACAACCGGCGCGCCTACTGGCCGCGGATGAAGGCGCTGGGCGGCTGCTCGTCGATGAACGCGATGATCTACATCCGTGGCAACCGCGTCGACTACGACGGCTGGCGTGACGGCCACGGCGCGGTCGGCTGGGGCTACGACGACGTGCTGCCGTACTTCATCAAGGCCGAGGACAACCAGCGGCTCGGGGCGCCCTACCACGGCCAGGGCGGACCGCTGCACGTCGAGGACCGGACGTTCACCCACGAGCTCACCGAGGCGTGGGTCGAGTCGGCGGTCGTCGCGGGTCACAAGCGCAACGACGACTTCAACGGCGCGGAGCAGGAGGGCGCGGGGCTGTACCAGGTCACCTGCAAGCGCGGGCGTCGCTGGTCGGTGGCCGACGCCTACCTCCGGCCGGCGCTGGACCGGTCGAACCTCACCGTCCGCACCCAGGCGCTCACCAGCCGCATCGACGTCGAGAACGGCCGTGCCGTCGGCGTCACCTACCGGCGCGCGGGCCGCACCGAGCACGTCCGGGCCGAGGCCGAGGTGCTGGTCTGCGGGGGAGCGGTGAACAGCCCGCAGCTGCTGATGCTCTCCGGCATCGGCCCGGCCACGCACCTGCGCGAGCACGGCATCGACGTCGTCGCGGACCTCGCCGGCGTGGGCCAGAACCTGCACGACCACCCGGCCGCGCCGATGCTGTGGCACACCCAGGGCACGACGGACATCGCGGACGCCCCGTCCCTGCCCAACCTGCTGCGGTGGAAGCTGCGCGGCACCGGTCCGCTGGCCTCCAACATCGGTGAGGGCGGGGCGTTCTTCGCCACCCGTGACGACCTGCCGGCTCCTGACCTGCAGGTGCATGCGGCGCCGGGCGCGTTCTACGACAACGGGCTGCACGAGCCGGTGGCGCGCTGCTTCACCGCCGGCCCCACGCTGGTGTCCGTGCAGAGCCGCGGCAGCCTGCGGCTGCGCTCGGCGGACCCGACCTGGCACCCGGAGATCGACGCGGGCTACTACGACGACCCCGCCGACCTGGACGCGATGCGCGAGGGCTGCAAGCGGATCCTCGACGTCGTGGCGCAGGGGCCGCTGGCGGCGTACATCAAGTCGGCGTGGATGCCCGGGCCGTCGCCGACCGACGAGGACCTGACCGAGCACCTGCGCCGCAACACCCAGACGCTGTACCACCCGGTCGGCACCTGCGCGATGGGCTCGGGGGAGCAGGCGGTCGTGGACCCCGAGCTGAAGGTCCGCGGGGTGGAGGCCCTCCGCGTGGTGGATGCCTCCGTCATGCCGGTGGTGCCCCGCGGCAACACCAACGCACCGACCATCATGGTCGCCGAGAAGGCGGCCGACCTGATCAGGAGCTCCCGATGACCCTCACCGACGAACACGTCCAGCAGCAGACTTTCGAGGTCCGCAACCCCGCCAACGGGGACGTCGTCGGGGTGTACGCCGTGCACTCCGAGGCCGACGTGCACGCCGCCGTGGCCCGCGCGCGAGGAGCCGCAGCGTGGTGGTCGGCCCTGCCGCACGCCGAGCGTTCCGAGCGCCTCACGCAGTGGCGCGCGGTGCTGACCCGGCGGATGGCCCAGCTCGCCGACGTCGTGCACCGGGAGATGGGCAAGCCGCACTCCGACGCCATGCTGGAGATCGTGCTGGCCATCGACCACCTGGCGTGGGCGACGAAGCATGCGCGCAAGGTGCTCGGCCCGCACCGGGTCAGCCCCGGGATGCTGATGGCCAACCAGTCCGCCACGCTGGAGTACCACCCGCTCGGGGTGGTCGGCGTGATCGGTCCCTGGAACTACCCGGTGTTCACGCCGATGGGATCGGTGATCTATGCGCTGGCGGCCGGAAACGCGGTGGTGTTCAAGCCGAGCGAGTTCGCCCCCGGCGTCGGTACCTGGCTGGCCGACTCCTTCGCCGAGGTGTGCCCGGCGCATCCGGTGCTGCAGGTGGTCACCGGGTTCGGTGACACCGGCTCGGCGCTGTGCCGCTCCGGCGTGGACAAGGTCGCGTTCACCGGCTCGACCGGCACCGGCAAGAAGGTGATGGCCACCTGCGCGGAGACGCTGACCCCGGTGGTCATCGAGGCCGGCGGCAAGGATGCGCTGCTCGTCGACGAGGACGCCGACGTCGAGGCCGCGGCGGACGCGGCGGTGTGGGGCGGGATGTCCAACGCCGGGCAGACCTGCATCGGCGTGGAGCGGGTCTACGTGCACGAGAAGGTGTACGACCGGTTCCTCTCCTCCGTCGTCGACAAGACCCGCGACCTTCGCGCCGACACCGACCTGGAGGCGAAGCTCGGGCCGATCACGATGCCCTCGCAGATCGGGATCATCCGGGCGCACATCGACGACGCTCTGGCCCGCGGCGGTCGGGCGGTGGTCGGCGGTGCGGACGCTGTAGGCGAGCGGTTCGTGCAGCCGACCGTGCTGGTCGACGTACCGGAGGAGTCCACGGCGGTGACCGAGGAGACCTTCGGGCCGACGCTGACGGTCAAGAAGGTGCGGTCGATGGACGAGGCGGTGGAGCTGACCAACGCCACCCGCTACGGCCTCGGGGCGACCGTCTTCTCGGAGAAGCGCGGCATGGAGCTCGCCCGGCGGATCCGCTCGGGCATGACCTCGGTCAACTCCGTGATCTCGTTCGCCGCGATCCCGTCCCTGCCGTTCGGCGGGGTCGGCGACTCCGGCTTCGGCCGGATCCACGGCGCCGACGGCCTGCGGGAGTTCACCTACGCCAAGGCGATCGCCCGGCAGCGGTTCAAGCCGCCGATGCTGCTCACCTCGTTCAGCCGTGACGCCAAGACCGACAGCCGGGTCGCGCAGCTGGTCACGATGCTGCACGGCGGTGCCTCGACCTTGCCGAAGCTTCCCAAGCGCGGCCGCGACCGGAGCTGACACGCGGTCCAGCGCTCTCGCGGTTCGAGCCGGGAGGCCATGTGATCTGACGAGAACACCTCATGTCGCGCAAGTGAGAACTTCCGTACGGTGGGTTCATGTCGTCGCAGCAGCCCCCGGCCCGGGCAGCACCGGAGGCAGGGTCCACCACCCCCCGCTCCGCGCTGCCACGCTCCCTGATCGTGCTGCTCGGGGCCGCCGGTGCCGTTGCCGTCGGTGCCGGCATCAAGGGAGCGGCCGGGATCATCGCACCCGCCATGCTCGCGCTCGCCCTGACCATCGCCGTGCTGCCGATCGGCACTTGGGCGCGTCGTCACGGTTGGCCGGGGTGGTTGGCCACCACGACTGCCCTGGTCGCCGCGTATGCCATCTTGCTCTCGCTCCTCGCCGGCACCGTCGTCTGCCTGGTCCGGTTCGTCAACCTGCTGCCGCAATATGCCGGGCGGAGCAAGGAACTCACCGCCGAGTTGAACGGGTGGATGTCGTCTCTCGACCTCAGCGGTGGGACGACCGCCGATGCTCTGAAGAAGATCGAGCCGTCCACGCTCGTCAGTGCGCTCACCGATGTGCTCGGGGCGATCACCGGTGCTGCGGGCAGCCTCTTCTTCCTGGTGACGGTCATGTTCTTCTTCGTGACCGCTGTGCCGGGCTTCGGACCGCGGATGGCGGCGCTGAGCCGGTCGAAGCCCGAGCTCGCCCACTCGCTCGGCCGGTTCGTCACCGGCACCCAGCGCTACCTCGTGGTGACGGCCCTGTTCGGGGCCATCGTCGCCGTGCTGGACACCGGCGCCCTCTGGATGCTCGGCATCCCGCTTCCGCTGGTGTGGGGGTTCTTCTCGTTCATCACGAACTTCGTTCCCAACATCGGCTTCGTCATCGGTGTCGTCCCGCCCGCGCTCCTGGGGTTGCTGGAGGGGGGATGGGAGCGAATGCTGCTCGTGATCGTCATCTACAGCGTCCTGAACGTCACCATCCAGACCTTCATCCAACCCCGTTACGTCGGTGCCACTGTGGGCCTCAGCGCGGAGATGACCTTCATGTCCCTGGTCGTCTGGACCTTCCTCCTCGGTCCGCTCGGGGCATTGCTCGCAGTGCCGATGACGCTGCTCGTCCGAGCCCTGTTCATCGACTCCGACGAACGGACGGCGTGGGTCACGCCCCTGTTCGAGACGACGGTGGCGATCGAGCTCGAGCCTGACCCTGGTGCAGGGACCGGGACCCGACTCACCACCAACGGCCCCTCTCCCGCTTGACTGTCTGAGGCGCCCCGAGGGTCGTCACGTGGTGGTCGACCAGGGCCTAGTTCCGGAGCAGTGCGCGGAACCGCTCTGCGTCGCTGGTGCGGGGGAGGTTGTTGAAGAGGACGTACGGCGACGGCCGGCCGTCGACCAGGTCGCGCAACCGGCGCAGCTCGTCGTCGCTGTGGACATGCCGGGCACCGGTCGTGCCGTGCAGCCGGTAGTAGGTCTGCTCCGGCGTCACCGTCTCGTTCTGCATCGGGTCGACGACGTGAACCAGGTCCAGCTCGGCGCAGAGCTCCACGAGCAGCCCGGTGGGCCATTCCCCGCGAGGCTCCCACAGCAGCCGCCCGGCCGGCCGCTCGACCTGCGACACGAAGGTGCGCAGCCGGCGGACGTTGTCGGTCGTGGGGCGGAAGCTCTTCGGGCACTGCAGCAGCACGGCGGTGGCCCGCAGAGCGCGGGCGCACTCGAGGGTCCGCTGCCAGGCCGCAAGGACCGGAGGCGTCGTCCGGAAGGCGCCGACCTGTCCCCGGGCGCTGTCCGGCAGGGGCTGCTTCAGACGGCGGTAGGTGGGGCTGGTGGACTCGTGCGTGACCAGCTGCCACGCCTTGATCGTGAACTCGAAGCCGGCGGGCACCTGTGCCCGCCACCGCGCCAGCACGGCGTCCTTCGGCGGTTCGTAGAACGTGTGCTGCACCTCGAGCAGCGGGAAGCGACGCACATACGACGCCTGCGAGATCGTCCAACCACACAGCCCCACGTGAACGTCCACCGGCACATTTTCCTCCTCGCGAACCGAACGGGCCTCCTCGGGTTCCCGGCGCCGAGGGCCGCGGCGAAGAGGCGCCTGGCAGGCTGTGACTAGCATCGCGACATGACCGACAACGCTCCCAAGCTTCCCGACCTCACCATGACGCTCACCGAGGGCGCCCGGATTCCACTCCTGGGCTTCGGCACGTGGCAGATCAAGGGCCAGGATGCGGTGCGTGCGACCTCGGCCGCACTCGAGAGCGGCTACCGTCACCTGGACACGGCGACGGTCTACGGCAACGAGGGCGAGGTCGGCCGCGCGCTGGCCGACAGCGGGGTGCCGCGCGACGACGTCTTCATCACCACCAAGTGCCCGCCCGACCGGGCGGGCCGGGAGCTCGAGACCCTCCGCGAGAGTCTCGAGCTGCTGCAGACCGACCATGTCGACCTCTGGCTGATCCACTGGCCGGGGGAGGCGACGGTCAACGTCGACATGTGGCGCGCGTTCGTCGAGGCCCGCGACGCGGGTCTCGCCCGCGAGATCGGCGTCAGCAACTTCGACGTGTCGCTCATCGACGACGTCACGAAGGCGACCGGCGCGGCGCCGGCCGTCAACCAGATCGAGTGGAGCCCGCTGCTCTTCGACGCCGAGACGCTGGCCGAGCACCGTGCCCGCGACATCGCGCTCGAGGGCTACAGCGCCCTGCGGGGTGGCACCCTCGAGCACCCGGCAGTTCTGGAGATCGCGGAGCGGACCGGGCGTACGGCGGCGCAGGTGATCATTCGCTGGCACCTGCAGCATGAAGTGATCGTCATCCCCAAGTCGGTCCAACCCGACCGGATCCGATCCAATGCCGACGTCGCCGGGTTCACCCTCACCGACCAGGACATGGCGACGCTGGACGCCCTCGGCGGCCGCTGATCGTCGTTTCCAGGTCCACTTCCGCCGCTGGGTCGGTGGCGAGTGTGGCCTCTTCGGGCACGATGCTGTGCATGGACGTCGAGGAGCAACCCACCAGCGACCTGGCCACGCACGCCGGACTCGTGGTCGGGTGCGCCGATGAAGCCGACTGGGAGCACGTCAAGACGGTTCGGCTCGCTGCGCTGGCGGAGTCACCCAGTGCCTTCGGGTCGACTCTTGAGGAAGAGGGCGAGTACGACGAGGCGGACTGGCGCGATTGGTGCCGAGACACGGCTACGTTTCTCGCCTTCCAGGACGGGGATCCGATCGGAATCGCGGCCGGGGTGAACGGGACGAGTCGCGACGAACGCAAGCTCATCGCGATGTGGCTCCACCCCAGGCACCGGGGAGCCGGTGCTTCGACGGCGCTCCTCGCTGCGGTGCAGGACTGGGCTCTGCGCGACGGCGCCACCACGTTGATGCTGTGGGTGACACGGGGCAACCATGCGGCCACGAGGCTCTACCGGCGAGCTGGATTCTCCGAGACCGGCGCCCGCAAGCCCCTCCCGAGCAACCCAGCCCTCGTCGAGGTCCAACTGGCGCTCGACTTGCGGTAGCCGGGCACGCCTCGTCGCGGCGGCCGCTGTCAGTCGACGTGCTCACTTGAGTGCCAACTCACAGGCGTCCTCGGGTGTCAGGGACCATTCTGGGGCACCGGGGGGTCATGAGCAACGACAAGGCAGCATCAGAGGCCCGCGAGGGACTGTTGGACAGCGTCGCGGGCAAGGCCAAAGAGGTGGCCGGCGCCGTGACCGGCAAGGACGGCCTGGTCGAGGAGGGCCAGCTCCAGCAGGCAGAGGCGCGCAACCGCAAGGAAGCCGTCGCCGACGAGGCCCTCGCCGACACCAAGTGGGCAGAGGCGGCCCAGGCGATCAACGCGACCAACCGCGAGGCGGCCCAGCAGAAGGCCGCGGCGCGCGCCCAGGCGGAGCGCGAGGAATCCGCGGTCGCGGCGCAGCGCGACAACGAGCACGCCGTCGCCGACCGTGAGGCCGAGCTGCAGGGGGCCGTCGGCGAGCGCGCTGCCGAGCAGCGCGCCGACGAGCTCGCCGAGTCCCGGATCCAGGAGGCCGAAGCCATCGCCGAGGACGCGACCACCACCGAGCAGCAGGCCGCCGCCGAGAAGCTCCGCCTCGAGCGCGAGGCCACCGCAGCCGACCAGCAGGCCGCGCAGCTGCGCGCCCAGACCCAGAACTGAGGACCACCATGATCAAGCACCTCATCGCCCTTCCCTACGAGCTGGCCCGCCTCCCGCTCGTCCTCGTGGACAAGAGCCTGAGCACCAGGCTCCAAGATGGTTCCGGCCCGGCGGTGGTCCTGGACCGGGCCATCGGCTCGGCCGACAAGGTCGCCGGCGCGGTGCTTCGCAACCGCGACCTCGCCCAGCGCGGGACCGAGCGCATCACCCGCTCCGACATGCTCGCCACCGCTGCCCGCCTGGAGGAGGACGCCTCCACGCGGCGTGAGCAGGCGCGCGCGACGGCCACCGCCGGCCGTCAGGCAGCCGCGCGGAAGCGCAAGGCGGCCCAGCAGCGGGCCGCCTCCGGTCTCGTGGAGGCCGACGTCGCCGAGACGCGCGGCAAGCAGGACGCCAAGGCCCGGGCTGCGGAGTCGGCAGCGAAGAAGAAGGCGGCCGCCAACACCCGGGCTGCCAGCCGCACCGCCACCGCCGAGAAGGGCAAGCAACGCGTCGAGTCCGCCGCCGCGGTGAAGCAGAAGGCCGCCCGGAACAAGGCGAAGGTCGAGCTCGACGACGCGCGCAAGACCAAGCAGGCTGCCGATGAGGCCCGCGCCGACGCCCAGCGCCTCAGCGGGCTCGTCGAGGCCAAGCAGCAGCAGCGCAAGCAGGACTGACCACGCGCCGCACCGCATCGTGAGAACCGCCCCCGCCATGAGAGGGGGCGGTTCTGATGGGCGCGACTCGCGTCAAGGACGCTCCTGCCGCGGACGCACGAAGGTCCCACCACCAGGCGACTGGTGATGGGACCTCACGATGGTGTCCGAGGGGGACTTGAACCCCCACCCTCTATACGAGGACTAGCACCTCAAGCTAGCGCGTCTGCCTATTCCGCCACCCGGACCGGGTATGTGTCTCCGCGACTGCACGACCGAGATGCAGCCGTGAGTGCGGCCGTAACTGTAGCAAAGGTCGCCGCCGAACTTCGCATCGGGCACAGCCACCACAACGGTGTCAGGATGGGCGGATGAGCACCCACAGCGACGCCGCCAGGACCTATGACCCTGCCGCCGAGGTCGTGGAGATCTGCCGGGACCTGATCCGGATCGACACGACCAACTACGGCGACGGCTCCGGACCGGGGGAGCGGAAGGCCGCCGAGCACGTGGCCGCCCTCCTCGACGAGGTCGGCATCGAGTCCGAGCTGTTCGAGGGCACCGCCGGACGCACGAACGTCGTCGCCCGCTGGGGCGGCACCGGCAACGACCAACGGGACCCGCTGCTGCTGCACGGGCACCTCGACGTGGTGCCCGCGGACGCCGACGACTGGCGGGTGCACCCGTTCTCCGGCGACATCGCGAACGGCTACGTCTGGGGCCGCGGCGCCGTCGACATGAAGGACTTCGACGCGATGCTGCTCTCGGTCGTGCGGGCCCGGACCCGGGCCGGGGCGCTCCCCGAGCGGCCGACGGTGCTCTGCTTCACCGCCGACGAGGAGGCCGGTGGCCACCAGGGCGCCGAGCAGATCGTCCTGAAGCGGCCCGACCTGCTCGAGGGCTGTCGCGAGGCCATCGGCGAGGTGGGCGGCTTCAGCGCCACCGTGCGCGGCCAGCGGTTCTACCTGATCGAGGCGGCCGAGAAGGGCATGGCGTGGATGCGGCTGACCGCCACCGGCAACGCCGGCCACGGATCGATGCGCCACCCGGACAACGCGGTCACCCGGCTGGCGGAGGCGGTGGCCAGGATCGGCCGGCACGAGTGGCCGGTGCGGCTGACACCGTCGATGCAGGTGCTGCTCTCCGCGGTCGGCGAGGTCGCCGGGACCGAGGCCACGCCGGAGAACGCCGAGGCGCTGGTGGAGGAGTTCGGCTCGGCCGCCCGGATGCTCGGCGCGGTCATCAAGAACACCACCAACCCGACGATGCTCGGCGCCGGCTACAAGGTGAACGTCGTCCCCGGTGAGGCCACGGCCCACGTCGACGGGCGGTTCCTGCCCGGCTACGAGGACGAGTTCCTCGCCACGCTGGCCGAGCTGACCGGTGACGACGTGCGGATCGACTTCGTGAGCAAGCAGGCGGGCCTGGAGACCACCTTCGACGGCGACCTGGTCGACGCGATCACGGGCTCGCTGCTGGCCGAGGACCCGGGCGCCCGCGTGGCGCCGTACCTCATGTCCGGCGGCACCGACGCCAAGCACTGGGCCAAGCTGGGGATCCGCTGCTTCGGCTTCGCGCCGCTGCGGCTGCCGGCGGACCTCGACTTCACCGCGCTGTTCCACGGCGTGGACGAGCGGGTGCCCACCGACGCGCTCGAGTTCGGTGCCCGGGTGTTCGACCGGTTCCTGGACCGGGCGTAGACCGGGCAGCTCAGACGTAGAGGGTGGGCCGTTGCCGGATGATCTTGCGGCGCAGCACCACCTTGCGGGTGCCGTCGGGGAACAGCCTGAGCCGGTCGAGCTCCCAGCCGCCTCGTTCGGCCCGCTCCACCAGCATCCGGGTGACGAAGTTGCGGGAGAACTCTCGCGAGATGGTGAGCCGCTCGAACTCGAACTCGGGGCCGCTGCGCAGCGCCCGGCTGGCGCCGGTGGTGTGGACCGAGGCGGAGGACATGCTCCTCATGGTGACATGCCGGTCCACGGATGTCCGGCAAGGGCGGCAGCTGCCGTCGGGGTCACGGCGCGGAGACGTCGTCCAGGGCGGCGACGAGCTCCGGCGGGAGGGTCAGCTCCTCGACCCCGAGCGAGCCCTTGAGCTGCGCGGCGGTGCGGGCACCCACGATCGGCGCGGTCACCCCCGGCCGGTCCCGGACCCAGGCGAGCGCCACCTCGATGGGGCTCCAGTCCAGCCCCTCCGCGGCGCGCACGACAGCCTCGACGATCCGCCCGGCGCGGTCGTCGAGGTAGCTGCCGACGAAGCTGGCGAAGTGTGACGAGGCGGCGCGGGAGTCGGCCGGCGTGCCGGTGCGGTACTTCCCGGTCAGCACCCCGCGGCCCAGCGGTGACCACGGCAGCACGCCGAGCCCGAGGGCGGCGGCCGCCGGCAGGACCTCGGCCTCGGGCCGCCGGTTGAGCAGGGAGTACTCCACCTGGGTCGAGGCCAGCACGGCCCGTCCCGGCAGCGCCCGCTGCCACGTGGCCGCCTGCGCGCTCTGCCAGCCGGTGTAGTTCGACACCCCGACGTACGCCGCCCGGCCGGTGCTGACCGCGTAGTCCAGCGCGCCCAGCGTCTCCTCCAGCGGGGTGTCGTCGACCCAGGTGTGCACCTGCCACAGGTCGACGTGGTCGACGCCCAGCCGCCGCAGCGAGGTGTCCAGGGAGCGGATCAGCGCGCCGCGGGAGGCGTTGGACTCGCGCTCGCCGCGGACCCTGCTGACGCCGGCCTTGGTGGCGATCACCAGCTCGTCACGGTCGACCACCTCTCCGAGCAGGCTGCCCAGCAGCTCCTCGGAGGCACCGTCGCCGTAGCCGGCAGCGGTGTCGACGAGGGTGCCGCCCGCGTCCACGAACCCCAGGAGCTGGTCGCGGGCCTCGTGCTCGTCGGTGTCCCGCCCCCAGGTCAGGGTGCCCAGACCCAGCCGGGACACCTTGAGCCCGGTGCGACCCAGGTAGCGCTGCTGCATGGCGTCAACCTAGCCGCCCGGTCGTGCGCGTAGGGTGTCCCGCGCCGTCGCACAGAACAGGAACCGGTGTGTCCGACTTCTTCCAGGCCGTCGTCCTCGGCCTCATCCAGGGGCTCACCGAGTTCCTGCCGATCTCGAGCTCGGCGCACCTGCGGATCTTCCCGGAGCTGTTCGGGTGGGGGGATCCGGGCGCGGCCTTCACCGCGGTGATCCAGATCGGCACCGAGCTGGCGGTGCTGATCTACTTCCGCAAGGACATCTGGCGGATCGGCCGGACCTGGCTGCGGTCGTTGTACCTGCCCGAGCTGCGCGGCGAGCTCGACTCGCGCATGGGCTGGTACATCATCGTCGGCTCGCTGCCGATCGTGGTGCTCGGCGTCCTGCTCAAGGACGTGATCGAGCAGGACTTCCGCAACCTCTGGATCATCGGCACCACGCTGGTGGTGCTGGGTGTCATCCTCGGCGTCGCGGACCGGGTCGGGCGCACCGACCGGCCGATCGAGCGGATGACGCTCAAGCACTCGGTCTACCTCGGCCTGGCCCAGGCGGCCGCGCTGGTGCCCGGGGTCTCCCGCTCCGGCGCGACGATCAGCATGGCCCGGTTCCTCAACTACGACCGCGAGGCCGCCACCCGGTTCGCGTTCCTGCTCGCCATCCCGGCCGTGGTCGGCGCCGGGCTCTTCGAGCTCAAGGACATCCCGGGCCAGGACAACCCGTACGGCGTCGCCCCGACCGTGGTCGCGACGATCGTCTCCTTCGTCGTCGGGTACGCCGCCATCGCGTGGCTGCTGCGCTACGTCGCCACCCGGTCCTACCTGCCGTTCGTGATCTACCGGATCCTGCTCGGCGGCGCCACGCTGCTGCTGCTCGCGACCGGCGCGCTCACCGCCTGACCAGGATGACCTGACCTGGGTCGGCCGCGCGCCGGCCCGGTCAGAGCCAGCCCGACTTCTTGAACACCCGGTAGAGCACCACCGACGCGACGAGCATCACCCCGAGCGCGCCGAAGTAGCCGAAGTGCCAGCGCAGCTCGGGCATGTACTCGAAGTTCATGCCGTAGATGCCGGCGACCAGGGTGCCCACCGCGGCGATCGCCACCCACGCCGAGATCTTCCGCATGTCCTCGTTCTGCTGCACGCTGATCCGCGCCAGGTGCGCGTCGAAGGCGGTGGACAGCAGCGAGTCGAGCGCCTCCACCGCCTCGGAGACCCGCAGCACGTGGTCGGCCACGTCGCGGAAGAACGGCGCCGACTCCTGGCTGATCACCGGCACCGATCCGGTGGCGAAGCGCTTCATCGGCTCCCTGAGCGGGTTCACCGCCCGGCGTACCTCGGAGAGCTCGCGCTTGAGGATGTAGATCCGGCGCGAGTCCTGGGTCCGGGAGGGGGAGAAGACCGACTCCTCCACCTCGTCGACGTCGGCCTCGAGCGCCGAGGCGACCTCCTCGTAGCTGTCCACGACCCGGTCGCAGATCGCGTAGACCACCGCGGACGGGCCGTGGTCGAGGACGGTGGTGCGCTGCTCGAGGTCCAGCCGGGCGGTGTGCAGCTCGGTGCCCTCGCCGTGCCGGACGCTGACGACGAAGTCCCGGCCGACGAAGAGGTTGATCTCGCCGGTCTCCACGGCGTCGTTCTCGTCGACGTACCAGAGGGTCTTCAGGACCAGGAAGATGCCGTCGCCGTAACGCTCGAGCTTGGGCCGCTGGTGGGCGTTGACGGCGTCCTCGACGGCGAGGGGGTGCAGCTCGAAGGCCTCGGCGACCGCGCTGAGCTCCGCGGTGTCCGGCTCGTGGAGGCCGACCCAGATGAAGTCGCCGGGCTCCGAGGTCGAGGATCGGACAGCGCGCAGGTCCTCCTTGGTGCAGGCCAGGGGGATCCGCACCCCTCCGCGGTAGAGGGCGCTGTCGATGATCATGGCTCTGAGGCTAGGCCACTACGCTCGGGTTCCATGGCAACGATGATCCTGGCCCGACACGGCCGCACCACCGCGAATGCGACCGGCGTGCTGGCCGGGCGCAGCAAGGGCGTGCACCTCGACGACCACGGCCTGGAGCAGGCACGTGCGGTGGGGGTGCGGCTCTCGGGGCTGCCGCTCGCCGCGCTCGTGAGCAGCCCGTTGGAGCGCTGCCGCGAGACGGCCCGGGAGATCAACGCCGCCCAGCCGGCCCGGCTGCGGGTGAGCGCCGAACGCGGACTGCTCGAGTGCGACTACGGCAGCTGGACCAACCGCGAGCTCAAGACCCTGGCCAAGGAGAAGCTCTGGGGCACGGTCCAGGCGCACCCGAGTGCCGCGGTCTTCCCCGACGGCGAGGGGATGGCGGAGATGTCGGCGCGCGCGGTGGCCGCCGTACGCCGCTGGGACGCCCGCGTGGAGGCCGAGCACGGACCGGACGCCGTCTGGGTGGCGGTCAGCCACGGCGACGTGATCAAGGCGATCCTCGCCGACGCTCTCGGCGCGCACCTCGACGAGTTCCAGCGGATCGTCGTGGACCCGGCATCGCTCTCCGTGGTCCGCTACACCCCGCACCGACCGTTCGTGATGGCCACCAACACCACCTCCGGCGACCTCGCGCACCTGCGGCCACCGAAGCGGAAGGCACGACGGCGGGCGCTCAGCAGCGACGCGGCGGTGGGCGGCGGTGCGGGTGCGGACCCCGCGCCCCGGGCGGAACCGGCCACTTCGGGCACCCCCTAGGCTCGCACCATGGCATCGGTGATCCACAGCTTCGACCCGCCCGAACGCTTCGTGGCGGGCACGGTCGGCCCTCCCGGGCAGCGCACCTTCTTCCTGCAGGCCCGCTCCGGCAACCGCGTGACCAGCGTGGCGCTGGAGAAGCAGCAGGTGCTGGTCCTGGCCGAGCGCATCGAGGAGCTGCTCGACGAGCTGCTGCGCAGCACCGGCGGCGAGCCGACCATCCCCGCGGTCTCCCCGGTCTCCCTGGAGGACAACGCCCCGCTCGAGCAGCCGATCGTCGAGGAGTTCCGCGCCGGCACCATGACGCTGTCGTGGGACCCGGGCGACGAGCGGCTGGTCCTCGAGGTCTTCCCCTACACCGAGGAGGGCGTCGCCGAGCCGGGCACGCCCGAGGAGGAGATCGACGAGCCGGAGCCCGAGGAGGTGCTGCTGGTCCGCCTGCCCGCCGGCCTGGCCCGGGCCTTCAGCAAGCGCGCCCAGAGCGTCGTCTCGGCCGGCCGGCAGCCGTGTCCGTTCTGCGGTGGTCCGATGGACCCGGCCGGCCACCTGTGCCCCCGCGCCAACGGCTTCCGCCGGACCGCCGGCTGAGCGGGCTGGTCGTGATGTCGGAGCTCAGCGGGCTCGAGGCCGGCGCCGGCCCGCTGCTGGACGGCGAGGTGGTGATCGAGGGCCGGATCATGCCGGCGTCGAACGCCACCTTCTACGCCTCCGTCCGGTCGGCGGCCGGGGTGTCCACGGCGTGCGTCTACAAGCCGGTCGCCGGGGAGAAGCCGTTGTGGGACTTCCCGGACGGCACCCTTGCCCGGCGCGAGGTGGCGGCGTACGTCGTCTCGGTGGCGCTCGGCTGGGACGTGGTGCCGCCCACGGTGCTGCGCGACGGCCCCGCCGGGCCCGGCATGGTGCAGGCGTGGCGGGAGCCGGACCCCGGCCAGGACCCGGTCGACCTGGTGCGCCCCGACGCGCTGCCGGCCGGCTACCTGCACGTGCTGGACGCCTTCGACGGCGAGGACCGGCCGGTGGCGCTCGTGCACGAGGACTCGGTGGCGTTGCGGCGGATGGCGGTCTTCGACGCGGTCGTCAACAACGCCGACCGCAAGGGCGGCCACGTGCTGGCGATGACGGAGGGGCACCGGCACGGCGTCGACCACGGCGTCTGCTTCCACGTCGACGACAAGCTGCGGACCGTCCTGTGGGGATGGGCCGGCGAGCCGCTGGCCGCCGCCGACCTCCCCGCGCTCGAGGCGCTCGCCGCGGAGCTCAGCACCGAGGGGTCCCCGCTGCGGACCCGGCTGGAACGGCTGCTCGCGCGGGAGGAGCTCACCGCCCTGCTGCGCCGGGTCACGCTGCTGCTGGGCCGGCGCCGGATGCCGGTCCCGTCGGGCCGCTGGCCCTCGATCCCCTGGCCCGCGTTCTGAGGCGGTCCGCCCGGAAGCGGCCACCGGCGGTTGGTTAGGCTGCCCGCATGCGAGCGTGGACGAGCCCGGACGTGCCGGACCTGGACGACCTGGGGGTCGCCCCGACGGTGCGGGTGCACGACTCCTCGCGCGGTGGGCTCGTCGACAGCGTGCCGGCCGGCCCCGACGGTGCCGCCCGGCTCTACGTCTGCGGGATCACCCCCTACGACGCCACCCACATGGGTCACGCCGCCACGTTCGTGGGGTTCGACCTGCTCAACCGGGCCTGGCGCGACGCCGGCCACGCCGTCCGTTACGTCCAGAACGTCACCGACGTCGACGACCCGCTGCTGGAGCGGGCGACCGCGACCGGCGCCGACTGGCGCGAGCTCGCCGAGCGCGAGACCGAGCTGTTCCGCGAGGACATGAGCGCGCTGCGGGTGCTCTCGCCCGACGCCTACGTCGGTGCGGTGGAGTCGATCCCGCTGATCGTGGACATGGTGCGCCGGCTCAAGGACAACGGCACCGCCTACGACGTCGACGGCGACCTCTACTTCTCCGTGCACGCCGACCCCCGGTTCGGCGAGGTGTCGCGCTGGACCGAGGAGCAGATGCTCGCGGTGTACGCCGACCGCGGCGGTGACCCCGACCGGGCCGGCAAGAAGCATCCGCTCGACTGCCTGCTCTGGCAGGCCGAACGCCCCGGGGAGCCCGCCTGGGACACCTCGCTCGGCCGCGGCCGGCCGGGGTGGCACGTCGAGTGCTCCGCGATCGCGCTGCACCACCTCGACGGCACCGTCGACGTGCAGGGCGGCGGCAGCGACCTGGTCTTCCCGCACCACGAGATGAGTGCCGCCGAGGCGCACGCCGCCGTCGAGGGCCAGGAGTTCGCCCACGCCTACGTGCACGCCGGGATGGTGGGCTACGAGGGCGAGAAGATGTCGAAGTCGAAGGGCAACCTGGTGCTCGTCTCCCGGCTGCGCGAGGCCGGCGTGGACCCGATGGTGATCCGGCTGGCCCTGCTGCGCCACCACTACCGCAGCGATTGGGAGTGGACCGACGAGGACCTCCGCGAGGCGGCGGCCGCGGTCGAGCAGCTCCGGGGCGCCGTGGCCCTGCCCTCCGGTGCGCCGAGCGCCCCGCTGGTGGCCGCGGTGCGGGCGGCCCTGGCCGAGGACCTGGACGCGCCGACCGCCGTCGACGCGGTCCGGGGCTGGGCCCGCGAGACGCTGACGGCGGGCGGCGGCTCCGAGACCGGTGCCGGCGACGTCGTACGCCGGCTGCTCGACGCGCGGCTCGGCCTCCTGCTCTGAGGAACGGCCCGAGCGCCGTCGGGGCTCAGTCGTCGCCGGTGTCGCGCCGCTTCAGGTAGCGCTCGAACTCGCGGGCGATCGCCTCGCCGCTGGCCTCCGGCAGCTCCGCGGTGTCGCGGGTCTCCTCGAGCGCGCGGACGTAGTCGCCGATCTCCTCGTCCTCCTCGGCGAGCTCGTCGACACCGCGCTCCCAGGCCCGGCTCTCCTCGGGGAGGTCGCCGAGCGGGATGCTGACCTCCAGCAGGTCCTCGAGCTGGCCGACCAACGCCAGCGTGGCCTTGGGGCACGGCGGCTGGGCGACGTAGTGAGGCACCGCGGCCCAGTAGGAGACGGCCGGGATGTCCAGCTGCGAGCACGCGTCCTGGAAGACCCCGACGATGCCGGTCGGCCCCTCGTAGTTCGACTGCTCCAGCTTGAGCCGGTCGGCCAGGTCGGGCTCCGAGGCCGTCCCGGTCACCGGGATCGGCCGGGTGTGCGGGGTGTCGGCCAGCAGCGCGCCGAGCGTGACCACGAGCTCCACGCCGAGCTCGTCGGCGCCGGCCAGCAGCTCGGCGCAGAACTGCCGCCAGCGCATGTTCGGCTCGATGCCGCGCAGCAGCACCACGTCGCGCAGCGCTCCGGGGGGCGAGGCGACCGAGAGCTGGGTGGAGGGCCAGGTGATCCGGCGCATGCCGTCGTCGTGGCTGCCGACGATGGGGCGGTTCACCTGGAAGTCGTAGAACTCCTCGGGATCGATGGCCGCCACCACCCGGGCGTCCCAGACCTTGATCAGGTGGTCGATCACGGAGGAGGCGGCGTCGGCGGCGTCGTTCCAGCCCTCGAACGCGGCGATGAGGACGGGGGAGCGGAGCTCCGGCACCTCTTCGATCTCGATCACCTCACCAGCCTAGGTCACGACCGGCTCCCTGGCCGCCGCCGCCGCACATGTCAGGATGCGGTCCCGGATGTGGCGCCGCCGGATCGCGACCTACTCTTGACGGGTCCCGGTCCGTCCATGTCCGGCCGGCTCCGGGGACCCATACCGTCTCAAGACCTCCCGAGGAGCCCAGTGCCGGAGCAGACCTCTCCCCGTCCCGATGCCACCGAGGCGCTGACCGCGATGTTGCGCGAGCGCGTCCTGGTGATGGACGGCGCCATGGGGACGATGGTGCAGCGTCACGGGCTCGGCGAGGCCGACTACCGCGGCGAGCGCTTCGCGGACTGGGGCCAGGACGTGCAGGGCAACGCCGACCTCCTCAGCCTGACCCAGCCCGACATCATCCGCAGCATCCACCGGGAGTACCTCCAGGCCGGGGCGGACATCGTCGAGACGAACACCTTCAACGCCCAGCGGATCAGCCAGGCCGACTACGGCATGTCCGACCTGGCCTACGAGATGAACCTCGAGGCCGCGCGGCTGGCCCGGGCGGAGTGCGACGCGGTCACGGCCGAGACGCCCGACCGGCCCCGCTGGGTCGCCGGCGCGCTCGGCCCGACCAACACCACCGCCTCGATCTCTCCCGACGTCAACGACCCGGGCAAGCGCAACGTCACCTTCGACCAGCTCGTGGAGGCCTACCTCGAGCAGGCCAACGGCCTCGTCGACGGCGGCGCCGACCTGCTCCTGGTGGAGACGATCTTCGACACCCTCAACGCCAAGGCCGCGATCTTCGCCCTCGAGACCCTCTTCGAGCAGCGCGAGCGCCGCTGGCCGGTGGTCATCTCCGGCACCATCACCGACGCCTCCGGACGCACGCTGTCCGGGCAGGTCACCGAGGCGTTCTGGAACTCGGTGCGGCACGCCCGCCCGCTCGCCGTCGGGCTCAACTGCGCCCTCGGCGCCGCCGAGATGCGGCCCTACCTGGCCGAGCTCTCCCGGATCGCCGACTGCTTCGTCTCCTGCTACCCCAACGCCGGGCTGCCGAACGCCTTCGGTGAGTACGACGAGGCCGCCGAGCAGACCGCCGAGGTGATCGAGGAGTTCGCCTCCAGCGGCCTGGTCAACCTCGTCGGCGGCTGCTGCGGCACCACGCCGGCCCACGTCGCGGCGATCGCCACCGTCACCAAGGGCCGGGCGCCCCGGGTGCCCGCCACGGTCGCCCCCGCGCTGCGGCTCTCGGGCCTGGAGCCGCTGACGGTCACCGCCGACTCGCTGTTCGTGAACGTCGGCGAGCGCACCAACATCACCGGGTCCGCCCGGTTCCGCCGGCTGATCAAGGAGGGCGACTACGCGACCGCGCTGTCCGTCGCCCGCCAGCAGGTCGAGGCCGGTGCCCAGATCATCGACATCAACATGGACGAGGGGATGATCGACGGCGTCGCGGCCATGGACCGCTTCGTCAAGCTCGTCGCGTCCGAGCCGGACATCTCCCGGGTGCCGCTGATGGTCGACTCGTCCAAGTTCGAGGTGATCGAGGCGGGCCTGAAGTGCGTCCAGGGCAAGCCGATCGTGAACTCGATCTCCCTCAAGGAGGGCGAGGAGAAGTTCCTCGAGCAGGCGCGGCTGTGCCGCAAGTACGGCGCCGCGGTGGTCGTGATGGCCTTCGACGAGGACGGTCAGGCCGACAACCTAGAGCGGCGCAAGGCCATCTGCCGGCGCGCCTACGACCTGCTCGTCGACGTGGTCGGCTTCCCGGCCCACGACATCATCTTCGACCCGAACGTGTTCGCCGTCGCGACCGGCATCGAGGAGCACGCCGAGTACGGCCTGGACTTCATCGCCGCGACGCGCTGGATCAAGGAGAACCTTCCCGGGGCGCTGGTGTCCGGCGGGGTGTCCAACGTGTCGTTCTCGTTCCGCGGCAACAACCCGGTGCGTGAGGCGATCCACGCGGTGTTCCTCTACCACGCGATCCGGGCCGGCATGGACATGGGCATCGTGAACGCCGGCGCCCTGGTGATCTACGACGAGATCGACCCCGACCTCCGGGAGCGGATCGAGGACGTGATCCTCAACCGGCGCTCGGACAGCACCGAGCGGCTGCTCGAGGTCGCGCCCGACTTCGCCGGAGACGGCCTGCCCCGGGAGGTCGCCGACGAGGCCTGGCGCAGCCTGCCCGTCGAGGAGCGGATCACCCACGCGCTGGTGAAGGGGATCGACGAGTTCGCCGAGGCCGACACCGAGGAGCTCCGGAAGGTGATCTCCGAGCGCGGCGGCCGTCCCATCGAGGTCATCGAAGGCCCGTTGATGGACGGCATGAACGTCGTCGGTGACCTGTTCGGCGCCGGCAAGATGTTCCTGCCCCAGGTGGTGAAGTCGGCCCGCGTGATGAAGAAGTCGGTGGCCCACCTGATCCCGTTCATCGAGGCGGAGAAGAAGCCCGGCGACGCCGAGCGCGCCAAGGGCACGATCGTGATGGCCACCGTCAAGGGCGACGTCCACGACATCGGGAAGAACATCGTCGGCGTGGTCCTGCAGTGCAACAACTACGAGGTCGTCGACCTCGGCGTGATGGTGCCGGCGCAGAAGATCATCGACACCGCCCGCGAGATCGGCGCGGACATGATCGGCCTCTCCGGCCTGATCACGCCGTCCCTGGACGAGATGGTCAACCTGGCCTCGGAGATGGAGCGGCAGGGGATGGACATCCCGCTGCTCATCGGCGGCGCCACCACCTCGCGCGCGCACACCGCGGTCAAGGTCGACCCGAAGTACCACGGTCCGGTGGTCTGGGTGAAGGACGCCTCCCGGTCGGTGCCGGTCGCGGCTCAACTGCTCTCCGACGAGCGCCGGCAGGCCCTGATCGACGACGTGCAGGCCGACTTCGACTCCATCCGGACCCGGCACGCCGCGAAGAACCAGGAGCGGCCGCTGGTGAGCCTGGCGGCGGCGCGGGCCAACCGGACGCCGGTCACGTGGGAGGGCTACCAGCCGCCCCGGCCGGTCGTGCTCGAGGGGGACGCCGCGTACCGGCGTACCTTCACCGACTACGAGCTCGCCGAGCTCCGCGACTACATCGACTGGCAGCCGTTCTTCAACGCCTGGGAGATGAAGGGCAAGTTCCCCGACATCCTCAACAACCCCAGCAGCGGCGAGGCGGCGCGCAAGCTGTGGGAGGACGCGCAGCAGATGCTCGACCGCGTGATCGAGGAGCGCTGGCTCGAAGGTCGTGCGGTGGTCGGCCTGTTCCCGGCGCAGGCGGTGGGCGACGACGTCGAGGTCTACACCGACGAGTCGCGCACCGAGGTGCTGACCACGCTGTGCAACCTGCGTCAGCAGGGCAAGCACCGCGACGGGGTTCCGAACCGCTCGCTCGGCGACTACGTGGCACCGAAGGAGACCGGCCTCGCCGACTACGTCGGTGCGTTCGCGGTCACCACCGGGTTGGGCATCGAGAAGCGGATCGCGGACTTCCGCGCCGAGCTCGACGACTACTCCGCGATCCTGCTGGAGTCGCTGGCCGACCGGCTCGCGGAGGCGCTCGCCGAGCGCATGCACGAGCGTGTCCGCACCGAGCTGTGGGGCTACGCCCCCGACGAGGCGCTCGACGGCGAGGCGCTGGTCAAGGAGCGCTACGACGGGATCCGGCCGGCGCCGGGCTACCCGGCCTGCCCCGACCACACCGAGAAGTTCAAGCTGTGGGAGCTGCTCGACGTCGAGGCCGAGACCGGGATCCAGCTCACGGAGAGCATGGCGATGTGGCCGGGCGCCGCAGTCAGCGGCTGGTACTACTCCCACCCGGAGTCGCAGTACTTCGTCGTCGGTCGCCTCGGCAAGGACCAGGTCGAGGAGTACGCCGAGCGCAAGGGCCTCACGCTCAAGGAGACCGAGCGCTGGCTCGGCCCCAACCTGGGCTACGAGCCCGAGGACTG
Organism: Nocardioides mesophilus; assembly: GCF_014395785.1. GTDB lineage: Bacteria > Actinomycetota > Actinomycetes > Propionibacteriales > Nocardioidaceae > Nocardioides_B > Nocardioides_B mesophilus. Next base: position 4,266,955 of record NZ_CP060713.1, on the reverse strand, counting down.
ACCGCGGCTCCGGCGCCGACCCCGTCCCAGGAAACGGGTCGGGGTCGGCTCACCGAACCCGCCGAGTCGGCGCATCTGCAGGTTCCCGGACGGGGCTGAGGCCCTGCGGGCCCACGCGAAAGTAACAACCGGATAACAGTTTTCCGGATGTGCTGCGCGGGTCAGGGCCTTGTGGCGCAGGGATCCGCACCGTGCGCGTACTCCGATCCACGCCACGATCGGCCGGAGGTCAGCCCCGGCCGACGCGGCCCGGCCGGCGGAGCCGATAACCTCCCAAACCTGACCGAAGCGCGACTCTCGGCCCCGCCACCGCGCGGGGAATGCCGAACGGAGGCAGGACATTGATGAGGAAATCCACCAGCAGGGCGATGAACCGACGACGCCGGAGCGGGGTGGTCGCGGCTCTCGCAGCCGCCGCCCTTCTGACACTGTCGGCCTGCGGCGATGACGGCGGCGCCTCGGCATCAGACGGGCCGCGACTGATCAACGACGGTGAGCTCGTCGTGGCCATGAGCGGCGAGTTCCAGCCGTTCAGCTACTTCGAGGACAACAAGCTCACCGGTTTCGACTACGACATCGGTGCCGCGATCGCCGACGAGATGGGTCTTGAGCTCAAGACCGAGACGGGTGCCTTCGACACCCTCATCCAGGGGGTGAAGAGCCAGCGCTACGACGTGCTGATCGCGTCCATGACCCCCACCGAGGAGCGCGACAAGGCCGTCGACTTCACCGACAGCTACTACACCTCGGGTGCGACGATGTTCGTGCCGAACGACAGTGACTGCCAGGACCCGACCGAGATGGACTCGCCCAAGGTCGGTGTTGCCTCCGGCACGACCTACCAGTCGTTCCTCGAGGACAAGGATCTGGCCGGCGAGATCGTGACGTTCACCTCCGACGTCACCGCGCTGCAGGACGTGGACGCAGGCCGACTCGATGGTGCGATGACCGATCGACTGGTCGGGCTCTACCAGATCGAGCAGACCGACCGGGACCTCCGGCCGTGCGGGGACCCGCTGTACACCGAGGAGCCGGCCTTCGCGGTCGACGAGGGGAACGCCGCTCTCGTCGACGAGCTCAACGACGCGCTGGCCGCGATCAAGAAGGACGGCACCTACGCCGAGATCAGCAAGAAGTGGTTCGGACAGGACATCTCCTGACGTCATGAACTTCTTTGACTATCTCGTCGACACGGCGCCGATCTTCCTCGAAGCGACGTGGGTGACGCTGAGGCTCACGGCCGTCGCGCTGGCCTTCGCCATGGTGCTCGGGTCGGTGGTGGCGGCGATGTCGATGAGCACGGTCGCGGCCCTGCGCCTGGTCGCGACCGGGTTCATCGGCCTGATCCGTGGGACACCGCTGATCGCGCAGATCTTCGTGCTCTACTTCGGCATCGCCGAGATCCTGACGCTCGAGAAGTTCTGGGCCGGCGCCATCGCGTTGGGAATCCACAACGCCGCCTACATCGCGGAGATCGTCCGCTCGGGCTTCCAGTCGGTGCCCACCGAGCTCAACGAGGCTTCCCGGTCCCTGGGCATGTCGCGTGTGAAGACGCTGCGTCGGGTGCGTGCGCCACTCGCCCTGCGGGCGATCCTCCCGGTGCTGGGCAGCCAGTTCATCATCGCGGTCAAGGACTCGTCGCTGGTCGCCTTCATCGGGATGCAGGAGCTCTTCCTCACGGCACGCAACGAGGCGGCGTCGACCTACGAGCCGTTGACGATGTACCTCATCGTCTCGCTCTACTACCTGGCCATCGTGCTGGCGCTCACCTTCCTGGTGAACCGCCTCGAGCACCGACTCAACGCCCACCGGAGGTGACCGGCATGAGGAGCCCCCAGACGTCCGCGCTTCCCGCAGACCGCGCGGGCGAGCCACTCGTCGAGATGCGGGACATCGTCAAGAAGTACGGCGACACGGTCGTGCTCCAAGGAGTTGACCTGGAGGTCGACCGCGGAGAGGTGGTCGTGCTGATCGGCCCCTCGGGTGCCGGCAAGAGCACGCTGCTGCGCTGCATCAACGGCCTCGAGCGCATCCAGTCGGGCACCATCCGGTTCGCCGGGGAGGAGCTGGTCTACCAGGAGAAGCACCTCAACCAGATCCGGAGCCGGATCGGGATGGTCTTCCAGTCCTTCAACCTCTTCCCGCACCTGAAGGTGATCGACAACCTCATGATGGCGCAGGTCGACGTGCTCGGCCGGTCGAAGGAAGAGGCGCGCGAGCGTGCGGAGAGACTGCTGGAGCGGGTGGGGCTGCCGGACAAGGCCGACGCCTACCCCGACAAGCTCTCCGGCGGCCAGCAGCAGCGGGTCGCCATCGCGCGGGCCCTTGCCATGGATCCCGAGGTGATGCTCTTCGACGAGCCGACCTCGGCACTCGACCCGGAGCTGGTGGGGGAGGTGCTGCAGGTGATGCGCACCCTGGCCGACGACGGGATGACGATGGTGGTCGTGACCCACGAGATGCGGTTCGCCCGCCGGGCCGCCGACCGTGTCGTGCTCATGGCCGACAGCGGGATCGCGGAGCAAGGCACGCCGGAGCAGGTGCTGGAGCACCCGACGAGCGAGCGTGGCCGGGCGTTCCTCGCCGAGCTCAGCGAGGGCTGAGTCCGGCAACAAGGTGTGTTGCGTTCCGAGGGTGGCACTGCCGGCAGCGGCGGACCGGGCAAGATGACGCCATGGGTGCTTGGGGACCAGCCATCTTCTCGGACGACACCGCCGCTGACGTGCGCGGCGACTACCGGGAGCTTCTCGAGGACCAAGTCTCAGACGAGGAGGCCACTCGCCGGGTCATCGCCGAGTACGAGCGACTCGACCAGGACGAAGCACACGTGCTGTGGCTGGCGCTGGCGGCCGCTCAGCACCAGGTCGGGCGCCTGGACGAGGACGTGAAGCGCCGCGCCGTCGGCGTCATCGACTCCGAAGTGGGGCTCGAGCTGTGGGCAGAAACCGGCCCGAAAGAACTGGCGAAGCGGAAGGCCGCGCTGTCCAGGCTGCGCGAACAGCTGACCGGGCCGCAGCCCGCCCGCCAGGGGGCTGGCCAAGCACCTGGAGCAGGAGTTCGGCTCAATGGCGTGAAGCCGTCGCTTACTCGAGCGCGAACCGGCGTCCGCGGACTCGCTTGGGGTCGTCGGGAGAACCAGTGCGGCGGCGGACCGCTGCTCCTGGAGCGAGAACTGAGACGCGCCGAGCGCGCGCTCAGAGACCGCCTAGCTCGCCAGCCCGAGGAGCAGCATCGTCGTGCCGAACACCAGACCGGACGCGATCAGGGTCACCATGGTGTAGCCGAGAATGTCGCGGATCTTCAGCCCTGAGATGGCGAGCACCGGCAGCGCCCAGAAGGGCTGGATCATGTTGGTCCACTGGTCGCCGTAGGCGATGGCCATAATCGTCACGGACGGGTCGACACCCAGCCGTGCCCCGGCATCGAGCATCACCGGGCCCTGGACCGCGAACTGGCCGCCGCCGGAGGGAACGAAGAGGTTCACCACGCCCGCCGAGAGGAAGGCCAGCAGACCGAACGTCGTCGGACCGGCTGTCTCGACCATGAAGTCGGAGAAGACGGTGATCAGGCCCGAGGTGGCCATGATCCCCATGATGCCCGCGTAGAGCGGGAACTGCAGCAGGATCTCGCCCACGTTCGACGCCGCATCCTTGACCAGGCCGATCAGCTCGAGCGGGCTGCGCACCAGCAGGAAGACCAGCGCCAGGAAGGTCCAGTTGACGATGTCCAGGGTCGCCGTGCCGCCCTCCGCGTAGTGGATCACCAGGTAGGCGACCAGCATCAGACCCACCAGCAGCGTGGGCACGCGATTGGCATCCACCCGGTCGGCCGGGGTGACGACCTCGTCCTCGACGGCCGTGTCGGCGCCGAACCGCGCTTCCGCCTTCAGCTCCACGATCCGGTCACCGGCGCGCGGCGCCACCAGGGCGAGTCCGATGCCGACCACGACGATCGTGGCGATGATCGCGACAATGTTCCACCAGGCGAAGGTGGTCTCACTGATCGGGATGGTCCGGCCGAGCTGCTCAGCGATGAACGAGCCCTCAGTAGCCGCGGTCAGAGTGCCGGAGCCGGAGTAGCCCATGTGCCAGATGACGTAGCCGGAGTACCCGGCTGCGACCAGCAGCGGGAAGTGCAGCTCGAGCCCCTTCTCACGACCCTGCCGAGCCACCTGCACCGCGAGCAGCACGCCGACCACCAGGCCGAGGCCCCAGGTGATCAGGGACGCGACGGCGGCGACCACGAAGACGAAGAGGTACGCCTGCAAGGCGGTCCTGGGCAGGCCGCCGAGCGACGCCAACCCTCTGCGCACCGGTCCGGTGTTGGCCAGGGTGTGGCCCAGCAGGAGGATCAGTGCCATCTGGGTCATGAACGCCAGCAGGCCGGAAAGCCCCTCGCCCCATCCCTTCACGACGTCGACCGGGCCGGCATCGGTCAGCAGCAGCGCGAGGATCGCCACGAGGAAGGTCAGGACGATGGCGAAGACCAAGGCGCTGGGGATGTAGCGCTCGACCACGGAGTTCACCGGCCGCATGGCGGCCGAGAGTCCCGACGACGGTCGCTGCGGAGCTTCGGTCTCGGAGCTGGAACCGGACATGACGGACTCTCCTCGTCCTGACGGCGAAGCGGACATCGCCAACCATCGAGGTGCCTCGCACCTGTGTCAAGGTTCCGAGTCCGGCAGCCCCCGGTCAGACGAGGGACCGGCGAGGCGCCGCGAAGGCTCTGGACCCGATCGGGACGACCGCGTCAGTGGTCGTCGCGACGGTGCTTCTCGACGCGGACCAGCAGCTCCCCGAGCGACCCGATCAGCATGCCGAGGCTGCCGAGCACGAACAGCCAGATCGCCGCGGTCTTGACGCCCTCCCAGAAGAACATCACGCTGCCGACGACGAACAACATGTTCCCGGTCAGGCCGAGGCCCAGGTGGACCCAGGGAAAGTCCCGCAGGGCGGCCCCGATCCACGGTCGGTGAGTCGCTTGCTGCCGGTTGTCTGTCGAGGTCGACACATCTGCTCCTTCGGTTGGTCGAACAGGCCGCCCGGCAGCGGGATCAGGAAGCAAGCACGCTGTCGTCGAGGGTGATGACCACCTTGACGTCCTCGCCCGGGGGCCGGTCGAACGCGGTCGGCGCCTCGGCGAGGGGAACCGTGGTCGTGATGAGCCGGTGCAGCCACTCGGGTTCCGCCTCGGCGAGGGCGGCCGCCGCCAGGTGGTAGTGACGAAGGTTCGCGTTGACCGAGCCCACGACCGCGTCGTTCTCCAGCACCACCTCGCGGTTCAGGGCGCGGGCGTCGATCTGCAGCCGGCGAGCGCCGGAGGACACGCCGGTAAGGCAGACGATGCCGTAGGAGCCGGTGGAGGCGATGGCGTCGAAGACGAGCTGCCCGACTCCGGTCGCCTCGATGACGACGTCCGGGCACAGCTGCCGGGCGACGTCCTCGACGCTGGAGTGGTGGTAGGTGGCGCCGAGGTCGCGCACCAGGTCGGGCTTGGGCCCGTCGGTGAGTCGGTCGAGCACGTGCACGTCGAGCCCGCGCTGGACACCGATCAGCGCGGCCAGCAGCCCGATCGGACCCGCGCCGGTCACCAGCACCGTGCGCGGCTCGAACCAGGCCCGTTCCCCGATCCGGTCGACCTGCTCCCAGGCCTTGGCGACCACGCTGGTGGGCTCGGTCAGCACACCGGTGAGCCCCAGGTGTGCGGCCACCTTGACGGCGAAGTGAGCGGGAACCGTCCACAGCTCGCTGGCGTAGCCGTCGAGCTCCTTGATCCCGCGCTCGGTGTAGCGCCCGTTGCGGCACATGTCCCACTCGTCATGCGCGCACGCGCCGCACGGCTCCGGGTCCGGTCGGCGAACGACCCCGGCCACCAGGTCGCCCGCGACGAAGCCGCTGCCATCCGGAGCGTGCTCAACCCGTCCCAGGGACTCGTGACCCAGCGTCAAGCGGTCCCGGCCGGGGGGCGCCCACCCGTAGTCACCGCGCACGATCTCCTTGTCGGTCCCGCAGACCCCGACGGCCAGCCCTCGCACCAGCAGCTCGTCCGGGCCGGCCTCAGGCTCCGGGACGTCGTCCACCCGTAGGGATCGGGGCGTTCTCGGCTGCACCGTCAGTGCGCGCAATTGATGACATCCTTCAGTAGCCGCGTCGCGCGACTCGCTTCTGAGTCGTAGCGGGTGTGCAGGAGTCCTACCCATTCGAGGGGGATGCATGCGGACGCGCATGGACCGGCAACAGGGGAGTTCGCAGCACGTTGCTGGGGTGCGCCCTGACGATGACGACTCTCGCGCATGGTGGATCTATCGTGGGTCGTCGCACGGCCCGTCGCACGAACCTCTCAAGGAGGGCATTCTGAGCACCGCGCTTTCTCGCGAACCGGCAGGTCAGGACCCGGACAGGGGTGAATGCCGGCCGCAGGCCGTCCTGTGGGACATGGACGGCACCCTGGTCGACACCGAGCCGTACTGGATCGACGCCGAGTACGCCCTGGTCGAGGAGCACGGCGGCACCTGGAGCCACGAGCACGCGATGAACCTGGTCGGCAACGACCTGCTCGACTCGGGTCGCTACCTGCGCGAGCACTCCGGCATCGACCTCGACGCCGCGGTGATCGTCGAGGAGCTCCTCGACCGGGTGGTGGCACGTGTGCTGGACGAGGTGCCGTGGCGGGCGGGAGCCCGCGAGCTGCTCGAGGACCTGCGCTCGCACGAGGTGCCGCTGGCCCTGGTGACGATGTCGTACCAACGGTTCGTCGCACCGATCCTGGCCGGGCTCCCGGAAGACGTCTTCGACGTGGTCGTGACCGGTGACCTGGTCTCCCAGGGCAAGCCCCACCCCGAGCCCTACCTCACCGCAGCCGCCAAGCTCGGTGTCGACCCGACCCGGTCCCTGGCGATCGAGGACTCCGCCACCGGCGCCCGCTCCGCGGTGGCCGCGGGCTGCTCGGTCGTGGTGGTGCCCAACCACGTGCCGGTGCCGGCGGGCGAGCGCCGGATCCTCACCGAGACGCTGGTCGGCCTCGACGCGCTCTCGCTGTTCGCGCTGCCGGGCCGGGCCGGCCACCCCGGCTGGTCCTAGCGCCCGGAAGCACGCGGGAGACCGGAGCCAGGTCAGCTCCGCGCCTGCTCCAGCACGAAGATCCGCAGCCGGCGGCCGGTGATGCGTGTCTGGTACTTGCGGTACCCGATGTACAGCTTCTCCGAGCGGGCCAGCACCTCGGCCTGCTCGGGCTCGGTGGCCGGGCGGGCCAGGACCTGCACCGAGGTGCCCCGGTAGGAGAGCGTCGCCACCGGGTCCGCCTCCAGGTTCAGCACCCACGCGGGAGTCGACGGCTGCCCGAAGTTCGTGCCGAGCAGGGCAAGGGTGTCGTGGTGCGGGATCGCGATCAGGTGTGTGGTGCGGGGCAGCCCGCTCTTGCGGCCGGTGGTGGTCAGGTCCACGACCGGCAACCCGGCCAGCAGGCCCGGCACGGTGTGGCGGTGGTGGCTCACGCGCTGCACCCAGGTATCCAGGGGCGGCAGGACCCGCGAGAAGAACCAGGCGCCGCCCCGGGAGGCCACCAGCACCTGGAGCGCTCGCTGGGCGCGGTTGGCGGTGCCGAAGCGGTAGTCCATCTCGTCTGCCACGCTCATGGGCCGAGCGTAGGGGCGCGATCCGGTCGCGTCAGGAGAACTCCGCCGAGCCCTCCGCGGCGAGATCGACCGGCGCCGGCTCGACCGCCACCGGCTCGGGCAGCGGTGGCGTCGTACCGCCCCACTCGGGACACAGCGCCTGGTGGGCACACCAGCCGCACAACGCCGACCGGCGGGGCTGGAAGTCACCGGACTCCTGGGCGCGCTTGATCGCCGACCACAGCGCCTCGACCTTGCGCTCCGTGGCGAGCAGGTCGCTCTCGTCGGGGGAGTAGCGCAGCACCTCGCCGTTGCCGAGGTAGATCAGCTGCAGCATCCGCGGGACCACGCCCCGGGTGCGCCAGATCACCAGCGCGTAGAACTTCATCTGGAAGAGCGCCTTGGCCTCGAAGGCCTCGGCCGGGGACCGGCCGGTCTTGTAGTCCACCACCCGGATCTCGCCGGTCGGGGCGACGTCGAGGCGGTCCACGAAGCCGCGCAGCAGCAGCCGGGACTCCAGCAGCGTCTCGACGTAGAGCTCGCGCTCGGCCGGCTCGAGGCGGGTCGGGTCCTCGAGCGTGAAGTAGCGCTCCAGCGACTCGCCGCAGGAGGCCATCCAGGCGCTGATCTCCGGCCCCTCGGGGCCGAACATCTCCGCGACCCGGGGATCGGCCTCGAGGACCTCCTCCCAGGCCGGCTGGAGCATCCGGGAAGCCCGGTCGGAGGTGCGCTCCGCCGCCGGCAGGTCGAACAGGTTCTCCAGCACCTTGTGCACGACGGTGCCGCGCACGGCGTCCGGGGAGGACGGCTCGGGCAGCTTGTCGATGGTGCGGAAGCGGAACAGGAGCGGACAGGTCATGAAGTCCGATGCCCGGCTCGGGGAGAGCGACCCGAGGACGTCGACCCCGTCGACGACCGTCCCCTCGGTGACGTGTGTGCTCATGTCGACGACCCTAGGTGGTCGCGCCGACAGAACCGGGACGGACCGTCGCGATAGTTTGGGGGCGTGGCATCACCAGGGGCGGACCCCAGCAGGCAGCCGGCGCCGACGCGCCCACCAGGCACGCTCCGGATCGGCCAGGTCGGGGGGATCGACGTCCTCGTCCGGTCCTCGTGGTTGATCGTGGCGGTCCTGATCTCGGTGCTCATCGCACCCGCGATCGAGCAGGTGGCCCCGGGGCTGGGGGCGTGGACCTACGTGGCCGGCGGCGCCTTCGCCGTCCTGCTCTACCTCTCGGTGCTGCTGCACGAGATCTCGCACGCCCTGATGGCCCGGCGCTACGGCCTTCCGGTCCGGTCCATCACGCTGCATTTCCTCGGCGGTGTGACCGAGATCGACGGGGAGCCGGACACCCCCGGACGCGAGTTCGGCGTCTCCGTCGTCGGCCCGCTGACCTCGGTCGCGATCGGGCTGGTCTTCTTGCTGCTGCTCCCCGTGACGCCCTCCGGGTTGCTGGAGCTGGCCGTGGAGATGCTCGCCACCGCCAACCTGATCGTCGGCGTGCTGAACCTCGTGCCCGGCCTGCCGCTCGACGGCGGCCGGGTGCTGCGCGCGGGCGTGTGGAAGGCCACCGGCGACCCGCACCGCGCGACGATCGTGGCGGGCTGGGGCGGCCGGGTCGCGGCCGTGGCCGCCCTCGGCTACCCGCTGGGCCGCGAGCTGGTGACCGGGCAGCCCACGCTGATCAGCGACTACGTCCTGGCGCTGGTGATCGCCGCCTTCTTGTGGAGCGGGGCGACCGCCGCCATCGTCTCGGCCAAGGTCCGCCGCCGGCTGCCGGTGCTCGCCGCCCGGCAGCTGGCCCGCCGGGCGCTGCAGGTTCCCGGCGACCAGCCGCTCTCCGAGGCTGTCCGGAGGGCCCAGGAGGAGCGGGCCGGCAGCATCCTGGTCCTCGGTCAGGACGGTCGTCCCACCGCCGTGGTCAGCGAGGCCGCCGTCCTGGCCACCCCCGACGAGCGGCGTCCGTGGATCCCGGTCAGCTCGGTGGCGCGCACCCTGCAGCCCGGGCTGTTCCTGGCGGCGGACCTCGTCGGCGAGCCGCTGATCCGGGCCATGCAGCGCACGCCCGCATCTGAGTACCTCCTGCTCGAGCCGGACGGCACCGTCTACGGCGTGCTGGTCACCGAGGACGTCGACCGGGCCTTCGCCCGCGCCGCCTGAGGCCGGCGGCGCCCCCGATAGGCTCCGGCGCATGCCCATCCCCCTCGAGCCCTCGTCAGACCTGTCCCCGGACGCCCCCGAGGAGCCCGCCGACGCAGCCACGACCTTGCCCGACCCGACCTGGTCCGGGGTAAGACGTGGCCCGCTGCAGGAGGGCGAGTGGGTCCGGCTCACCGACACCAAGGGACGCCGCCACAACATCTGCCTCGAGGCCGGCAAGCGGTTCTTCTCCAACCGCGGGCACCTCGAGCACGACGACCTGATCGGCCGCGAGCAGGGCTTCACCATCGTCTCCTCCGCCGGGGGCGAGTACCTCGTGTTCCGTCCGCTGCTCACTGAGTTCGTGGTCTCCATGCCCCGCCAGGCAGCGGTCGTCTACCCCAAGGACGCCGCCCAGATCGTCGCGATGGCCGACGTCTTCCCGGGCGCGCGGGTGGTCGAGGCCGGGGTGGGCTCCGGCGCGCTGACCTGCTCGCTGCTGCGCGCCGTCGGACCGGAGGGCCGCGTCTCGTCGTACGAACGCCGCCAGGAGTTCGCCGACGTGGCCCGGCGCAACGTCACCCAGTTCTTCGACGGCGACCACCCCGCCTGGCAGCTCACCGTCGGCGACCTCGTCGAGGCAATGGCGGAGGAGGACGGGTCGGTCGACCGGATCGTGCTCGACATGCTCGCGCCCTGGGAGTGCGTGGACCGGGTCGCCCGGGCGTTGGCCGCCGGCGGGATGGTGTGCGCGTACGTCGCCACCACCACCCAGCTGAGCAAGACCGTCGAGACGCTGCGCGCCCACGGCGGCTTCACCGAGCCGCACCCGTGGGAGACGCTCGTGCGGGACTGGCACGTCGAGGGGCTCGCCGTCCGCCCCGGCCACAAGATGGTCGGGCACACCGGCTTCCTGGTCACCGCGCGCCGGCTGGCGCCGGGGGAGACCGCCCCGGTCCGCAAGCGGCGCCCCGCCCCGGGCGCGTACGGCGTCGACTACGACGGTCCGCGCCCCGGTGGCCTGCCGCCCGCCGTGGCCGAGGAGCCGTTCGACGCCTGAGCGGCCCGCGCGCGGCGGCAGGTCACGGGCCGGGGACAGGACGACGACGAGACAACTATTGGTCGCCGACACGTCTGACGTTCCTTGTCACAACGCTTCGCCGCGCGGGTAGTGTCGCTCGCAGGCGAGACGTCCATTGCAGTGGAGGTGACTGTCATGCCCGCGTCGGACAACGACATGAACAGGCCTGGATCGCGCACGCGCGACGAGCTGGAGAGCCAGCTCGGCTTCCTGGAGGACGAGGTCAGGGACCTGCGCCGCCGGCTCGCGGAGAGCCCGGTCCACTCGCGCTCGGTGGAGCAGCGGCTCGCCGAGACGCAGCGCTCGCTGGCGGCGGTGACCAGCCAGAACGAGCGGCTGGCGCAGACGTTGCGGGAGGCCCGCGACCAGATCATGACCCTCAAGGAGGAGGTCGACCGGCTGGCGCAGCCGCCGGCCGGCTTCGGCACCTTCCTGGGCAGCAACGAGGACGGCTCGATCGACGTCTTCACCGGGGGGCGCAAGCTCCGGGTGAACGTCAGCCCGACCATCGAGCTCACCGACCTGCGCCGCGGCCAGGAGGTCATGCTCAACGAGGCCCTGAACGTCGTCGCCGCCCTCGACTACGAGGAGATCGGCGAGGTCGTGATGCTCAAGGAGGTCCTGGCCGACGGCGACCGGGTCCTGGTCATCGCCAACGCGGACGAGGAGCGCGTGGTCCGGCTCGCCGAGCCGCTGCGCGCCATCACGTTGCGTGCGGGGGACTCGCTGCTGCTGGACTCCCGCTCGGGCTACGTCTACGAGAAGGTGCCGAAGTCCGAGGTCGAGGAGCTGGTCCTCGAAGAGGTCCCGGACATCGCCTACGAGAGCATCGGCGGCCTCCGCGGCCAGATCGACCAGATCCGCGACGCCGTCGAGCTGCCCTACCTGCACCCCGACCTGTTCAAGGAGCACCAGCTCAAGCCGCCCAAGGGCGTGCTGCTCTACGGCCCGCCCGGCTGCGGCAAGACCTTGATCGCCAAGGCGGTGGCGAACTCGCTGGCCAAGAAGGTGGCGGCCAAGACCGGCCAGGAGGGGAAGTCCTACTTCCTCAACATCAAGGGCCCCGAGCTGCTCAACAAGTACGTCGGCGAGACCGAGCGGCACATCCGGCTGGTCTTCCAGCGGGCCCGGGAGAAGGCCAACCAGGGCACGCCGGTCATCGTGTTCTTCGACGAGATGGACTCGCTGTTCCGCACCCGCGGCTCCGGTGTCTCCTCCGACGTGGAGAACACGATCGTGCCGCAGCTGCTCAGCGAGATCGACGGCGTCGAGGGCCTCGAGAACGTCATCGTGATCGGCGCCTCGAACCGCGAGGACATGATCGACCCCGCGATCCTGCGTCCCGGACGCCTGGACGTGAAGATCAAGATCGAGCGGCCGGACGCCGAGTCGGCCCGCGACATCTTCTCCAAGTACCTCCTCACCTCGCTGCCGCTGCACGCCGAGGACCTCGCCGAGTTCGGCGGGGACCGGGAGGCGTGCGTGGCCGCGATGATCCAGGCCACCGTGGAGCGGATGTACACAGAGACCGAGGAGAACAGGTTCCTCGAGGTCACCTACGCCAACGGCGACAAGGAGGTCCTGTACTTCAAGGACTTCAACTCCGGCGCGATGATCCAGAACATCGTCGACCGGGCCAAGAAGATGGCGATCAAGGACCTGCTCGAGACCCAGCAGAAGGGGCTGCGGGTCACCCACCTGCTGCAGGCCTGCGTGGACGAGTTCAAGGAGAACGAGGACCTCCCCAACACCACGAACCCGGACGACTGGGCCCGGATCTCGGGCAAGAAGGGCGAGCGGATCGTCTTCATCCGCACGCTGATCACCGGCAAGCAGGGCACCGAGCCGGGACGCTCGATCGACACGGTCTCCAACACCGGCCAGTACCTCTAGACCAGGCAGGCGAGCCGGCCGGCCCGACCCGTCGGGGTCAGCCGGCCGGCTCGGTCACGTCGGCGACGGTCGCGTCGAGGGCCGCCACCAGGTCGGCCGCGTCCAGGGTGAGCGCCACGCCGGGCCCGCCGCCGCCGATCGAGACCGCACCGGCCACGTGCTCGTCGGCGATCACCGGCCATGCGTGGGTGCTGCCCAGCGGGGTGATCGTGCCGCGCACGTAGCCGGTCACCTCTAGTGCCACCTCGGCGCTCGGCATCGAGAGCCGGTTCACGCCGAGCACTGCCCGCAGCTTCGGCCAGGCGATCTCCCGGCCGCCCGGGACCAGGACGAACCGGTAGTCGTCGTCGGCGAGCCGCACCACCAGCGTCTTCACGATGGCCTCGGGTGGGAGACCGCGCGCGGCCGCCGCCTCCTCCAGCGAGCGCACCGGGCCGTGCCGGGTCACCTGGTGGGCCAGGCCGAGCACCTCGGCGGCGGCGAGGGCGCGGGGGGACTCGTCGGTCATGGGCGCACGCTAGCGCCTGCTCGTCGGCGCCGGGCCTACGGCGGGTGGTCGGCGCCGCCGGGCCCGGGCGTTCCCCAGGGACCGGTGCGGCCGTCCGCGTAGTCTCGGGACATGAGCGTGCGACGGGTGATGGGGACCGAGACCGAGTTCGGCATCTCGGTGCAGGGGCAGCCCACCGCCAACCCGATGGTGGCTTCGTCCCAGGTGGTCAACGCCTACGCCTCCTCGACGCTGCGCGCCCGTCGTGCCCGCTGGGACTTCGAGGAGGAGTCGCCGCTGCGCGACGCCCGCGGCTTCGACATGTCCCGCGAGGTGGCCGACCCCTCCCAGCTCACCGACGAGGACCTCGGGCTCGCCAACGTCATCCTGACCAACGGGGCCCGCCTCTACGTCGACCACGCCCACCCCGAGTACTCCACGCCGGAGTGCACCACGCCGCTCGACATCGTGAAGTGGGACAAGGCAGGGGAGCAGGTGATGCTCGACGCCGCCCGGTTCGCCGGCGCCCTTCCCGGCGCAGCCCAGCTGCTGCTCTACAAGAACAACACCGACAACAAAGGTGCGTCGTACGGCGCGCACGAGAACTACCTGATGCGCCGCAGCACGCCGTTCGGTGACATCGTGCGGCACCTCACGCCGTTCTTCGTCAGCCGGCAGGTGATCACCGGTGCCGGCCGCGTCGGGATCGGGCAGGACGGCCGCGACCACGGCTTCCAGCTCAGCCAGCGCGCCGACTACTTCGAGGTCGAGGTAGGTCTGGAGACCACCCTCAAGCGGCCGATCATCAACACCCGGGACGAGCCGCACGCCGACCCGGAGAAGTATCGCCGCCTGCACGTGATCATCGGGGACGCCAACCTCGCCGAGGTGTCCACGTACATGAAGGTCGGCATGACCTCGCTCGTGCTGGCGATGATCGAGGACCGCTTCATCGGCCGCGACCTCGCGGTGCACCAGCCCGTGCGCGCGCTGCGCGCGGTCTCCCACGACCCGACCCTGCGGCACCTCCTGAGGATGGAGGACGGCCGCACGCTGACCGCGGTGCAGCTGCAGCGCGAGTACCTCGACCTCGCCCGCAAGTACGTCGAGGACCGGTACGGCGCCGACGCGGACCCCCAGACCCAGGACGTGCTGGCGCGCTGGCAGTCGCTCCTGGACCGGTTGGAGGAGGACCCGTTCCTGTGCGCCCGGGAGCTCGACTGGGTGGCCAAGCTCAAGCTCCTGCAGCAGTACCGCGACCGCGACGGCCTGGACTGGGACGACGCGAAGCTGCACCTGATCGACCTGCAGTACGCCGACATCCGGCCCGACAAGGGGCTCTACCACCGGCTGGTGGGGATGGGCCGGATCGAGCGCCTCCTCGGTGACGCCGAGGTCGCCGAGGCGATGCACCGACCGCCCGAGGACACCCGCGCCTACTTCCGGGGTCGGTGCCTGGAGCAGTACGCCGACCAGATCGCGGCGGCCTCGTGGGACTCGGTGATCTTCGACCTGCCGGGCCGCGAGTCGCTGCAGCGCGTGCCCACCGTCGACCCGCTGCGCGGCAGCCGCGCCCACGTCGGCGAACTCCTCGACCGTTGTGACACAGCAGAGGCCTTGTTCCGTGCGTTGACCGGCTAGGGTCGGAGGCGTCGTCCCACCGTCGCGGAGGAGTCGCTCATGGCACAGGAGCAGAAGCAGCCCAAGAGGTCCTCGGAGTCCGAGGAGGCCCCGGAGGTCGCGGCCGCCGGCGAGGTCGCGGACCGCAAGGAGCAGCTCGACGAGGACATCGACGCGATCCTCGACGAGATCGACGACGTGCTGGAGACCAACGCCGAGGACTTCGTGAAGTCGTTCATCCAGAAGGGCGGCGAGTAGGCCTCCATGAGCGATCGTCTCTCCGGGCGGCTCTCCGCTGCCTTCCTCGCGCCCGGTTCGTCCTCGTTCGCGGAGTTCCTCGCCCACCAGGCCCCCGAGCTGCTGCCCAGCCACCGCTCGCTGCCCCAGGGGAACGCCGCCGAGCTGGCTCCGCACGGGACCACGATCGTCGCGGCGACGTACCCCGGCGGGGTGGTGATGGCCGGTGACCGGCGCGCGACGATGGGCAACATCATCGCCCAGCGCGACATCCAGAAGGTCTTCCCCGCCGACGAGTACTCCGCCGTGGGCATCGCCGGCGCCGCAGGCCTCGCGGTGGAGATGGTGCGGCTGTTCCAGACCGAGCTCGAGCACTACGAGAAGATCGAGGGCACGACGCTGTCGATGGACGGCAAGGCGAACCGGCTCGCCGCGCTGATCCGCTCCAACCTCGGGATGGCGATGCAGGGCCTGGCCGTGGTGCCGCTCTTCGCCGGCTACGACCTCGTCGGCCGGCAGGGCCGGATCTTCTCCTACGACGTCACCGGCGGCCGCTACGAGGAGACGGCCTTCCACTCCGTCGGCTCCGGGTCGCTGTTCGCTCGCGGCTCGCTGAAGAAGCTCTACCGCGAGGACCTCGACGAGGAGGGCTGCGTGACCGCGCTGGTGCAGGCGCTGTACGACGCCGCCGACGACGACTCGGCAACCGGCGGGCCGGACATGACCCGGCGGATCTTCCCGGTCGTCACCGTGATCACCGGGGACGGGCTGCGCCGGCTGCCCGACCAGGAGGTCGCCGCCATCGCCGACCGCGTGATCGCCGCGCGCATGCAGCGCCCCGACGGCCCCGTGGCCTCCCTGACCTAGTCCGGCCGACCGTGCCGTCGAGCCTGCCCCTTCCTGAACGCGAGGATCACCCATGACGATGCCGTTCTACGTCTCGCCCGAGCAGCTGATGAAGGACCGGGCGGACTTCGCCCGCAAGGGCATCGCCCGCGGCCGCTCGGTCGCCGTCATCCAGTACGCCGACGGGATCATGTTCGTCTCGGAGAACCCGTCCCAGGCGCTGCACAAGGTCAGCGAGATCTATGACCGGATCGCGTTCGCCGCGGTGGGCCGCTACAACGAGTTCGAGAACCTCCGGATCGCCGGGGTCCGGCTGGCCGACATGCGCGGCTACGCCTACGACCGCCGCGACGTGACCGGCCGGGGCCTGGCGAACGCCTACGCGCAGACCCTGGGCACGATCTTCTCCAGCGGCGGCGAGAAGCCCTACGAGGTGGAGATCTTCGTCGCCGAGGTCGGGGACGCGGTCGCCGACGACCAGATCTACCGGCTCACCTACGACGGCCAGGTCGCCGACGAGCACGACTTCGCAGTGATGGGCGGCGCGGCGGAGTCGGTCACCGCGCACCTGCGGGAGCACTTCGTCCTGGGCGCATCGCTCGCCGACGCGCTGCGGGTCGCCGTGGCGGCCCTCGGTCACAGCGACAGCGGCGACCGGGTCATCCCGGCCTCGGACCTCGAGGTGGCGATCCTCGACCGCACCCGCACCCAGCAGCGCAAGTTCAAGCGGCTCACCGAGGAGCGCCTCGAGCGGATCCTCGGAGGGAGCGGTGACGGCGGTCCGGAGGCCGGCCCCGCCGCTGAGCTGCCGTCGGGAGCGCCGGCCGAGGGCCCGGCCGCCAGTGCGGAGAGCGACTCGCCGGTGGCCCCGCCGGTTTCGCCCCCGGTCTCGCCGCCGGTGGACCGGTCCGGTCCACCGCTGGACTGAGCGGGGCTGGTTCCGCGAGTCGCTGACGGGGGTTGCGTACGGCGCCTAGGGTGGGACCCGTGGACCGCCGGATCTTCGGGATCGAGAACGAGTACGGCGTCACCTGCACGTTCCGCGGGCAGCGACGCCTCTCGCCGGACGAGGTTGCCCGCTACCTGTTCCGCAAGGTGGTCTCCTGGGGCCGCAGCAGCAACGTGTTCCTGCGCAACGGCGCCCGGCTCTACCTCGACGTCGGCAGCCACCCGGAGTACGCCACCCCCGAGTGCGACGACCTCGTCGACCTGGTCGCCCACGACAAGGCGGGGGAGCGGGTGCTCGAGGGTCTGCTCGTCGACGCCGAGCGGCGCCTGCACGACGAGGGCATCGCCGGCGACGTCTACCTGTTCAAGAACAACACCGACTCGGCCGGAAACTCCTACGGCTGCCACGAGAACTACCTCGTCGGACGGCAGGGGGAGTTCAGCAAGCTCGCCGACGTGCTGATCCCGTTCCTGGTCACGCGCCAGATCATCTGCGGCGCCGGCAAGGTGATCCAGACCCCGCGCGGCGCGATGTACTCCGTCAGCCAGCGCGCCGAGCACATCTGGGAGGGCGTCTCCAGCGCCACCACCCGCAGCCGGCCGATCATCAACACCCGCGACGAGCCGCACGCCGACGCCGAGCGCTACCGGCGCCTGCACGTCATCGTCGGGGACTCCAACATGAGCGAGACCACGACGCTGCTCAAGGTGTCCTCCTGCGACCTGGTGCTGCGGATGATCGAGGAGGGCGTGGTGATGCGCGACCTCACGATGGAGAACCCGATCCGGGCGATCCGCGAGATCTCGCACGACATGACCGGACGCCGGAAGGTGCGGCTGGCCAACGGCCGCGAGGCAAGCGCGCTCGACATCCAGCAGGAGTACCTCACCCGCGCCCGCGACTTCGTCGACCGCCGCGAGATCAGCACGCCGGTCATCGAGCGCACGCTCGACCTGTGGGAACGCACGCTCAAGGCGGTGGAGTCCGGGGACTTCGGTCTGGTCGAGCGCGAGATCGACTGGGTGATCAAGTGGAAGCTGATCGACCGCTACCGCGCCCAGCACGGCCTCCCGCTCAGCCATCCCCGGGTCGCGCAGCTCGACCTGGCCTACCACGACATCCACCGCGGCCGCGGCCTCTACTACCTGCTCGAGCGTCGCGGAGCGGTCACGCGGGTCACCGACGACCTGCGCATCTTCGAGGCGAAGACGCTGCCGCCGCAGACCACCCGCGCCCGCCTGCGCGGCGAGTTCATCAAGCGAGCGCAGGAGCGCCGGCGCGACTTCACCGTCGACTGGGTGCACCTCAAGCTCAACGACCAGGCCCAGCGGACCGTCCTGTGCAAGGACCCGTTCCGCGCGCACGACGAGCGGGTGCACAAGCTCATCGAAGGCATGTGACCTCCGTCCCGTCCGGCCTCCGCGCCGGTCGCTGGGAACGGAGTGCTTGGCCGTCCCGGCTATCGTGGCGCCCGACCCCCCACCGAAACTTTCTCGAGGTGTTCCCGTGCCCCGTCGCCCACTCGCGATGAGCGTCGTCTCCGTGCTCCTGCTCGCCACCGCTGCCTGCGGGGGTGGGTCCGGATCCTCCGAGAAGGCCGACACCGCCAGCGACACCAAGGCCCTCGCCGGGGTGAGCGTCGACGGCGAGGTCGGCACCGGCCTGGAGGTCAAGCTGGACAAGCCGGTCAAGACCGACGGAGTGAAGTCGGAGGTGCTGACCACCGGCGACGGCGACCCCGTGAAGGCGAACGAGGTGGCGCTGCTGCAGCTCTACATCGGCAACGGCACCAGCGGGCAGAAGGCCGTCAACACCTACGACGCCGGCCCGCCCGTCCAGGTGACGATGAGCGAGGGCCAGCTCTTCCAGGTGCTCCTGGACGCCGTGGTGGGCGAGCCCGCCGGCAGCCGGGTGGCCATCACCGCCCCGGCCAGCGACGTCTGGGGCGCTCAGGGCGCCCCGCAGCTGAAGATCGGGCCGGACGACACGGCGGTGTTCGTCGCCGACATCGTCTCGGTGCCGCCGACCGAGGTGCTGGACGGCCCGGAGGGCAAGCAGCTCGAACCGCCGGCCGACGCGCCCACGGTGATCGAGAAGGACGGCGCCGTCACCGGCTTCGACTGGTCGACCGCGCCCGAGAAGGCACCCCAGAAGCTGACCGTCATCCCGCTCATCGAGGGCGAGGGCCCGCCCGCCCGGGCCGGCTCGATGGTGACCTTCGACTACTTCGGCTCCGTCTACGGGTCCAAGAAGCCGTTCGACGAGTCCTACAGCCGTGAACCGGCCGCTTTCGGGGTCGGCGTCGGCGGGCTGATCCCGGCCTGGGACAAGTCCATCCCGGGCCTCAAGCGCGGCAGCCGCGTCTTGATCATCGCGCCGCCCGGGGAGGCCTACGGCGACCAGCCGCGCGAGGGCATCCCGGCCAACTCGACGCTGGTCTTCGTCGTCGACGTGCTCGGCGTCTCCTGACTCCACACGCGGCGTGGGGCCGCCGGGAGCCGGTGACCCGCTGAGGTAGGTTTCGCAGCGGGCGACCGGCCGGGGGTCGGTGTCCGGGAGCGGCGACCAGACGAGGGGATCACGTGACGGCACGCAAGAGCGAGCGTCTGCTCAACCTGCTCATCACCCTCCTGGTCGCCCGCAGCTACGTCGGCAAGGACCGCATCCGCGAGGTCATCGAGGACTACCGGGAGGCGGGCGACGAGGCGTTCGAGAAGATGTTCGAGCGGGACAAGGAGGAGCTCCGCTCCCTCGGCATCCCGCTCGAGGTCGGCTACCTCGACCGCGCCTTCGAGGACGAGCCGGGCTACCGCATCGAGCGGTCCGCCTTCGAGCTCCCCGAGATCGACCTGGAGCCCGACGAGGCCGCGGTGGTCGGCCTGGCGGCCCGTGTCTGGCAGCACGCCGGCCTGGCGGCGGCCACCTCGGACGCGCTCGTCAAGCTCAAGGCGGCCGGCGTGACCGTGGACCGGGAGGCCCTCGACGTCGTGCAGCCGCAGCTCACCGCGGACGAGCCGGCCTTCGAGGCGCTGTGGGACGCGACCCGCACCCACACCCCCGTCTCCTTCGACTACCGCGCCTCCCGGTCGCCGGAGACCACGACCCGGCACCTGCAGCCGTGGGGGGTCGTCTCCTCCAACGGCCGCTGGTACGTCGTCGGGCACGACGTGGACCGCGAGGACGTCCGGCTGTTCCGGCTCTCGCGGGTGCAGGGAGAGGTCCGCAGCGAGGGCCGGGCCGGCGGCTACGACGTGCCGCCGGACACCGACATCCGCGCGCTCACCCGACGGCTCGCGCCCGCCCCCGCGGACCGTTCCGCCGTGCTGCGGGTCCGGCCCGGCGCCGGCCACGGGCTGCGTCGACGGGCCCGTCCCGCTCCCGAGGCCGCGCCCGGGGTGAGCGCCGGCATCGCCCCGGGGAGCACCGAGGGCTGGGACCGGCTCGAGGTGGCTTTCGCCTCGACGGACGCGCTGGCCGACGAAGTGCTGGGCTACGGCGTCGACGTGGTCGTCGAGACGCCCGTCGAGGTGCGCGACCTGGTCGTCGCCCGGCTGCGCGGGATCGCGACCGCCCCCGGGAGCGCGGCATGAGCGGGGCCCGGGAACAGGTGGCCCGGCTGCTGGCGCTGGTGCCCTACATCCAGGCCCGGCGGGAGGTTCCGGTGGCGGAGGCCGCCGCGGAGTTCGGCGTCTCGGCGGGCCAGATCGCCCGCGACCTCAACGTGCTGTGGTTCTGCGGCCTGCCCGGGCTGGGCATGGGTGACCTGATCGAGGTCGACATGGACGCCCTGGAGGGAGAGGGGGTCATCCGGGTCTCGAACGCCGACTACCTGACCCGTCCGCTCCGGCTGGACAGCTCGGAGGCGTCGGCCCTGATCGTCGCGCTCCGCGCGCTGCGGGAGACCGGCGGCGCCGAGGTCCGCCCGGTGGTGGACCGCACGCTGGGCAAGCTCGAGGCGGCGGCCGGCGACGCGGCGGCGCTGGCCGCGCACGTCGACGTGCACCTGCCGACCCAGGACTCCGGGCTGGCCGCCGTACGCTCCCGGCTCGGCCAGGCCCTCGAGCGCGGGGTGCAGGTCCGACTGGACTACTACGTCCCGGCCCGCGACGAGTCCACGGCCCGCACCGTCGACCCCCTGCGGCTGGTGAGTGCAGAGGGCCACGACTACCTCGAGGCGTGGTGTCACTCGGCGGAGGGGCAGCGGCTGTTCCGCCTGGACCGGATCTCCTCCGCGGAGCTGCTCGACACGCCCGCGCAGCAGCACGACGTGGCGCCGCGCGACCTGTCCGCGGGGCTGTTCCAGCCCTCGCCGGAGGACCTGCTGGTGACCCTGCTGCTGGAGCCGCAGGCCCGCTGGGTGGCCGAGTACTACCCCACCGAGCGTGTCGAGGAGGCCCCCGGTGGCCGGCTGCGGGTCGATCTGCGCGTCGGCGACCCGGCCTGGCTGTCCCGGCTGCTGCTGCGGCTCGGCTCCTCGGTGAGCGTCGAGCAGCCCGCCGCGATCGCCGACGACGTCCGCCGCACGGCCGTGGCCGCGCTGGCGCACTACACCTAGGCCAGGGCGCTACCATGGCAACGGCGACCACGACGTAGATGAGGACCTCATGAGCAGCTCCCTCGCAGTACCCATGGCGATGAACCTCGGCCCCACCGAGATCTTGCTGATCCTCCTCGTGCTGGTGCTGCTCTTCGGTGCCAAGAAGCTGCCGGAGCTGGCCCGCGGGAGCGGCCGCGCGCTGCGGATCTTCAAGGCCGAGACCAAGGGCCTGCTCGACGACGAGGACGACGACAAGAACGCGAAGTACAAGACCGAGGAGCAGCGCCAGATCGAGGCACGGCGCACGACCGAGGCCGCGGGTCACTTCGAGACCACCGACGACCAGTACCGCCACGACACCGAGCGCTGATCCGCGCCGGTCCTCCCTCGCCTGATGTCCACAGCAGGAGTTCTGCGGCTTTTCCGTGTCAAGCCGCAGCAGCCGGTCGGCGAGGACGGCCGGATGGCCCTCGCCGACCACCTCCGGGAGCTCCGCGCCCGGCTGCTGATCGTCACCCTGGTGCTCACCGTCGGGATCGTGGTGGCCTGGTTCTTCTACGACCAGCTGTTCAACCTGCTGCTCGACCCCTACGAGAGCGCCCGCGCCAAGCTCAAGGAGCAAGGGGTCCGCACCGAGCCGGTCGTCACCGGGGTGGCGACCTCGCTGATGCTGCAGCTGAAGATCAGCGCCATGGCGGCGGCGGTGCTCACCAGCCCGATCTGGCTCTACCAGATCTGGGCCTTCGTGATGCCGGGCCTGCACCCGCACGAGCGGCGCTGGACCAAGCTCTTCGCCGTCGTGGCGGGACCGCTGTTCGTCGCCGGCGTCGCGGTCGGCTACTACGTGCTGCCCAAGGGCATGGAGGTGCTGATCGGCTTCACCCCGGCCTCGATCCAGAGCCTGGTGGACTTCGGGGACTACTTCCGGTTCATCACCCGGATGATGCTGGTCTTCGGGGTCGCCTTCGAGATCCCGCTGTTCGTGGTGCTGCTGAACCTGGCCGGCGTGCTGCCCGCCAAGACGCTGGTGGCCTACCGGCCCTGGATCGTGGTCGGCACCTTCGTGTTCGCCGCCGTGGCGACGCCCTCGACCGACCCGTTCTCGATGCTGATGCTGGCGATCCCGATGACGCTGCTGTTCCTGGTCTCGGAGCTGATCGCCCGGTTCGTGGACCGGCGTCGGGCGCGGAACCGGCCGGCGTACGACGAGCTCGACGACGAGGAGGCCTCGGACATCGAGGGCCCCGACGGCGACATCAGGCGGTCCGACCTCGACGAGGACGACTGAGCGGTGCACGAGGCGAGCGTCCGTGACGTCGACCCCTTCGACCTGCCGGACTGGCTCGGCACCGGTGACGTCACCTGGACCGCCGGCACCGGGCTGCACACCGGCCACCTGGTGCGCGGCGAGCTCTCGGGGGAGGACGGCCGGCTGACCTGCGACCTGCTGGCCGCCGACCGGGCGTTCCCGCAGCCGGTGCTGGACGAGGAGTGGCGCCGCCGGGCGCACCAGGCGTGGACCTACGGCCAGGTCGTGCTGGTGGACTACGACGACCGGCTGACCCTGGCCGTGCCGGGAACGGCCTTCTCCGCCGAGCTCGCCCTGGACGCCGTGGGCCGGCTGGCCAAGGCGGTCGGCGCCCGTCCGGGCCGGTTCCTGGTGGCGCTGCGCCTCTGAGCGCCTCGTCTGCCCTAGCCTGGACGGATGCGCGTCCTGGTCTCCGGCGGTGCCGGCTACATCGGTTCTCACACGGTCCTGCACCTGCTGGAGGCGGGTCACGACGTGGTCGTCGTGGACGACTTCGCCAACAGCAAGCCGACCGTGGTCTCCCGGCTGGAGGCGCTCTCGGGCGTCCGGCTGCCGGTGCACGCGGTCAACCTCACCGACGTGGACAAGACCGAGCACCTGTTCGCCACCGAGCACCTCGACGCCGTGATCCACTTCGCGGGGCACAAGGCGGTGGGGGAGAGCGTGGTGCGCCCGCTGGAGTACTACACCAACAACCTCGACTCGACCTTCTCGCTGCTGCGGGCCATGCGCACGCACGGCGTGCACCGGCTGGTGTTCTCCTCCTCGGCGACCGTGTACGGCGACCGGGCGCCGGTGCCCTACCAGGAGGACTACGAGCCGCTGTCGGCCGCCAGCCCTTACGGCCGCACCAAGGTGATGAACGAGCACGTCCTGCGCGACGTCGCCGGCGCCTCGGACGACCTGCGGGTCGCGCTGCTGCGCTACTTCAACCCGGTGGGCGCCCACGCCTCGGGCGACCTGGGGGAGGACCCGCAGGGCATCCCGAACAACCTGATGCCGTTCATCGCCCAGGTTGCGGTCGGCCGCCGGGAGAGGCTGCAGGTCTTCGGCGACGACTACCCGACGGGCGACGGCACCTGCGAGCGTGACTACATCCACGTCGACGACCTCGCCGCCGGGCACGTGGCGGCCCTGGAGCACCTGGACGCGATGGTCGAGCCGGTGCGCGCCTACAACCTCGGCAGCGGACGCGGCACCAGCGTGCTGGAGCTGTTCCACGCCTTCGAGCGCGCCGTCGGCCGCGAGCTGCCCTACGAGGTCGTGGACCGCCGGCCCGGCGACCTGCCTGCCTACTGGGCGGACCCCACGCGTGCCGCGGACGAGCTCGGCTGGCGCACCACCCGGACCATCGAGGACATGTGCCGCGACACCTGGCGCTGGCAGTCGCGGCACCCTGAGGGCTTCGCCGGCTCCTGACCGACGGAGCGCGCCCGTCGGGCTCAGACGCCGCCGAGCTCGACGAGGTCGGCGAGGATCGTCTCCATCCGGGAGGCGAGCGAGAGGTGCCCCTCGTCGTCGAAGAGGTGCGCGTGGGCGGCCGGGATGTTCGCGGCCAGCCACTCGCCGTGGGCGTAGGGCACCATCGAATCCTGCCGGCCCTGCCACACCGCGACCGGCACGTGGATGCTCGAGGCGTCGAAGCCCCACGGCGTGGTCACGGCGATCCCGTCGTCACGGACCCCGACCACCCCCTGGGCCCCGGCGCGGTGGAGGCTCTCGGCCAGCGTCTCGGCGAGCTCGCCGGTGAGAGCGGCCACGTCGACCGGGGTCACCAGCGAGCCGAACGCCGCCGCGACGTCCTCGGGGAGGCCGCGAAGAAGTCGGGGGTCTCCCGTTCGCACCAGACCTGGTAAGCCTCCCGGCCGGCGGCGGCGGCGGTGTACTCCTCGACGTTCTCCGGGGCCATGCCGGCGAACCAGTCCAGGCCGTCGGCGTCGTAGGGGGCGACTCCGGCGAGCGTCGCGGCGGCCCGGCAGTGGGCCGCCATCAGAGCCGCGCACCCCAGGGCCCGCGGACCACCGCCGGACCAGCCCAGCGTCACGAAGTCCTCGATCCCGAGGTGGCGGAGGATCTCGGCACTGTCCTGGATGTCGTCGGCGACGTAGTACGGCGCCGGCCGTGGCGTGGAGGAGCCGTATCCCGGCCGTGAGTAGGTCACCACCCGCAGCCCGTTGGCCCGCGCGGCCCGGTCGATCAGGGGGTCGTGCACGGCGGCGGACGGGTGCCCGGAGTGGTAGAGCAGCGGGAAGCCGCCGGGCTCCCCGAAGGTCAGGACCTCCAGCGTCCGGCCGTCGGGAGTGGGGACCGTCAACGCCTCGTCTGTGCTCATGCGTTCACCGTAGGTCGTGTCGGTCCGGGGCGGGGGCTGTCCCGCGTATCCTCGCGGCGTGGCCCGGCAGATCGCCCTCCTGACCAACCCCGCGTCCGGCAAGGGCCGGGCCCGGCGCACCGCGGCCATCGCGCTGCCGCGGCTGCACGAGGCCGGCTTCGAGGTCCGCCAGCTGGAGGGCCGCGACGCTGACGAGGCCGCCGAGCTGGCTCGCGGTGTGGTCAAGGACGGCCTCGAGGCGTTGGTGGTCTGCGGGGGCGACGGCCTGGCGCACATCGCGGTGCAGGCGCTGGCCGGCTCCGAGACCGCGCTGGGGGTGATCCCGTCGGGCACCGGCAACGACGTCGCGCGCTGCCTCAGGGTCCCTCGCCACGACCCGCAGGCCGCCGCCGACGTGGTGGTCGCCTCCCGGGTCCGCGAGATCGACCTCGCGCGGGCCGGGGACACCTACTTCGTCACGGTGCTCGCCGCGGGCTTCGACTCCAAGGTCAACGAACGCGCCAACGCGATGGTCTGGCCGCAGGGACAGATGCGCTACAACCTGGCCACCCTGGCCGAGCTGCGGGTCTTCGAGCCGCTGCCCTACTGCCTTGAGCTCGACGGCTCGCAGCGTAGTGTCGAAGCCATGCTGGTCGCGGTGGGGAACGGACCGTCCTTCGGCGGCGGCTTGCGGATCACCGAGGGGGCCGAGCTCGACGACGGGCTCCTCGACGTGGTGGTCATCCATCCCATGACGAAGGCGAAGCTGGTGCGGGTCTACCCCAAGCTGTTCCGCGGCACGCACGTGACGCTGCCGGAGTACGAGCACCACCGGGTCCGTGAGGTCACCGTGACGGCGCCCGGGATCACGGCGTACGCCGACGGGGAGCGCATCGGCCCGCTGCCGCTCACCGTCACCGCGGTGCCGCGTGCCCTGAAGGTGCTGGTCGGGCCATGACCGAGACCGAGAGCCCGGCCGAGCGCTACGCACGTTTCCGGCGCACCAAGGGCAACCCGGTGCTGACCGACTTCCGGGCGCTCTACGACTTCGAGATGGACCCCTTCCAGGTGGAGGCGTGCCAGGCGCTCGAGGCCGGGCAGGGCGTGCTGGTCGCCGCGCCGACCGGTTCCGGCAAGACCCTGGTGGGGGAGTTCGCCGTCCACCTCGCCCTGCACCAGGGCCGCAAGTGCTTCTACACCACACCGATCAAGGCGCTCTCGAACCAGAAGTACGCCGACCTCGTCCGCCGCTACGGCCCCGACCAGGTCGGCCTGCTCACCGGCGACAACACCATCAACGGCGAGGCGCCGATCGTGGTGATGACCACCGAGGTGCTGCGCAACATGCTCTACTCCGGCTCCTCGACGCTGACCGGGCTCGGGTACGTCGTCATGGACGAGGTGCACTACCTGGCCGACCGGTTCCGCGGCGCCGTCTGGGAGGAGGTGATCATCCACCTCCCCGAGTCGGTGGCGATCGTCTCGCTCTCGGCCACCGTGTCCAACGCCGAGGAGTTCGGGGACTGGCTGGCCACCGTGCGCGGCGAGACCGCCACGATCGTGGAGGAGCGCCGGCCGGTCCCGCTCTACCAGCACGTGCTGGTCGGGCGGCGGATGTACGACCTCTTCGCCGACGACGGCGCCACCGGTCCGGACGCCCGGGTGAACCCCGAGCTGTTCCGGGTGGCCCGCGACGACTGGCGCGCCGGCCGGGCCGGCGACCGGCGGCGGCGCGGCGGTCCGCGCGACCGCCGCAGCAGCGGCCCGCCGCAGCGCGGTCCGCGGCTGCCGTCGCGGTTCGAGGTCGTGGAGAAGCTGGACTCGCAAGGCTTGCTGCCGGCGATCGTGTTCATCTTCAGCCGGGTCGGCTGCGACGCCGCGGTGACGCAGTGCCTCGCGGCGAACCTCCGCCTCACCTCCGCGGCGGAGCGCGACGAGATCGTCGCCTTCGTGGAGGAGCGGTGCCGGCACCTCCCCGAGGAGGACCTGCACGTCCTGGGCTACCACGACTTCCTCGACGGCCTCTCCCGCGGCGTCGCGGCGCACCACGCCGGGATGCTGCCCACCTTCAAGGAGTGCGTCGAGGAGCTGTTCGCCACCGGCCGCTGCAAGGTCATCTTCGCCACCGAGACGCTGGCGCTGGGCATCAACATGCCGGCACGCAGCGTGGTGCTGGAGAAGCTGTCGAAGTGGAACGGCGAGACCCACGCCGACATCACGCCGGGGGAGTACACCCAGCTCACCGGCCGGGCCGGACGGCGGGGCATCGACGTGGAGGGCCACGGCGTGGTGCTCTGGCAGCCGGGCCTGGACCCGAAGTCGGTGGCGGGCCTCGCCTCCACCCGCACCTATCCGCTCCGCTCGTCGTTCCGGCCCTCCTACAACATGGCGGTCAACCTGGTGCACCAGGTCGGCCGGGCCACCGCCCGCGAGCTGCTGGAGTCCTCGTTCGCGCAGTTCCAGGCCGACAAGGCCGTGGTGGGGCTGGCCCGGCAGCTGCGCAAGGCCGAGGAGGCCCTCGAGGGGTACGCCGAGGCGGCCACCTGCCACCTCGGCGACTTCATGCAGTACTCCCGCCTGCGCCGCCAGCTCTCGCAGGTGGAGGCCGACATGGCCAAGGCCCGGCGGGCCGACCGCCGCGACGAGGTGCTCGCCTCGCTGGAGTCGCTGCGGATCGGTGACGTCATCGAGGTGCCGGCCGGCCGGTTCGCCGGGATGGCCGTGGTCGTCGACCCGGGGGTGCACTCGGACCGCGACGGGCCTCGCCCCTACGTCCTCACCGCCGACCGGCAGGCCCGGCGGCTCTCGATGGCCGACTTCCCGGTGCCGGTCGCCGCGTTCACCCGGATGCGGGTGCCGAAGAGCTTCAACGCGCGCAACCCGCAGTCCCGGCGCGACCTGGCCTCGGCGCTGCGCACCCGCACGCAGGGGCTGACCCCGCCGCCGCCGTCGGGCGGTGCGGAGCGGTCCGGCGGCCGCCGTACCTCCGGGGGCCCCGCCCGGGGCGGGGAGGGCGAGATCGCCCGCGTCCGCGAGGAGCTGCGCCGGCACCCGTGCCACGCCTGCCCCGAACGCGAGGACCACGCGCGGTGGGCCGAGCGGCACTTCAAGCTCGACCGGGACACCCGGACGCTCGCGCGGCGCATCGAGCAGCGCACCAACACCATCGCCCGGCAGTTCGACCGGGTCTGCGACGTGCTCACCTCGCTCGGCTACCTCGAGGACGACGCGGTCACCGAGACCGGCACGCGGCTGATGCGGATCTACACCGACATGGACCTGGTGGCGGCCGAGTGCCTGCGGCAGGGACTATGGGACGGGCTCGGGACCAGCGGCCTCGCCGCCGCGCTGTCCGCGCTGGTCTTCGAGACCCGGCGCGCCGACGACGCACGCTCACCGCGGCTGCCGGACGGGCCGGTGCGGCAGGTGCTGGGCGACATGGTCGGCGTCTGGGCGGGCCTCGACGCGCTGGAGCGGGAGAACCACCTCGACTTCCTCCGCGAGCCCGACCTCGGGTTCGCCTGGGCCGCCTACCGCTGGGCCGAGGGCGCCGCGCTCGACGAGGTGCTCGACGAGACCGACCTGGCAGCCGGTGACTTCGTGCGCTGGATGAAGCAGCTGCTCGACCTGACCGACCAGGTCGCCGACGCCGCCGGGAACGACGCGCTGCGCCGCACCGCCCGGGAGTCCAGCAGGGCGCTGCGCCGTGGTGTGGTCTCCTACTCCTCGGTCAGCGACTGAGGAGGAGCACGCTCAGCCCACCGAGCGGTTCTCGTAGGGGGTCGAGAGCACGATCGTCGTCCGGGTGGACACGTTCGCCACCGACCGGACCCGGGCCAGCAGGTCCTCGAGGTCGGCCGGGGTCGGCACCCTCACCTTGAGGATGTAGGACTCGTCGCCGGCCACCGACCAGCAGCTCTCGATCTCGCTGACGCCGGAGAGTCGGTCGGGGGAGTCGTCGGGCTGCGAGGGGTCGATGGGCCGGATGGAGATGAACGCGGTGAGCGGCTTGCCGATCTGGTCGTAGTCGACCACGGCGCCGTACCCCTTGATGATCCCGCGCTGCTCGAGCCGCTTGACCCGCTGGTGGACGGCCGAGGTGGACAGACCGGTGGACTTGCCGAGGTCGGTGAACGACATCCGGCCGTCGGCCGCCAGCAGCGACAGGATGCGTTGGTCGAGGTCTTCCACGGCTGCAGACTAGCGGCCCGGGCCACCCACGGGGGGGCCCGTCCACGCGGCGTGGCATGCCTATGATCGGCGGGTGCCCGCTCCTCAGCGCCTGATGCTGCTCGACACCGCCTCGCTGTACTTCCGTGCCTACTTCGGGGTGCCCGACTCCTTCACCGCCCCCGACGGCACGCCGGTCAACGCGGTGCGCGGGTTGCTGGACTTCATCGCGCGCCTCGTCACCGACTACCGACCCACCCACCTCGCCTGCTGCTGGGACAACGACTGGCGTCCGAACTGGCGGGTCGAGCTGATCCCGTCCTACAAGGCGCACCGGGTCGAGCGGGAGGTCCCCGGCGGCTCCGACGTCGAGGAGGTGCCTGACCCTCTCGAGGCGCAGATCCCGGTGATCGTGGAGGTCCTGGAGGCCTTCGGCATCACGATCGTGGGTGCCGACGACTACGAGGCCGACGACGTGATCGGCACGCTCGCCACCGGCGCCGGGATGCCCGTGGACATCGTCACGGGGGACCGGGACCTGTTCCAGCTCGTCGACGACACGGCGGAGGTCCGGGTGCTCTACACCGCGCGCGGAGTCGGCAAGCACGAGCGGATCACCGGCCAGGTGGTGCGGGAGAAGTACGGCGTCGAGGCCGGCCAGTACGCCGACTTCGCGACGCTGCGCGGGGACACCTCCGACGGCCTGCCGGGGGTGGCCGGGGTGGGGGAGAAGACCGCCGCCACCCTGCTGGGTCGCTTCGGCGACGTACCAGGGATCCTCGCGGCCGCCGACGACCCGGCCTCCGACCTCGCCCCCGGTCCGCGCCGCAAGATCAAGGACGCGGCCGACTACCTCGCCGTGGCACCTCGGGTGGTGGCCGTCGCGCGCGACCTCGACCTCGACGCTCCCGACCTCACGCTCCCGCTGACCCCGGCCGACCCGGAGGCGGTCGCCCGGCTGGCCGAGCAGTGGGGCCTGAACAGTCCCGCCGCCCGCTTGGTGGAGGCGCTCACCGCCCTCCGCTGAGGGAGCCTCGGCGTGGCATTGCCGGAGTCCATCGGGGACCGGGTGTCTGTTCCTATGATCACGGGGTGGACTCGCGGGTGCGGACGGCAGCGAACCGTCGGATGTTGGCCGACTTCTTCGATGGTCTCGACGAGGACCAGCTCGAGACCCGAAGCCTGTGTGACGCCTGGACGGTGCGTGAGGTCCTCGGCCATCTGGTGATGCCGTTGGTCGGGAACACCCGCGGATTCCTGGTGCAGGTGGTCCGGGCCCGCGGCTCCCTCGATCGGGCGAGTGAGGCTGTCGCGGGTGATCTGGCCCGACGTCCGGTCCGCGAGCTGACCGCCCTTCTTCGAGACCGTGCCGATCATCACGGGATGGCCCCGGGGGTGGGGCCGATGGGACAGATGGCGGACGGCTGCCTTCACCTGCGCGACTGCGCGAGGCCGCTGGGTCTTCCCCAGGACGTGACCCTCGAGGACTGGCGGATGGTGCTCGACTGGCTGCCCTCGGGGTGCCCGGCCTCGTCCCGAGGAGGCGCGCCGAAGGACTGCGGCTGGTCGCGGACGATCAGGACTGGTCGTGGGGGGAGGGTCGTGCGGTCGACGGACCCAGCGAGGCGCTGGCCATGGCGCTGGCCGGGCGGGCGGTGGCCGTCGACGACCTCTCCGGCCCGGGCGCCGACCTCCTGCGAGAGCGGCTGGGCGTCCGCCGGTAGCCGCGCCGGCCCTCTTGACAACGTGCAACCAAGTGGTTGTAGATTGTCTCCATGGACGGAGCGGACGAGGACCGGGCGGATGCCTGGTTCCACGCGCTGTCGGACCGGACGCGGCGCGACATCCTGCGCCGGGTGCTGGCCGGAGAGCACTCCGTCTCGACGCTCGCGGCGTCCTACGACATGAGCTTCGCCGCGGTGCAGAAGCACGTCGCCGTGCTGGAGAGGGCAGGCCTGCTGACCAAGCGCCGGCAGGGGCGCGAAGCCCTGGCCAGCGGCGACGTGCAAGCGGTGCGGTCGGTGGGCGCGATGCTCACCGAGCTGGAGTCCCTCTGGCGCGGCCGCATCTCCCGGATCGACGAGCTCATCGCCGAGCCGGAGTCCCAGACCCAGCGGGCGCCCACCGCCCGCCCCACGCAGAAGGACTGATCCTCATGCCTGTTACTCACGTCTCGCACGACCTCGACGCCCGTAGCCTCACCATCGTCGCGGACTTCGCCGCCGCGCCGAAGCGGATCTGGGAGGTGTACGCCGACCCGCGTCAGCTCGAGCGGGTCTGGGGACCCCCGACCTACCCGGCCACCTTCGTCGATCACCACCTGGTCCCCGGCGGCCGGATGAACTACTACATGACGAGCCCCGAGGGCGAGAAGTTCTACGGCTACTGGGAGGTCGAGACCGTCGACGAGCCCCACGGCTTCACGTTCGACGACGGCTTCGCGCTCGACGAGCACTTCACCAAGAACCCCGACCTGCCCGTCGGCCGCAACGTCTTCTCCTTCGCCGAGCACGACGGTGGCACCCGCGCCACTTTCGTGAGCACCTACGCCACGGCCGAGGCGCTGCAGAAGGTCCTCGACATGGGCGTCGTCGAGGGTGCCTCCTCGGCGATCAACCAGATCGACGACCTCGTCGCCGCCTGACGCGCCCCGCGCGAAACCAGTTCTGAGCTGAGACACGACCATGGAGGCGTCTTGTTCGCGATCATCGGTGAATGGCCAGTAGAGGCAGAGCTGGAAGCCGACCAGCTGGCGCACATCGCGGCCACAGTGCGTCAGCAGCCAGGTTTTGTGCGTGGCTTCTGGGCGCAGGAGCCGACCGCGCTCACGTCGGCGGTCGCCGTCGTCATCCTCGAGGACGAGGACAGTGCCCAGGCGATGGCCGAAGGAGTCAGAGCTGCCATCCCTTCGGCATCGCTGCGCATCCTGCGCGTCCTGGCGGAGGCGGGTCCTAGCAGGGGGGATCCGCAGGCGACGTCGGCGTAGCTTCCTGCACATGACGAATCTCGTCGACGTGGCCAGCGCAGTCGTGCTGCCAGCCATGCGAGCCGTCTTCAAGGACGACGAGGTATCCGCGTTCGAGCTGAGCGACTCGGACGAGCTGGGCGGCTCGGTCTCACTCTCGCTCACCGCGAGAGGGGAGACGTTTCGCGACCTCGTCGTCCAGGGCCACGTGCAGGGGATGACTGTGGAGGAATGGATCGAGCGGCTGCGCTCGAACCTGGTCGACTTCGTTGCCGAGAGTCGGTTCGGCTGGGGTGAGAACAGGGACGCTCGCTGACGTACTTCCGCCTACCCCTCGTCGAAGTTGTCGATCACGAACGTCGCACGGTCGGCCGGCCTGCAGCTGTCGAGGTACAAGCGTTGCCCGCCTACATACCTCGACATCGACGGGTGCTCAGGATCCGGGTTGCTGCCGTCGCGTCGGGCCATGCGGCTGGCAGTGACGGTGAACGGAACATCCAGGAACACGGACAGATCCCACCGGGTGACGAGCTCGTCACGGTGAAGGAACATGCCCTCCACGATGACGACGGCGCCCGGCGGCACGACGACAGGGTCATCGGCCACCGGGCCGTCGGCATGGAGATCGAATGCGCGGGCGACAACGGCTCGGTCGCCGCCGGGCGCCAGAGGCTCGAGGACGTTGGCTGCGAACGTCCCCAGGTCGTAGGTGTCGAGGAAGAACCCGTCGGGCGACGTTCGTCCCCGCCGATAGCGGATCGCTCGAGGGTTCAAGAAGTCGTCCATGTGCACGACCAGGGCGACCCTGCCGCGGTTGAGGTACTCGGCGGCGAGCAGACCGGCAAAGGTCGTCTTCCCGCTCCCGTCGACCCCGTCCACGGCGACCAGGACCACGCGCTGCCCACACGGGGTGGCATCGACGATGGAGGCGAGGTCGGGCACGACCAAGAACGTAGCTCTTCCTGGTGCCCGCGGTGCTGCCGCAGTACTGCGCCAGCGTGCCGAAGTACGTGCGACGAGTCGGGGCCGGGCGGCAGTACCGTCCTGGGGGTGCCCTATCTCCTTCACCTCAACGGCCCGCCGGGCATCGGCAAGTCCACGATCGCCAGGCGGTACGCCGACGAGCACCCCGGAGTGCTGAACTGCGACATCGACGTGCTGCGGAGCCTGATCGGCGGGTGGTCGAACGACTTTCCGAAGGCTGGGACCCTCATCCGTCCCGCTGCCCTCGGGATGATCGAGGGCTACTTGGCCAGCGGCCAGGATGTCGTGCTGCCGCAGCTGTTGACCGATTCCACGGAGATCTCGCTGTTCGAGGGGTGCGCCGTTCGGACCGACGCGCTGCGCGAACGACACGCAGCGCTTCGGGCCCTGCCGGACCAACGCCCCGACGTGATGGTCATTCCGAGTGTCGAGGGAGCAGTGGAGGACACCTATCGGCGCCTCCTCGCGTCGCTCGCTGAGCAGCAGCCGACCCTCAGGCCAGGGTGAGCGCCTGCTGCTCGGCCGCGCGACGCGACTCGGCCGCGAGACGCTCCGCCTCGACGAGGTTGTCGCCGGAGTGCTGGCGCCACCACTGCTGACCGGCCTCGGGCAGCGTGTGGATCGGGTCGTAGTACTCGTAGTGCCGCTGCAGCGCCTCGGGGTCCGTGGACTCGATCGAGGTGCGGTAGTTCTTGGTCCAGTAGGAGATGCCCAGCTCCCGGTCGTAGTCGGCGAGCTGGTGCACCCAGCGCTTGCCGACGAACGGCACGTCGCAGACGATCCGCGGGGTCGCGAAGCCGGGGAGGTACCCCATCACGTGGTGCTGGAGCCGCTGCGCGTCGGCGACCGAGACCCGCCAGTGCTCGCTGAACGGGATCATGTCGCACATGTAGAAGTAGTAAGGCATGATCTGCGCGCCGTCGAGCAGCGCGAAGCAGAGGTCGAGCAGCGAGTTGGGGTCGGCGTTGACGCCGGCGAGCAGCACGCCCTGGTTGCGCACGTCCCGCAGGCCGGCGTCGAGCATCGCCCGGCTGGCCTCGGCGACGATCGGGGTGATGGAGTTCGCGTGGTTGGCGTGCGTGTGCATGGCCAGCGAGACGCCCCGCTGACGGGCGACGCGGGCCACGCGCTCCACCCCGGCGCGTACGTCGTCCTGCAGCCAGTGCTGGGGGAGGCCGATCAGTGCCTTGGTGGCCAGCCGGATGTCGCGGATGTTCTCGATCTCGAGCAGCTGGGTGAGGAACTCCTCGAGCCGGGGCCACGGCATGTTCGCCACGTCGCCGCCGGAGACGACCACGTCGCGCACCGACGGCGTGCGGCGCAGGTAGTCGAGCATCTCGGCGTGCCGGTCGACCGGCTTGCCGAGGAACTTCAGCTTGTCGATCACCGGGGTGGAGTTCCCGACCAGGTCCATGCGGGTGCAGTGGCCGCAGTACTGCGGGCAGGTCGGCAGCAGCTCGGCGAGCACCTTGGTGGGGTAGCGGTGGGTCAGTCCCTCGGCCACCCACATGTCGTGCTCGTGCAGCGAGTCGCGGGTGGCGTGCGGGTGCGAGGGCCAGTCGGTGCGCCGGTCGCTGAACACCGGGAGCATGTAGCGACGGATCGGGTCGGCGTACATCGCCTCGGTCAGCGAGCCGGGGCCGGCGGGGACGTCGCGCGGGGCCATCGTGTTCATCATCTGCGGCGGCACGAGCATCGACATCGTGGCGCGCTCCCGCTGGTCGCGCTCCAGGTCCTCGTAGAACCGCTCCTCGACCAGGTCGCCCCAGAGGGTGCGCAGCTGCTTGACGTTCTTCACGCAATGGGCGCGCTGCCACTGCACCGAGGCCCAGTCCTCGGCGGTGACGTCCTTCCACCCCGGGAAGCGGGTCCAGTCGGGCTCCACCAGCTCCGTGCGGGCGTAGGGGTAAGGCTGGCCGGACTCCGCCCAGGTCGGGGCTGTCATGCCGCCGGACACGGTCTGGATGCTCATGGTTCTCCTCGTGGGGGTGCCCGGCCGCCCGGCGAGGCAGCCGGGCGCGTCGGTTTGTGTGACGTCAACCTCACGTGCCAGAGTACGCAAAGGATCTGCGGTGCGTCCAATGCCGCGCCGGAAGATTTCCCGCCCGATGGTCGATCTGCGCGAAGGACTAGCCGTGAACGATGCCGCCGCCACCACGCGGTCCAGCCCGGTCGGCCTCCACCGGGTGCTCGAGCCCCGCGGCGTGCTGCCGCAGGCGGCGACCCGGCTGGACACCCGCAGAGAGCTGTGGCCCGACGAGGTCCGGGTCCGCGTCGAGCGGCTCAACCTCGACGCCGCGTCCTTCCGTCAGCTCGAGCGCACCCACACCGACGCCGCAGGACACGCCGACGGCGACGCCGTGCGCGCGGCCGTGCTCCGGATCGTCGCCGAGCGCGGCAAGATGCAGAACCCCGAGACCGGTAGCGGCGGCATGCTGGTGGGCACCGTCGAGGAGGTCGGGCCGGAGTCTCCCCTCGGCCTCGCGGTCGGGGACCGCGTCGCCACGCTGGTGTCCCTCACGCTCACGCCGCTGGTCATCGAGGACGGCCTGCGTGACTGGGACGGCCGGGGTGAGCAGGTCCCCGCCGACGGCTACGCGATCCTCTTCGGCCGCTCCATCGCGGCGCAGCTCCCCGAGGACCTGTCGCCCGCCCTCGCGCTCGCGGTGATGGACGTCTGCGGGGCCCCGGCGCTGACCGCCCGCGTCGTCGGGGGGTACGACGCACCGGTCGTCGCCGTCGTCGGGGCGGCCGGGAAGTCCGGGTCGCTGGCGCTGGCGGCCGCCCGGGCCGCGGGCGCGGCGCGGACGATCGGAGTGGTCCCCGTCCAGGCCGAGGCCGACCTGCTCGGCGC
This sequence comes from Nocardioides mesophilus, assembly GCF_014395785.1. Lineage (GTDB taxonomy): Bacteria > Actinomycetota > Actinomycetes > Propionibacteriales > Nocardioidaceae > Nocardioides_B > Nocardioides_B mesophilus. Next base: position 4,230,960 of record NZ_CP060713.1, on the reverse strand, counting down.
GGCCGGCCTCGCGGACGCGGTCGCGCTCGCGGACGCCCGCGACCCGGTCGCACTCGCCGAGGCGGTCACCGCCGCCGGCGGCCCGGCCGACGTCACCGTGGTCTGCGTCGACGTGCCCGGCTGCGAGGGCGGCGCGATCCTGTCCACCCGTGACGGCGGCACCGTGATCTTCTTCTCGATGGCCACCTCGTTCAGCGCCGCCGCCCTCGGGGCCGAGGGCCTGGCGGCCGACGTGACGATGCTGGTCGGCAATGGCTACGTCCCCGGTCACGCCGACCTCGCGCTCACGCTCGTGCGTGAGAACGAGGGGGTCCGGCGGCTCTTCGAGCGCAGGCTGTGATGGCCGCGCCTCCGTGCCGGGGCACGGGTGTGAGGATGTCGCCATGAAGATCCTGCTCCGTGGCGGCTACGTCCACACGCCTGCCGACCCGCACGCCACCGCCCTGTGCATCGAGGACGGGGCGATCGTCTGGACCGGCGACGACGACGCGTCCGTGCACTTCGAGGACGGCGCCGACCGGATCGTCGAGCTCGACGGCCGGCTGGTCACGCCGGCGTTCGTCGACGCGCACGCGCACCTGGCGCAGACCGGGCTCGCCGCCGCCGGCGCGGACTTCTCCGGGACCGCCGACCTGCACGAGGCGCTCGACGTGCTCGCGGCCCACGGACGCACCACCAGCGACGCGGTCGTGCTCGGCTACGGCTGGGACGAGACCCGGTGGCCCGAGCAGCGGCCCTTCACCCGCGAGGAGGTGGACCGCGCCCTCGGCGGCCGGCCCGCCTACCTCGCCCGGGTCGACGAGCACTCCGCAGTGGTCTCCACAGCGTTCCTCGACGCCTGCCCGGACGTGGTGCACGCCGACGGCTACGACGTCACCGGCCGCGTCGAGCGCGACGCCCACCACGCGGTGCGCGAAGGCCTCTTCCGGCTGCTGCCGCCCTCGGCGCGCGAGGACGCGATCCTCCGGGCGCTGCGGATCGCGGCCGCCGAGGGGATCGGGATGGTCCACGAGCTCGGCGCACCTCACATCTGCCCGCCCGAGGACCTCCTCGTCGCGCGCAACCTGACCGCCGCCGGCGGGCTGCCGGAGGTGGTGGCCTACTGGGGCGAGCTCGACGCCGTCGACCTGGCCCGTGAGCTCGGCGCCGTCGGCCTCGCCGGCGACCTGTGCATGGACGGCTCCATCGGCTCGCGGACCTCGGCACTGCACGCCCCGTACGCCGACCACCCGCACGACCCCGGCCACGACGGCCACCTCTACCTCGACGCCGAGCAGGTCGCCGCGCACGTCGTCACCTGCACCCAGGCCGGGCTGCAGGCGGGTTTCCACGTGATCGGGGACCGGGCGGTCGACGCGGTCACCCGCGGGTTCGCCGCCGCCGCCGAGACGCTGGGGGAGAGCGCCGTGGTCCGCGGCCGGCACCGGCTCGAGCACCTGGAGATGGTGGCGCCCGAGCAGATGCAGACCCTCGGCCGGCTCGGGATCACCGCCAGCCAGCAGCCGGCCTTCGACGCGTACTGGGGCGGCGAGAAGGGCATGTACGCCCAGCGCCTCGGCGCCGACCGCGCCTTGGCGATGAACGCGTTCGCCACGCTGAACCGCGCCGGCGTCGCGCTGGCCTTCGGCTCCGACACCCCGGTCACGCCGTTCGGCCCGTGGGCAGGGGTGCGGGCCGCCGCCTGGCACCACACCGAGTCCGAGCGGGTCACCGTCCGCGCCGCGTTCAACGCCCACACCCGGGGCGGCTGGCGGGCCGCCGCCCGCGACGAGGGCGGCGTGATCGCGATCGGGGCGCCCGCCTCGGTGGCCGTCTTCGACGTCCCCGGCGACCTGGTGGTGCAGACCCCGGACGCCCGGGTCGCCGCCTGGTCGACCGATCCGCGCGCCGGCGTACCACACCTGCCGGACCTGCACCCCGACCTCGACCTGCCCCGCTGCGTGATGACGCTGGTGCACGGGGCGGTCGCCCACGAATCAGAAGGAGAGCTGAGCTAGTGGCTCCGACAGGCTCGACCACCCGAGCGACCCCGCGCCGCGGCAAGCTGGACCTCGATCCGGTGACCGTCCGCAAGGCCCGCACCCTCGCGCGCCAGGCGGGCCGGCCGATCGTGTCGCTGGCCAAGCAGCACACCACCGTCTCGGTGGAGCGGGCCACGCTGCGGCTCGCCGGTCTCAGCGGGGCCGACGCCGACGGGATCCCGTGGGTCAACCGGCTCCTCGACGCCGTCCGCGGGGACGTCGGGCTCGAGCACGGGGTGTCGCTGCCGGTGTGGGACGCCCTGGTCCGCGGCGAGGCCGACGACCTCTCGACGCTGGCGCAGAAGGCCGCGGCCGGCTCGGTGCGGTTCCGCCTGCCCGAGGGGCGCGACCTGACCCGGGCGGGCGCCGCGGCGCGCAAGCAGGTCGGGGCCGGGATCAAGCGGGTCGACGGCCGACGCCGCGAGCGGGACCGGCTGGTCAAGCGCTGGGGAGACCCGGACCACCAGCCGTGGATCTACCTGATCGTCGCCACCGGCGACATCTACGAGGACATCCCGCAGGCGCAGCAGGCGGCCCGCGAGGGCGCCGACGTGATCGCGGTGATCCGCTCCACCGGCCAGTCGCTGCTCGACTACGTCCCGGAGGGGGCGACCCGGGAGGGCTTCGCCGGCACCTACGCCACCCAGGAGAACTTCCGGCTGATGCGGGCCGCGCTGGACGAGTCCAGCCGGGAGCTCGGCCGCTACGTCCGGCTCACCAACTACGCCTCCGGGCTCTGCATGCCGGAGATCGCGGCGCTGGCCGGCCTGGAGCGGCTGGACATGATGCTCAACGACTCGATGTACGGCATCCTCTTCCGCGACATCAACCCGGTGCGGACCTTCGTCGACCAGCGCTTCAGCCGACAGGTGCACGCCCGCGCGGGGATCATCATCAACACCGGCGAGGACAACTACCTCACCACCGCCGACGCGGTCGAGGCCGCGCACACGGTCACGGTCTCCCAGCTGCTCAACGAGTACTTCGCCAAGGAGGCCGGGCTCGAGGACTGGCAGCTCGGCCTGGGGCACGCGTTCGAGATCACCCCGGAGCTGCCCGACAGCTTCCGCATGGAGCTCGCGCACGCGCTGCTCGCCCGCGAGCTGTTCCCCAAGGCGCCGCTGAAGTGGATGCCGCCGACCCGGCACATGACCGGGGACGTGTTCCGCGGCTACATGCTCGACGCGTTCTTCAACCTGGCCGGGGTGATGACCGGGCAGAGCATCCTGCTGGTCGGGATGATGACCGAGGCGGTGGTCACGCCGTGGCTCTCCGACCGTGACCTGGCGCTGCAGAACGTCCGCTACGTGATGAACGCCGCCGGCAACCTGCACGAGGACTTCGTCCCCGCTCCGGACGGCTTCATCGTGCAGCGGGCGCGGCAGGTGGTGGGGGAGAGCATCGAGCTGCTGGAGCGGATCGTCGAGCACGAGGGCAAGCACGGCCTGCTGGAGGCGATCGCCGACGGCACGTTCGGGCTCATGAAGCGCCCCTCGGACGCCGGCCGCGGACTCGACGGCGTGGCCCGCAAGGCGCCCGGCTACCTGAACCCCGCCTCGGAGATCCTGGAGGAGAAGTCATGAGCGAGGGCACGATCCTGCGCCCGTACGGCGACACCACCGGCGACGGCATGGTGCAGCTGTCCTTCACACTGCCGATGTCCTCGCTGGGCACGAACGCCAAGCTCGCCGAGGGTGCCGCGGCGCAGCTGGCCAACAAGATGGGCATGGACCCGGCGATGGTCGTGCACGCCCGGCCGATGGGTCCGGACTTCACCTTCTTCGTGGTCTACGGACGGGTCAACCACCTGGTCGACACCAGCAAGGTGGTGGTCGTCGAGCGCGACTACCCGCTGCTCGCGCCCAAGGAGGTCAACCTCGCGATCCGCAAGGGGCTGCGCCGCCGGCTGGTCGTGGTGGGAGCCTGCATCGGCAGCGACGCCCACACCGTGGGGATCGACGCCATCCTCAACATCAAGGGGTTCGCCGGCGAGAAGGGCCTGGAGTACTACCGCGAGATCAAGGTGGTCAACCTCGGCGCGCAGGTGTCAGTGCCGCACCTCGTCGAGCGGGCCCGCGCCGAGAAGGCGGACGCGATCCTGGTCTCCCAGGTCGTCACCCAGCGCGACGCGCACCTGCTCAACACCAAGGAGATGTCCGCGGCGTTCCGCGAGGCCTACCCCAGCGACCGGCGGCCGCTGCTGATCGTCGGCGGCCCGCGCTTCGACGAGTCGATGGCCGCCGAGCTGGGCGTGGACCGGGTCTTCGCCCGCGGCACCACCCCCGGCGAGGTCGCGTCGTACGTCGTCGACCGGCTCGTCACCCACCGACCCCGCAGCACCGAGAGGGCCCAGGCCTCATGACCGAGCAGAGCACCGACCGGACCGAGGGGCAGAGCACCGACGGCGGCCGGGACGCCCGCGTCGGACTGGTCGTGACCCACCGGCGCTACGTCCCCTACGCGCACGCCCACTACGCCGGCAACCTTGTCGACGGGGCCTACTCCCTCGGCCTGTTCGGCGACGTCGCCACCGAGATGTGCATCCGCACCGACGGCGACGAGGGCCTGTTCGCGTCCTACTCCGACGTGCAGTTCCTGGCGCCCGTGCGCGCCGGCGACGTGCTCGAGGTCACGGCCGAGGTCGTCCGGGTCGGCTCCCGGTCCCGGACCCTGGCGTTCCGGGCGGTCGTGGTCGCCCGCGGCCGGCCCGACCTCTCGGAGTCCGCGGCGCGGGTGCTCACCGAGCCGGTGGTGGCCACCACCGCGACCGGGGTGGTCGTGGTCCCGGCCCGGTCGTGACGCCGCTTTCGGCGTGTCCGCCGGCGACACGCCGCCGCCCGGCAAAATAGTCCGATAAATCTGATGTGACCTCAGTGCCCCGTGACCTGCGGTTTCGTCCGAATCGCCTGTTCAGTGGCCGGTTGACATCGCCGGGCGTACCTAGCAACCTTCCCCCGGAGTCCACCAAGCAGGCCGGTTCGTCGGTCGGCGTCCAGGTGGCCGCGTGACCGGGTCGGGTACCACGAACCCAGGACCACGTGGCCGGCCGGGCACCGGCAGCGGCGACGGGGGTGGACGCGAAACGAGCCCGGTGCCCAGTAGACAACGGCGCCGATCCCCGCAGCCGGCGGGGACGGAGTCGGTCCGAAGGGTCCTCGGGCTCTTTTCGCGCCTGGATAGATTGAGCCAGCCGAGTCGTCGAGTGAGTGGCAGGAGCCCGCACGTGAGATCGCTGCCCGCGCGTCTGGCGGTCGCCGCGGTCGCAGGGGTGCTGCTGGCCCTCGGCTTCGAGCCCTACGCCTGGGCCTACCTGGTGCCGGTGGCGGTGGCGATGCTGACCCTGGTGGTCCGCGGCGCCCGGCTGCGGGACGGCTTCCTCGGCGGCCTGGTCTTCGGGACGGCGTTCCTGCTCGTGCTGCTGCCCTGGCTGCGGGTGATCGGCCCGGACGCCTGGGTGGCGCTGTCGTTGCTCGAGGCGCTCTTCTACGGCCTCGGCGGCCTGGCCACCGCCGCGGTCACCCGGCTGCGGTGGTGGCCGCTGTGGAGCGCCGCGGTCTGGGTCGCGGTGGAGCTGCTGCGCGGGTCGATGCCGTTCGGCGGCTTCCCGTGGGGCCGGCTCGCGTTCGCGACCATCGACACCCCGGCGGCGCCGCTGATGGCGTACGTCGGAGCGGCCGGCACCACCTTCGCCGTCGCGCTCGTCGGCACCACCCTCGCGTGGGCGCTGCTGCGGCTGCGGGAGCGGCCGGTCGCCGCGGTGGCCGGGCTCGTCGGCAGCTGCCTGCTCGCCTCGGTCGCGTCGGTGGCGCCGGTGCATGCCGCCGACCCCGCGGCCGACGCCAACCCGTTCTCGGTCGCCGCCGTCCAGGGTGACGTGCCGGGGGAGGGGATGAACCCGTTCTCCGAGCGCCGCGCGGTGCTGGACAACCACGTGGCGGCCACGCTCGAGCTGGCCCGCCAGGTGAAGGCCGGGAAGCGACCCGCCCCGGACCTGGTGATCTGGCCGGAGAACTCCACCGACATCGACCCGTTCTCGGACCCGACGGTCTACGCCGACATCCAGCGTGCGGTCGACGCGATCGGGGTCCCGGTCCTGGTCGGCGCGATGGTGGACGGGCCCGGGCCGCGCGAGGTCTACAACCAGGGGATCGTCTGGGAGCCCGGCACCGGCCCGGGGGAGCGCTACTCCAAGCGGCACCCGGTGCCGTTCGGCGAGTACATCCCGCTGCGGGAGGTGTTCGCGCCGTACATCACCCGGCTCGACCAGGTGCCGCGTGACATGGTCGCCGGCACCGAGCCGGGGCTGCTGGACATGAACGGGGTCACGATCGGCGACGTGATCTGCTTCGAGGTCGCCTACGACGACGTGGTGCGAGACGTCGCCGGCGACGCCCGGGTGCTGGTGGTGCAGACCAACAACGCCACCTACATGGGCACCGGCCAGGTCGAGCAGCAGTTCGCGATCTCCCGGCTGCGGGCCATCGAGACCGGCCTGCCGGTCGTGGTCGCGGCGACGAACGGCATCAGCGGGATCGTGGCGCCCGACGGCGAGGTCCTCGCCCAGGCGCCGGTGCGCACCCGCACGGTGCTCAGCGAGTCACTGACCGGGCTGGCGGGTGGCTCCTGGGGACTGCGCACCGGCCCGTGGGTTCAGGCGCTGCTGGTCCTCGTTGCGGCCGTCTGCACCGTGCGCGGTGCCGGACTCGGCTATCGTCAGCGCTCGCCGGGGGTCGGCGTGCGGGAGACGCAGGGAACAGGGGTGGCATGAGCAGGGCAGCGCTGGGGCGGGTGGTCGTGGTGATCCCGACCTACAACGAGGTGGAGAACCTGGCGTGGATCGTGGGGCGGCTGCGCGCGGCCGAGCCCGAGGTCGACGTGATGGTCGTCGACGACGGCTCCCCGGACGGCACCGGCCGGCTCGCCGACACCCTGGCGGCCGAGGACCCCCGGGTCAGCGTGGTGCACCGGACGCAGAAGGCCGGCCTCGGGGCGGCGTACCTGCACGGCTTCGCGGTGGCGCTCGAGCGCGGGTACGACGTCGTCGGCGAGATGGACGCCGACGGCTCGCACCAGCCCGAGCAGCTGCACCGGCTGCTGGACGCGCTGGAGGGCGCCGACCTCGTGATCGGCTCGCGCTGGGTCAAGGGCGGCTCGGTGGTGAACTGGCCGCTGAGCCGCAAGGCGCTCTCGGTCGGCGGCAACCTCTACGCCCGCGCCGCGCTCGGCATCCCGGTGCGCGACGTGACCGCGGGCTACCGGCTGTTCCGCCGGTCCACGCTCGAGGCGATCGACCTGGGCAGCGTGGAGTCCTCCGGCTACTGCTTCCAGACCGACCTCGCCTGGCGGACCGCCAAGGCCGGCCTGCGGATCGCGGAGGTGCCGATCGAGTTCGTCGAGCGGGTCCGGGGCGAGTCCAAGATGGACCGTTCGGTGGCCACCGAGTCGCTACGCCGGATCACCGGCTGGGGACTGCGGGAGCGACGGCGTCAGGCGGGCGCCGTACTCTCGAAGATGAGAGGCGACCGCGTCCCGGTCTGAGGAGGAAGCCATGCGTCGACGAGTCCCCTGGGGGGTCCTGGCCGTCCTGTTCGTAGTGGTCCCGATCGTCGAGATCTACCTGCTGATCCAGGTGGGTCAGGTGATCGGCGCCTGGTGGACCGTGGCGCTGCTGATCGCCGACGGCTTCCTCGGCAGCTGGCTGGTCAAGCACGAGGGCGGCCGGGCCTGGACCGCGCTCCAGGAGGCCCTCCGCGAGCACCGGATGCCGGCCCGCGAGCTCGCGGACGGGACTCTGATCCTCATCGGCGGCACGCTGCTGCTGACCCCCGGGTTCCTCTCCGACGTGGTCGGTCTCTTCGCGATCCTGCCGTTGACCCGGCCACTGGCCCGGCGCGCGCTCACCCGGGTGATCACGCGGCGCCTGGTGGTGTCCACCTGGGCCGGGCCCATGGGGCCGGGCGGTCCGGGCGGGTCGGGACGGTCCACGGCCGGCACCGACCCCCGGACGCGACAACGCCCCGGACCCGACGAGTCGGTGGTCCAGGGCGAGGTCGTGAACGAGTAGCCGCAGGGCGGCTCAGGCCGACTTGGCCTTCTTCTTGGTCTGCTGGCGGTGCAGGTGCGCCGGGCCGATCTCGCCGCCCCGGAGCAGCTCCAGGCGCTCGGTGAGGATCTCCTCGAGCTCGTCCATGGAGCGGCGCTCGAGCAACATGTCCCAGTGCGTGCGGGCGGGCTTCTCCGCCTTCACCTCAGGGGTCTGACCGTGCTTGCTCAGCGCCTGGGCGCCGCACCGCGGGCACTCCCAGTTCGCCGGGACCTCGGCCTCGACCGACATCGGGATCTCGAACTCGTGCCCCTGCGGGCAGGCGTATCCGATGTTCTGACGAGCGGCGAACTCGATGCCGCGCTCGTCCTCGAAGCTCTGGCCGCCGAGCCGGGCTCCGCGCAGTGTGCGCTCTCCCATGGGCCACCTCCTGGTGGTGTAAGAAAATCCCCGTGTACGTCTCAGAGACGCGGCTGCCGACGGGGGATGACGGCAAAGCCGCGGTCTCATGGGTCACAACGACGCTGACAGGGGAGAGATTCCCCCGAACACCGAGTTGCAACCTTCGTCACAGCCAAGGTACCCAGGTCTGCGGCCCGACACACCCGGGAGGAGGCGCAAGGAGACTCAGATCACCGCCGGCTCGTCGTTGCCGGCCTCCCGGATGCCGCGGGCCGGATCGACCCGGAGCAGCAGGGCCCCGCCGACCACGAAGAACAGGATCAGCGCGAAGATCGCCGGCCGGTAGGAGCCGGTGAGCTGGTGCACCACCCCGAACACCAACGTCCCCAGCCAGCTGGTGCCCCGTTCGGCGGCCTGGTAGAGGCTGAAGTACTCCGCCTCCCGGCCGCGGGGGACCAGCTGGCTGAAGAACGACCGGGAGAGCGCCTGGGTGCCGCCCAGGACCAGGCCGATGCCGACCGCGAGCACCAGGAACGGCCCGATCTGCCGCTCGGGGGTGACGTAGGCGGCCAGCACGACGAGCATCCAGATGCCGAGCCCGACCAGGATCACCCGGTGGGCGCCGATGCGCCCGGCCAGCCGGCCGAAGGCGAGCGCGCCGAGGATGCCGACGAACTGGACCACCAGGAACGCCTGCAGCACGGTCGCCTTCTCGAAGCCCAGCTGCTTCTCGCCGTAGACGGAGGAGGCGAAGATCACCGTCTGGATGCCGTCGTTGTAGAACAGGTAGGCGAGCAGGAACGTCAGGGTCACCGGGTAGCGCCGCAGGTCCCGGAGCGTGCCCAGCAGCTGACCGAAGCTCTGCTGGAGCAGCGAGCCGGACTCGGGGACCACCCCCACCGGCTCCCGGTTGCGGACGCCGAGGAACGGGATCACGGTGAACGCGGCCCACCAAATGCCCGCCGAGAGCAGGCAGAGCCGGACCGCGAGGCTCTGGTCGTCGGGCATCAGGGTCAGCAGACCGAAGTTGAGCGCGAGGAGGGTGCCCCCGCCCAGGTAGCCCAGCGCCCAGCCGCGCGAGGAGACCCGGTCCCGCTCGTCGGGGGCGGCGATCTCGCACAGGATCGCGTCGTAGACCACCAGCGAGGCCCCCAGGCAGAGGGTCGCGAACACCAGGAGCAGCGCGCCGAGCTGCCAGTTGCCGCCGGAGACGAAGAACATCAGCATCGCGCTCGCACTGCCGGCCCACGCGTAGCCGGCCATCAGGCTCTTCTTGCGCGACGAGCGGTCCGCGGCCGCGCCGACGACCGGCAGCACCAGCGCGGACAGGATCGTCGCCACCGTGACGAGGTAGAACACCAACGAGCCGGGGGAGACCGCGAGGCCGAGCACCGACAGGTCCGTGCGGCAGGGTGCGTCGGTGGTTCCCGCCTCGCCGCAGGCGGCCACCTCGGCGACCGAGGTGAGGTACGGCGAGAACAGCACCGCCGCAGTGGTGGTGACGTACGCCGAGTTCGCCCAGTCGTACCAGTACCAGGCCCGCTGCTCGCGGCGCCGGACCAGCGGCTCCAGGTTCGCGATGCCGGCGGGGCCGAGGCTCATGAGGGGTCTCCCATCCATTGGCCGCGGTCCCGGAGGACGTCGCGGAGCACGTCGGTGCGGTCGGTCATCAGGCCGTCGACGCCGAGGTCGAGCAGCTCGTGCATCTGCTCGGCGACGTCGACGGTCCACACGTGGACGTGCCGGCCGGCCGCGTGCGCACGCCGGACCAGCTCGCGGGTCACCACGGTCACCGGGCCCCGGTGGTGCGGGATCTGCAGCGCGACGCCGGGGGAGCGGACCAGGCGCACCGAGGCGCCGCGGGTCGGCGCGAACCGGGTGGCGACCACCGCTGCCGGCCCGCACGCGGTGGCGACCCGCGGCCCGGCCAGCCGCCGGAACCGGTGCAGCCGGCGCGGGGAGAAGCTCGCCACGCAGACCCGGTCGGCGAGTCCGCGCCGGTGGATCAGCGCGGCCAGCGGGGTGACCGCCTGGTCGGACTTGAGGTCGATGTTGAAGCGGGCCTCGGGGAACCGGTCGAGCAGGTCCACCAGCCGCGGGATCTGCTCCCGGCCGCCGATCAGCGCATCGGCCACGACGTCGTACGGCAGCTCGGCGAGGCTGCCGGTGCTCGCGGTCACCCGGTCGAGGACGGCGTCGTGGAAGGCGAGCAGCACCCCGTCGCGGGTGGTGTGCACGTCGGTCTCGAGGTAGCGGTAGCCGAGGTCGACGGCGTGCTGGAAGGCGGCCAGCGTGTTCTCCAGCCCCTCGATCTCCGGGTGGAACGAGCCGCCGCGGTGCGCGAACGCCAGCACCGGCCACTGGCTGCCGGCCACCTCGAACGGCTCGTCGAGGAACGGGTATCCGGTGCGGGGGCGCGTCACGCGTGCAGTATCACCGACATCAATGCTCCCGCGCCTCATGACCTCATGCTCGCCGACCGGCGCGCCGCGCCGCATCCGCCCGCGTACTCAGGTGCCTCACGATTACCACGGGATGTCGGACGTCTGATGCTTCCCCTGGGACGCAGCCCATGGGAAGCGTCAGATCACCATGGGAAGGGCCGGGTCGTGACGCACCGCGGCCCGCCGACGCAGCCGCCGGCGGCCCGAGTACGGTCGGGGCATGGACGAGATGACCTGCCCCCAGTGTCAGTCGCAGATGAGCCCGCGCCCGGTCGGGGACGTGTCGGTGCACCAGTGCGGGTCCTGCCACGGGATCTTCCTCGAGCGCGCCGATCTCGGCGTCCTGATCGAGGCCGAGAACGACTACCACCGCGACTCCGGGCCGAAGACCCAGCCGCTGCCGCGGATCACCGCCGACATGGTCGCGCCGCCGCCGAAGGCCCCGGTGTCGCGGTCCTACATCGAGACGCTCTTCGGCTGAGCCGCGGGACCCTGCCGGCCGGGGCCGGACCGGCCGGGCCCGCCTCGGCCGCTCAGATGTCGCGGAACGTCTCGATCCGCGCCCCCAGCGCGTTGAGCCGGGTGGCGAGGTCCTCGTAGCCGCGGTTGATGACATAGACCGAGCGCAGCACCGAGGTGCCCTTCGAGGCCATCATCGCCAGCAGGATCACCACCGCCGGCCGCAGCGCCGGCGGGCAGACGATCTCCGCGCCGGACCAGTGCGTCGGGCCCTCGATCATCACCCGGTGCGGGTCGAGCAGCTTCACCGCGGCGCCCAGCCGGGTCAGCTCGGTGAGGTAGATCGCGCGGTTCTCGTAGACCCAGTCGTGCAGCAGGGTCTGGCCCTCGGCGACCGCCGCGATCACCGCGAAGAACGGCAGGTTGTCGATGTTCAGACCGGGGAACGGCATCGGGTGGATCTTGTCGATGGGGGAGTGCAGCGCCGAGACCTTCGTGGTGATGTCGACCAGCCGGGTGTGCCCGTTGGCGGCGACGAACTCCTCGCTCCGCTCGTACTGGAAGCCCATCTCCTCGAGCAGCGCGAGCTCGATCTCGAGGAACTCGATCGGCACCCGGCGGATGGTGATCTCCGAGCGGGTCACGATCGCGGCGGCGAGCAGCGACATCGCCTCGATCGGGTCCTCGGAAGGGGCGTAATCGACGTCGACGTCGATCTCGGTGCGTCCGTGCACGGTCAGCGTGGTGGTGCCGATGCCGTCGATGTGGACGCCGAGCTTCTCCAGGTAGAAGCAGAGGTCCTGGACCATGTAGTTGGGGCTGGCGTTGCGGATCACGGTGACGCCGTCGTTGAGGGCGGCCGCCAGCAGCGCGTTCTCGGTGACCGTGTCGCCGCGCTCGGTCAGCACGATCGGGCGGGTGGGGGAGACCGCCCGGTTGACCGTCGCGTGGTAGCTGCCGTCGGTCGCCTTGACCTCCAGGCCGAACGGCCGCAGCGCGGTCATGTGCGGCTCGACGGTGCGGGTCCCGAGGTCGCAGCCGCCGGCGTACGGCAGGTCGAAGACGTCCTCGCGGTGCATCAGCGGGCCGAGGAACATGATGATGGAGCGGGTACGGCGGGCCGCGGTGGCGTCGATGGCCAGCAGGTTCAGCTCCGCGGGCGGGACGATCTCGAGGTCGTTGTCGGAGTTCAGCCAGCGGGTCTGCACACCGATGCTGTTGAGCACCTCGAGCAGCCGGTTCACCTCCTCGATCCGGGCCACCCGGCGCAGCGTCGTACGGCCCTTGTTCAGCAGTGACGCGCACAGCAGCGCGACGCCGGCGTTCTTCGAGGACTTGACCACGATGCTGCCCGAGAGGGTGGTGGGGCCCTCCACCCGCAGGTGCGTCGGGCCGCTGCCGAGCGAGACCAGCTCGGAGTCCAGCGCCTCGCCGATCCGGGCGATCATCTCCAGACTGAGGTTCTGGTGGCCGCGCTCGATCCGGTTGATGGCGCTTTGGCTGGTGCTGAGCACGTCGGCGAGCTGGCTCTGGGTCCAGCCGCGGTGCTTGCGGGCGTCGCGGATGAGGTTGCCGATCCGGGCCAGGTAGTCCTGCGTCATGGCAGCACGGTATCTCAGATATGAGATAGGACAAACCTCTCGACGGGCGCGTCGTCCGGCGCGCTGGACCGGGGGATTCGGCCGGGCCGGGCGGTGGAAGGATCTCCCTCATGCGCGTGACCACCATTCATGCTGCCGGCGACATCCGTCTCGAGGAGCGTCCGCAGCCCACCATCGACCATCCCGCCCAGGCCATCGTCAAGGTGACCGCATCCTGCATCTGCGGCTCGGACCTGTGGCCCTACCGCGGCGAGAACCCGATCGACGCCGGTTCGCCGATCGGCCACGAGGCCGTCGGCGTCGTCGAGGAGGTCGGCGCCGACGTCCGGCACTTCCGGCCCGGCGACTTCGTGATCGTGCCGTTCGTGCACTGCGACAACACCTGCCCGCACTGCCGGGCCGGCATCACCTCGGCCTGCGTGCACCAGGGGTTCACCACCGGGGGCCAGGGCGAGTTCATCACCGTCCACCAGGCCGACGGGTCGCTGGTGAAGACCGACGGAATGCCCGAGGCCCACCAGATCCCGTCGCTGCTCACGCTCTCCGACGTGATGGCGACCGGCTGGCACGCGGCGGTCGCCGCCGGGGTGCGTCCCGGCTCGACCGCGGTCGTGGTCGGCGACGGCGCCGTGGGCCTGTGCGGCGTGCTCGCCGCCGCCGAGCTCGGCGCCGAACGGGTGGTCGCGATGTCGCGGCACGAGTCCCGGCAGAAGCTCGCGGAGAAGTTCGGTGCCACCCACATCGTCGCCGAGCGCGGCGAGGAGGGGGAGCAGCGGATCCTCGACCTCACCGACGGGATCGGCGCGGACGCCGTGCTGGAGTGTGTCGGCACCGGCGCCTCCATGGACACCGCCTTCAAGATCGCCCGGCCCGGCTCCACCGTCGGCTTCGTCGGCGTCCCGCACGGCGTGGAGCTGCCGATCCGGCGGATGTTCAGCAAGAACGTCGGCCTCGCCGGCGGGATGGCCCCGGTGCGTACCTACCTGCCCGACCTGCTCGACCGGGTGCTCACCGACCGGATCGACCCGGGCCTGGTCTTCGACCTGACGCTGCCGCTGGACGAGGTCGCCGAGGGCTACCGGGCCATGGACGAGCGGCGCGCGATCAAGGTGCTGCTGCGTCCCTGACCCGGGCCGGGAACGCGGTGGCGGGGGGTGTGAGCCGGCCCGAGGTGGGTACGACTCCCCGCATGACCGAATCGAACATGCATTCGAACCAGGACCAGATGTCGACGGGGGAGCCGGACGTGCTCGGCGCCCCCGCCGGCAACACCACCGAGAAGGACCCGAACGACTGGGCCACCGGCGACGAGCCGATGACCGGCGCGCAGCGCAGCTACCTCGACACGCTGGCCCGCGAGGCGGGTGAGACGCTCCAGGCCGACCTGACCAAGGCGGAGGCGTCCCAGCACATCGACCGGCTGCAGGCGGCCACCGGCCGGGGCGACTCCGGACCGACCGGCTAGCCCGGCAGCGCCAGGTGGGGGCGCTCCTGCGCCAGCAGTGCCGCCCCGACGATGCCGGCGGTGTTGAGCAGCGCCGCCGGCACGATCGGGGTGTCGATGTCCACCAGGGGCAGGAACGACGCGGCGCGCTTGCTGACCCCGCCGCCGACCACGAACAGGTCCGGGGAGAACAGCCCCTCCAGCAGCCGGTAGTACTCGGTCAGCCGCTCCGCCCACTGCGCCCAGCTCAGGTCGTGGTCCTCCCGGACCTTGTTGGCGGCCCGGTGCTCGGCCGGGCCGCCGTGCATCGGCAGGTGGCCGAGCTCGGAGTTGGGCACCAGTACGCCGTCGTAGACCATCGCCGAGCCGATCCCGGTGCCGAGCGTGGTCACGATCACCAGGCCGGTGCGGTCCCGGGCCACGCCGTAGCGGACCTCGGCCAGGCCGGCGGCGTCGGCGTCGTTGAGCACCGTCACCTCGCGGCCCAGCCGGTCGCTGAACAGCGTGTCGGCGTCGGTGCCGATCCAGGACTTGTCGATGTTGGCGGCCGAGCGCACCGTCCCGTGCGCCACGACGCCCGGGACGGTCAGGCCGACCGCCGCGGAAGCCGGCGTGCCCAGACGGTCCAGCAGCTCGGCGACGACCTCGGCGACCGCGGCCGGCGTCGCCGGCTCCGGGGTCTCGATCCGGATCCGCTCCGAGGCGAACCGTCCGGTGCCGAGGTCGACGGTCGCCGCCTTGATGCCGCTGCCGCCGAAGTCGACGCCGACCGGCGCTGTTGTGGTGGTGCGGGACGCAATGCTCATGGCGGGGACGGTACCCGCCGCTGCTCGTAGAATGAGCCCGACAGGGGGTGGTCTCGTGACCGCTGACGACGGCCCCGGCCACCGGCTGCTGTCGGACGACCTCGAGGTCGTCGCGGTGGAAGACTTCTGCCGCCTCACCGGGCTCGCCCGCGCGGAGGTCGACGCGCTGCTGCGCCAGGGCCTGCTGCGCGGCGGCTACGGCGCCGACGACCGGCTGCGCGCCATCTCGGTCGTCGACCTGCCGTCGACCGGGCAACTACGTGCCCATGGGATGTCGCCGCTGCCGGGCTGGGCCGAGGCGCTGCGCAGCGGAACCGTCGAGCCCGACGAGCAGGACTGCTCGGACGACGCGGTCGTCGAGGGCGGCACGTGGACGATGGGGTGGTCCTGACCGCCCCGCTCCACCCCTGGGATAAAGTGCCGATAAGGCACATTATGTCAACTACCGTGCACGAGAAGCGGTGCGGCGCCTCCCCGCCACAGTCATCCGGGCTGTCCTCCCCCGGATGCTTAGTACGGGTAGGTGCCGATCATCGCGTCGTGGTCGGAGTGCAGCTCGACCACCTTCACCGGCACTTGCCGCATCCGGCGCCGTCGTACGTGCGTCAGGTAGTCGAAGTGCGCGCCGTCGGTGTCGTAGGCCACGGCGTCGCCCAGGAAGTCGAGCCGGAACCGGTTCACGTCGGCGCCGCCGATCACGAACCGCGCCTTCTCCCGGAGGTGCCCGATGGTGGCCAGGACGACGGCGCGCTGCTGGAACCAGGCACGGCGACGCTTGCGGGTGTGCGGCAGCTTCTCGCGCGCCCAGCCGCCCGGCACGAAGTGGGTGTTCCAGCGGGCCACCACCCGGCCGGTCTTGCGGTCGCGCAGCAGCACCCAGTTGACATAACGGTCGCGCGAGACCTCGTTGATCGCCGGCACCGCGCGCACCGAGCCGGACCGCAGGTGCTGCCACTTGCGCGGCCGGTACGAGATCGGGCTGGTGTTCTGGGCGGTCAGGCGCGGACGTCCGCGTTCGTCGCGACCGCCCGGCCAGTAGGTGTTGTACTGCGAGCGACGGTCGATCGCCTTCACCTGGCAGCGGCGGTTGATCTCCTGCCAGCCGATCACGTCGCTGCGGCGCGCCACCTTGGCGATGTCCGCGCGCTGGTGCTCCCGCGACATGTTGAAGCGGATGTTCGCCGTGGCCTGCCGGCTCTTGCGCAGCGAGTCCGCCGCCTGCGCGTCGGGAGCGACCAGCACGCCGGTCAGCGCCACGCACAGCACCAGCGCCGCCTGCGTCAGCCGACTCCCGGTGCTCCGTCGGGGCCCGGCAAGGGCCGGGCGTGTCGGGCCGCTGGTGCTGGGCGTCCTCGCGAACATCCAGCGAGGATAACGGGTGAACCAGGTCGGAACGGGCAGCCGCGCCCGTGGATTTGACCGTTCCAATCCGCCCGGAGCACTATGTCGGGTCCTCTGTCGGGAGCCGGGCCAGCAGCCGGGCTTCGGCAGCGCAGTGCCGCGGATGTCGAAGGAGACGCAGGTGACGGTCCAGCGGGCCAAGGTGGCCGTGGCGGTCGTGTTCTTGCTCAACGGACTGGCCTTCGCCTCGTGGGTCTCCCGCGTCCCGGCCCTCAAGGACGCGCTGAGCCTGACCCCCGGCGGCGTCGGGCTGCTGCTGCTGTGCCTCTCCGGCGGCACGCTGGTCGCGCTGCCGCTCTCCGGCGCGGTGATCGGCCGGCTCGGACCGGCCCGCACCGTGCTCACCGGGGCCACCCTGACCGGCCTCGGGCTGCTGGTGATGGGCCTCGGGGTCGGCGTCGCCGCCGTGCCCGTGGTGGGCCTGGGGATGTTCGCCTACGGGATCGGCACGAGCGGCTGGGACGTGGCGATGAACGTCGAGGCCGCCGACGTCGAGCACCGGCTGGACCGGACGATCATGCCGCGCTTCCACGCCGGCTTCAGCCTCGGCACGGTGCTCGGCGCGCTGGTCGGCGCCGCCTGCGCCCGCCTCGACGTGGCGCTGTCCAGCCAGCTGGTCGGCACCGTGGTGGTGATCGCCCTGGTCGTCCCGGTGAGCCTGCGCCGGTTCCTGCCGGTGGAGGACGCCGACCAGCGCGACACCCGGCCGCGGCCCTCGCTGCTGTCCGCCTGGCGGGAGCCGCGCACCCTGGCGATCGGCCTGCTGGTGATGGCGTTCGCGCTCTGCGAGGGGATCGCCAACGACTGGCTGGCGCTCTCCCTGGTCGACGGCTACGGCGCGGTCGAGTCGGTGGGCGCCATCGGCTTCGGCGTCTTCGTCGCCGCCATGACGCTGGGCCGGCTGTTCGGCGGCTCCCCGGTCGAGCGGTTCGGCCGGGTGGCGGTGCTCCGGGCCACGGCCGGCCTGGTGGTCGCCGGGGTGCTCGTCGTGGTGCTCTCCCCCGGCCTGCCCGGCGCGATGGCCGGGGCCGTCCTGTGGGGGCTCGGCGCCTCGCTCGGCTTCCCGCTCGGCATGAGCGCGGCGGCCGACGAGGAGGACCGCGCCGCCGTACGGCTCTCGGTGGTCAGCTCGATCGGCTACGCCGCGTTCCTCGGTGGCCCGCCGCTGGTCGGCCTGCTCGCCGACCACGTCGGCGTGCGCCACGCCATCCTGGTCGCCTGCGGGGCCGCCGTCGTGGGGCTGCTGGTCGCGCCGGCGGCCCGGTCCCGGCGCACCTCCCGGGCCGACCGGCTCCCGGCCTGAGCCGGGGCCGGCCGCAACCTCCCGGTAGCGCCGCCGCGGCTCAGTCGTCGGCCGCCTCGGCCGCACCCTTCTCCGTCGCCGAGCCGGCCGTGCTGAGGTTGCCGCCCTGGTCCTCGAGGTGGGCCCGGATGAACCAGTGGAACAGCTCGAGCTTCTCCAGCTGGCCGATCAGCAGGTCCTGGGTCACCAGGTCGAGGTCGTCCAGCTCCTGGACCGAGGCGCGGGTGTCGGAGATCACCCCGCGGTAGACCATGTCCAGCGCGGCCAGGTGCTCCTGGGTGGTGGCCCGGCCGAGGCTGTAGTCGTCCCAGCTGCGCTCGCGCACCAGGGCGCCCGGGGTGCCTTGCGGGGAGCCGCCCAGCGTCGCGATCCGCTCGGCGGTGGCGTCGGCCATCGCCCGGACCGCGTCGACCTGCGGGTCGATCATCTCGTGCACGGAGATGAAGTGCGGCCCGACGACGTTCCAGTGCACGTGCTTGAGCGTCAGGTGCAGGTCGTTGTGGGCGTGGAGACGGGTCTGCAGCATGTCGATGACGCGCGTGGCGTCCTCCTCGGTCATGCCGGGGACGGTGTAGTGGATCTTCGTCGTGGGTGCCATGCGGCACTTCTTCCCCGGCGGTCGGTGCGGAAACGCCCCGGTCGACCTGTCCCGGCGGGCATGACCTCGCGGTGCGGCGGGTACGGGCACGGCGTACGCACCCCACGAACGGAAGGCATCACATCGTGTCCCACACCCAGTCCGACAGCCCCCGCAAGGTCGCGTTCCTGGTCGCCGCCGAAGGCATCGAGCGGGTCGAGCTCACCGAGCCCTGGGACGCCGTGAAGGACGCCGGCTTCGAGCCGGTTCTGGTGAGCCCGGAGGCCGGCGAGGTGCAGACCTACAACCACCTCGACAAGGCCGACACGCAGAAGGTCGACCAGACCGTCGCCGAGGCCGACCTGGACTCCTTCGACGCGCTCGTGCTGCCCGGCGGCGTCGCCAACCCCGACGCCCTCCGGATGGACGAGAAGGCGGTCGGCTTCGCGCGCGACTTCGTTGCCTCCGGCAAGCCGGTCGCCGCGATCTGCCACGCGTCGTGGACGCTGGTCGAGGCCGGTGTCCTCGAGGGCCGCACGCTCACCTCGTGGCCGAGCCTGCAGACCGACATCCGCAACGCCGGTGGCACCTGGACCGATGAGCGGGTCGTCGTCGACGGCAACCTGATCACCAGCCGCAACCCCGACGACCTCCCGGCGTTCGTCTCCGCCCTGCTGGAGTCGCTGCAGCACGGCGCCGCCACCAACGTCGGCTGAGCATGTGACGACGTGAGGCCCGCGCCCCCGGCGACCGGGGGCGCGGGTCTCGTCGCGTGATCGCGGTTTGATCTCCCGGTGCCGAGGGTGTCGGATGTGCCCCATGACTGCTGCCCATGACCTGCGCGACATCGGCCGGGGCGGCTCCGCCGTCTCCCCCTTCGGTCTCGGCACGATGACCTTCGGCGCCGAGACCACGGAGCAGGACGCCCGGGCCCAGCTCGACCTCTACGTCGAGCGCGGCGGCACCCTGGTGGACACCGCCGACGTGTACGCCGACGGCGAGTCCGAGCGGATCGTCGGACGGTGGCTGCGCGACCGCCGCGACCAGCCCTCCCCCGTGATCGCCACCAAGGGCCGGTTCCGCCCGCCCGCCGGGTCGTACGGCGCCTCCCGGCGCGCCCTGGTCACGGCCGTGGACGGCAGCCTGACGCGTCTCGGCGTCGAGGCCCTGGACCTCTACTACGTGCACGCCTGGGACCGGCACACGCCGCTGGAGGAGACGCTGGACACCCTCAGCGGACTGGTCCGGCAGGGCAAGATCCACAGCCTCGGCTGGTCGAACCTGACCGGGTGGCAGCTGCAGAAGGTGCTGAGCACCGCGCGGCTCGGAGGACACGTCGTGCCGGTGGCGCTGCAGCCGCAGTACAACCTGCTCGACCGGTCCGTGGAGTGGGAGGTGCTCCCCTGCGCGCTGGAGGAAGGCCTGGGGGTGCTGCCCTGGTCACCGCTCGGCGGCGGCTGGCTCGCCGGGAAGTACGCCCGCGACCAGCGCCCCACCGGCGCCACGCGGCTCGGGGAGGACCCCGGTCGCGGGGTCGAGGCGTACGACGTCCGCAACACCGACCGGACCTGGCGGATCCTCGACGTGGTCGCCGAACTGGCCGCCCGGCTCGACCGGCCGATGGCGCACGTCGCGCTCGCCTGGTTGCGGGACCGCCCCGGGGTGGCGTCGGTGCTGCTGGGCGCGCGCACCGTGGAGCAGCTGCGCAGCAACCTCGACGCCGCCGACCTGGTGCTCGACGCCGCCGACACCGCGGCCCTGACCGCCGTCTCGGCCCCCGGCCTGCCGGCCTACCCCTACGCGCTGCTCGAGGACATGGGCGAGGTCGACCACTGGAAGCGGCTCGGCGTCGGCTCCGGCGGCGCCTGATGCACCTGCCCGGCGAGCCGGCGACCCCGGCGCTGCTGGTCGACCGCACCGTCCTGGATCGGAACGTGCAGCGGATGGCGGAGCTGGCGCGCCGCCGCGGGATCGCGCTGCGCCCGCACGCGAAGACCCACAAGTCCCCCGACATCGCCCGCCTCCAGCTGGCCGCCGGCGCGACCGGGCTGACCGTGGCCACCGTGTCGGAGGCCGAGGTGTTCGCGGCCGCCGGCTTCGAGGACCTCTTCGTGGCCTACCCGTTGTGGGTCGACGCCGACCGGGGCCGCCGGCTGCGCGGGGTGCTGGAGTCCGCTGTCGTCAGCGTCGGCGTCGACACCGTCGAGGGTGCCCGGGCCCTGGCCGCCCAGCTGGGCGGGGCCGACGGGCGGCTGCGGGTCCTCGTCGAGGTGGACAGCGGGCAGCACCGCAGCGGCGTCACGCCGGACCGGGCCGGGGAGCTGGCGGAGCAGGTGGCGCACCTCGGCCTGCCGGTGCTCGGCGTGTTCACGTTCCCCGGACACTCCTACCTGCCCGGCTCGCAGGCACAGGTGGCCGGCCAGGAGGCGGATGCGCTGGCGACCGCGGCGGCCGCGGTCCGCGACCGCGGCCTCGAGGTCACCGTGGTCAGCGGCGGCTCCACGCCCACCGCCGACCTCGAGGGCGGGCCGCTGACCGAGATGCGGCCGGGCGTCTACGTCTTCGGCGACGCCCAGCAGTGGGAGCTCGGCACCGCGGAGCCCGACCAGCTGGCGCTCACCTGCCTGGCCACGGTGGTCAGCACCGTGGCCGGTCGCGTGGTGCTGGACTCCGGCAGCAAGGTGCTCGGCGCCGACCGGCCGGGGTGGGCCACCGGCTTCGGCCGGCTGCTGGACCACCCCGGCGCCCGGCTCACGCAGCTCTCGGAGCACCACGCCGTGGTGGACTGGCCGGGCCCGCTCCCCCGGCCCGGTGACCGGGTCCGGGTCGTGCCCAACCACGTCTGCTCGGCGGTCAACCTCGCCGACGAGCTCCACGTCGTCGAGGAGGGGGTCCTGGTCGGGTCGTTCCCGGTCGCTGCGCGCGGGGCGAACACGTGAGCCCCGAGCCGGCGCGGCAGCTCGTGCCGGGCGTCCCGGGGTCGTTGACCCGGCGGCTCAGCGCAGCCGCACGTCCACGGGCGTGCCGAGCTCGACGGTCCTGCTGACCGTGCAGAGCCGCTCGTGGGACCGCTGCACCGCGCTCGGCAGGATCTCGCGGGCCGCCGTACCGGCCTCCCCCTCGGGGAAGGCGAGGTCGAACTCGACCTGCAGGTCCTCGAGCCGATTGCCCTGGCTGTCGCGGACCTTGCTGGCGGTCATGGTGACCGAGAACCGCTCCGGCTCGGACCGCTTGGAGGTGATGAAGTCGACGTCGATCGCGGTGCAGCCGGCGATGGCGGCGAGCAGCAGCTCGACCGGGGAGAAGTCCGCACCCTCCGCGGTGCCGAACCGCAGCCGGCCCCCGCGCAGGTTCACCGCCTCGTAGAGCCCCTTCTCCAACCGCTCGATCTCGACCCTGCGGGCGCTGTCGTCCATGGAACGACTCTGGCACAGGGAGGCCGAGCCGTGCTCAGGCCGGTCGGCCCCACGACGCCGAGCAGTCGGCGAACAGCCGGGTCGGCTCGAACAGGGCCGGCATCTCCGTGCGCAGCACCGGGTCGGCCGCATGGTCGCGCACCTGGGTGCGAGAGACCTCCCGGACCCGGCCGGCCGAGACGTCGTACGTCGTCCGCAGCACGTCCCAGGCCAGCACCACCCCCGGCGGCTCACTCGTCGTCGCCGTGAGCAGGGCAACCCGCCCGCCAGCCGCGCAGACCGCCGTCATCGGAGCGGCACCGCCGTCGGTGGCCAGGAACGGCAGCAGCGGCGCGCCGTCCGCGGTGAGCTCGGTGACGACGGGGGCCCCGGGCCGGCCGGTCACCTCGAACAGGTGCGGCTGGAAGCCCCCGCGCGGATGGCCCTCGGAGCTCACCCAGAGCAGCTCGGTGGCCGTGCCCTCGAGCCGCACCACCCGGGCGGTCGCGGGGTCCAGGTCGAGCGTCTTCGTCGCCAGCGCGTCGACCACACCGCCGTCCGAGCGGACGACCAACGCCTCACCGCACCGCCCCTCCCCCGTGATGCCGACCTCGACCACCTCACCGCTCGTAGCCGTGAGCGTGCCGGTCCGGTCCGCGGCGCGGGCGAGCCCGGCAGCACCGCAGCCGTGCGAGGCCGCACCGTCGCCGCCGGTCGGGGAGGTCGAAGGGACCCCTGCCCGGGTGGACCCGCAGCCGGTGAGCAGCAGGACGGACAGGGTGAGGGCTCCGAGAAGGCGCATGTGGGTGCGACGCGTCACCGATCCGGACGGTTCCCGCTCAGGCGACATCGCCGTGGCCGGGCGGTCCGGTGCGGCGACGCCGTACCGCGGCCAGCACCACGCGCACGCCCTGCCGGAGCCCGCCGTCGAACGCCTGCCGGGGCATCGCGGCATCGGCCGCCACCGCCAGCTCGAGGACGATCCCGCCGACCAGCAGGCCCGCGATCAGGTCCGCGAACCAGTGCCAGTTCAGGGTCACCGAGACCACGACCATCAGCAGCGAGAGACCCGCCACCCCGGTCCAGAGCGCGACCAGCGCGCCGCGCCCGAGCCGGAAGTAGCGGCCCAGCAGGTAGGCGGCCAGCCCGTAGACCAGGACGATGTTCGCCGTGTGGCCGGAGGGGTACGCCATCCCGCCGATGAAGAACGACGGGTCCGCGCTCGCCGGCTGCGCCCGGCCGAAGCCGATCTTGAGCAGCCCGACGACCAGGTTGAGCGCGAAGACCGAGGAGGCCGCGAGCACGGCGGGACGCCACGACTCCTCGCGCCGGCAGCACGCGATCGTGACCACCGCCAGCACCGGCAGGCAGATCGCCCGCTGGCCCACCCGGTCCAGCACGTGCAGCACCGGCACCCACGACGGCGGCGGCGGCCGCAGGTTGAAGTAGGCGTCGAAGGCGATCAGCGGCTCGATGGCCAGCAGCGTGAACCCGACGAACACCAGGGTGAGGAAGCCGGCAAGTGCGAGCGAGGAGGCGGACTCCGTCATCCACCCCTCGTGCCGGGAGGGGGCCGGATCGTGCGATCCCACCGATACCCTCCCCGTCCTGCTCGCCTGGCCGCCGACCGCCGCCCTAGGCAGTCAAATATAGGCTGTGGGCGTGGCGCTCTCCCGACGACCCGGACCGTCCACCAGGACGCGCGTCCACGAGCATGTCGACGGCAGGGTGCTGCAGCACGAGGACCGCCTGGCGACCGAGGAGCCGCTGGAGATCCGCTGCAGCTGGCCCGGCCGACCGGCGTACCGCGTCGCGGTGACCATGCGCACTCCCGGGCACGACTTCGAGCTCGCCGCCGGCTTCCTGCTCGCCGAGGGCACGGTCACCGGTCAGGGGCACCTGCACACCGTGGCCTACTGCACGGACCAGGACCTGCTGCCCGAGCAGGAGCACAACGTCGTGACCGTCACCCTGCGGTCCGCACCCCGTTCGGTGCCCGCCGAGCGGTACGCCGGCCTCTCGGCCGCGTCGTCCGCGTGCGGGGTGTGCGGGACGCAGAGCATCGACGACGTGCTCGGCCTGGCCGACGTCCGGCCCGCCCGCGAGACGGCTCCGGTCGTGGTGCCGGCCGGGGTGCTGCACGCCCTGCCGGCCCGGCTGCGTGAGGCGCAGCGGGTGTTCGCGACCACCGGTGGCCTGCACGCGGCCGGGCTCTTCACCGCCGACGGGGAGCCGCTCGTCGTCCGTGAGGACATCGGCCGCCACAACGCGGTGGACAAGGTGGTCGGGGCCCGGCTGCTGGCGGGCGCCCCGACCGGCGTACCGGTGCTCGCCGTCAGCGGCCGGATCGGCTTCGAGATCGTCCAGAAGGCCGTCGCGGCCGGGGTCGGGGTGCTGGCGGCCGTCGGCGCCCCGTCGAGCCTGGCGGTGGACCTGGCGCAGCGGGCGGGGCTGTGCACCGTGGGCTTCCTGCGGCCGGACCGGTTCGTGACCTACAGCGCACCGGAGCGCATCGGCGTGTGACCGCCGGTTCTGTCGGCGCCGCCCTCTAGCGTCTGAGACGTGCGAATCCTCCACACCTCCGACTGGCACCTGGGGCGCTCCTTCCACCGGGTGGGGCTGCTCGACGCCCAGGCCGGCTTCGTCGACCACCTGCTCGCGACCGTGGAGAGCGAGCAGGTGGACCTGGTGGTGGTCTCCGGTGACGTCTACGACCGGGCGCTCCCCTCGGTCGACGCGGTGGGGCTGGCCGACGAGACGTTCGCCCGGCTCGCGGCGTCGCGTGCCACGACCGTGGTGACCAGCGGCAACCACGACTCCCAGATCCGGTTGGGGTTCAACTCCCGCCTGGCCGACGCGGCCGGGGTGCACCTGCGGACCCGTTGGCAGGACGTCGGCTCCCCCGTGGTGCTCGAGGACGCCCACGGCCCGGTGGCCGTCTACGGCCTGCCCTACCTCGAGCCCGATGCCGTCCGCGACGCGTGGCGCCTGGAGTCGCGCAGCCACGAGGCGACCCTGGGCGAGGCCATGCGGCGGGTCCACGCCGACCTCGCCGGGCGCCCGGGCACCCGATCGGTGGTGATGGCGCACGCCTTCGTCGCGGGCAGCGCCGAGGCGTCCGTCCCGGCGGCCAGCGACAGCGAGCGCGACATCTCCGTGGGAGGTCTCCAGATCGCACCGACCGACCTGTTCACCGGGGTCGACTACGCGGCGCTGGGCCACCTGCACGGCCGGCACGTCCTCACCGACACCGTGCGCTACAGCGGATCGCCGCTCGCCTACTCCTTCTCGGAGGCACGCCACACCAAGGGCTCCTGGCTGGTCGAGCTCGGTCAGGACGGCGTCGAGAGCGCCGACTTCGTCCCGGCGCCCGTGCCCCGGTCGCTGCGCAGCCTGCGCGGCCCGCTGGAGGACCTGCTCCGCGACCCGGCGCTCGCCGACGCCGAGGACAGCTGGCTCCAGGTCACGCTCACCGACGCCCGCCGCCCGATGCACGCGATGGAGCGGCTGCGCGACCGGTTCCCGCACACGCTGCTGCTCGCGTTCGAGCCCGAGGGGGTCACCCGGTCCCGGGGGCCGGTCCTGCCCCGGGTCGACGGCCGCAGCGACCTCGACGTCGCGCTCGGCTTCGTCGCCGAGGTCCGCGACCTCGAGGCCACCACCGAGGAGGCCCTGCTGCTGCAGCTGGCGTGCGACTCCTGCCGGATCACCGAGGACGACCTCGACCCGGCGACCGGCCGGTCGCCCGCCCGGGAGGCGGTGGGCTGATGCGGCTGCACCGGCTCCAGCTGACCGCCTTCGGACCCTTCGCGGGCACCGAGGAGGTGGACTTCGACGCGCTCAACGACGCGGGGCTGTTCCTGCTGACCGGCCCGACCGGAGCGGGCAAGACCAGCATCCTCGACGCGGTCTGCTTCGCGCTCTACGGCACGGTTCCGGGCGTGCGGGGGGTCAAGACGCTCAAGTCCCAGCATGCCGACGACCTCGTCGCCCCGGAGGTCTTCCTCGACTTCAGCGTCCGCGAGCGCCGGTTCCGGCTGCGCCGCTCCCCCGAGTGGACCCGTCCGAAGCGACGCGGCACCGGCACCCGGGTCGAGCCGGCCCGGGCGAGCCTGCTCGAGGTGGTCGACGGCGAGGAACGGTTGCTCAGCTCCCGTGCGGCGGAGGTCGGGCTGCAGATCTCCGACCTCGTCGGCATGCGGGCCGCACAGTTCCAGCAGGTGGCGATGCTGCCCCAGGGAGACTTCGCACGCTTCCTCCAGGCCAGCTCCCAGGACCGGCACGACGTGCTGCAGCAGCTGTTTCAGACCGACCGGTTCTCGCGCATCGAGGACTGGATCCAGGACCGCAGCCGCAGCCTGCGCGAGGAGGCCCAGGATCTCGAGGGGACCGCCCGCCGGCTCCTCGACCTGGTCGCGGAGCGGTCCGGCGAGCCCCTGCCGGACGCGGTGACCGGCGACGGCCTTCCCGCCGCGGTCGGCAGCGGTGCCGTCGAGGCCTGGGTCACCTCGGTCCGGGACGCCGCGCACGAAGCCGCCGCCGCGGCCGGCATCGAGCACCAGCGCGCCTGCGACGCGCTCGCCGCAGCCCGGACCCGGTGCGAGGCCGCCCGGTTGCGGCACCGGCTGCACGAACGCCGCCGGCAGGCCCTGGCGCGCCGACGCGAGCTCGACGAGACCCGCGACGCGGCCGAGGAGGCGACCGCTGCCCTGGGCGCGGACCGCCGGGCCGCCGACTGCGCTCCGCTGCTCGGTCTGGTGGAGCAGGCGAGCGCCGACGTCGCGCTCCTGGAGGAGCAGCAGCAGGCCGCCGCGGCCCGGGCCGCCGCCCTTCCGGCGCTCCCGGACCTCCCCCGGCTGCGTGCCGCGGACCTCGGCGACGAGGCCGTGAGGACGCCCACCGGCAGCACGCCAGTGCCCGGCTCCCTCGCCGGCTCCATCTCCCCCACCGGCTCCATCTCCCCCGCCGGCTCGGGCTCCGCAGTCGGCGCCGATGAAGGCCACCGTGCAGACGGTGGAGCACGGGACGACGACCTCGTCGACGTCGGGCTGTTCGAGCTCGACGAGGTCACCCCGCGCACGACGGTCGGCCCCGCGTCCGATCACGGCGACACCCACACCGACCCGGTTGCCGCGACGGCCCCTCAGCGCGTCGAGCCGAGCCCGGAGCCTGATCCCCAGGCCCCGCTGCGGCGCCGCGTCGACGTGACGCGCGACCTCGTCCCCCAGCTGCGCGCGGTGCTCCCGCGGGCGGCAGGCATCGTCGCCGACACGGCCCGGATCGAGCAGCTGGAGCGGCGCCTCAGCGCCAGCCGGTCCGAGATCGCGCTGCTCCAGGAGCAGCTCGGTCGTCTTCCCGAGCTGCTGGCCCGGCAGCGCGAGCACCTCGCCCGACTGGCCTCGGTCGCCGGGCGCGCGGAGGCCGTGGAGCTTCAGCTCGCAGCGGCCGAGACCCGGTCAGCGGCCGTCGCGGGGCTGCCGGCGGCGCGGGCGCGGGTGAGCGGGCTCGTCGACCTGGCCCGCGACGCCCGGGACGCCGCCGCCGACCGCCGCGACACCGTCCAACGGATCACCCAGCTCCGGCTGGACGGCATGGCGGCCGAGCTCGCCGGCGTGCTCGTCGACGGCGAGCCGTGCCAGGTCTGCGGCAGCCCGGCGCACCCGGCGCCCGCGGCGCCGGGCGGAGGCCAGGTGTCGCAGCGCGAGCAGGACGACGCCGCGGCCGCCTTCGACGCCGCGCAGCAGCGGCACGTCGCCGCGGCCGCGGCCGCGGCGGAGGCCGAGCGTGACCTGCAGCAGCTCCTCGCGGTGGGCGAGGGCCGCGACGCGGCGACGGTCACTGCCGAGCTGGTCGCACTCCGCGCCGAGCAGGCCGACTGCGCCGCGGCTCGTTCCCAGCTCACGGCGGTGGCCGCCGAGGTGACCGCTCTGGAGCAGCAGCAGGTCGAGGCGTCCACGCGGGTGCAGGGCGTCACCGTGAGCATCGCGACCACGGAGCACTCGGTCGAGTCGCTGCGCGAGTCCGTTGCCGAGGCCCGGCACGAGCTGCGGACGCTCCTGGGCGACGACGTCGAGCCCGAGGGCGTCGCCGAGGTGATCGGCGTGCTCGAGCGGTCCCTGCAGGTCTGGCGTGGCCAGCTCGAGCTGGTCGAGCGCGTCCGGCAGGCCCGGGACCGGCGCGACGACCTACTCGCCCAGGCCGCGCGAGCAGCCGCGGCGGGACACTTCGCAGACCTCGAGGCGGTGCGCGCCGCACGTCTCGACGACGACGACCGCGAGCGGCTCACCGCTGTGCTGACGGCCCGGTCGGAGGCGACCGCGCGGGTGCAGGCGGTCCTCGAGGACCCCGACGTGGCAGGCCTGGAGCACGCCGGCCCGGAGGCGGTCCGAGCCGCCGAGACCCAGGTGGAGGCCGCCGCGACGGCCGCCGAGGAGGTGGCCCGGCGCTTCCACCAGCTCGAGGAGGCGTCGCAGGCGCTGACCGGCCACGCCACCCGGCTCGCCGCGACCCTGGAGGACTGGGCGCCGATGCGCGAGAGCTTCGTGCGCGCCGACGCCATGGCCCGCCTGGTCCGCGGCATGGGCAGCGACAACCAGCTCCAGATGCGGCTCTCGGCCTACGTCCTGGCCCGACGGCTCGACCAGGTGCTCGACGCCGCCAACGAGAGGCTGGCGCACATGCGCGACCAGCGCTACCTGCTGCAGCGCACCGCTCGCGCCGCCCGCCGGTCCAGCCAGGCCGGGCTCGGCCTCGAGGTCGTGGACCAGTGGACCGGAGACGTGCGCGACCCGGTCACCCTGTCCGGCGGCGAGACGTTCGTCGTCTCGCTCGCGCTCGCGCTCGGGCTGGCCGACGTGGTGACCCAGGAGGCCGGCGGCACCGAGATCGAGACGCTCTTCGTCGACGAGGGATTCGGCACGCTCGACCCCGAGACCCTCGACGACGTGATGGACCGCCTCGACAACCTGCGCTCGGGCGGCCGGTCCGTCGGCGTGGTCAGTCACGTGGGCGAGCTGCGGAGCCGGATCCCCAACCAGCTGCACGTGCTCAAGACCCCGCACGGATCCTCGATCCGCGCGCAGCTGCTGGTCGGATGACCCGCGAGCAGCCGCCACCGGCGCGGATGCTGGCGGTGATCGACCTCGACGGGGTGCTCGCCGACGTGCGGCACCGGCTGCACCACCTGTCCGCACGACCGAAGGACTGGGCCGGCTTCTTCGGCGCAGCCCCGGCCGATCCCGTGCTGGCCGAGGGGCGGCGGGTGGTCGAGGCTCTCGCGGCCGTGCACGACGTCGTGTACCTCTCCGGTCGACCCGAGGGCTGTCGCCGCGACACCGAGCGGTGGCTCGCCGCGCATTCGCTACCTCCCGGACCGGTGCACCTGCGGCCCGCGACCGACCGTCGCCCGAGCCGGCTGTTCAAGGTCGAGCGCCTGCGCGTGCTGGCCCGGAGCAAGCCGGTGGCCGTCGTCGTCGACGACGACGCCGCGGTGCTCGACGCCCTCCGTGCTGCCGGGTTCGACGTCCTGCCCGCCACCTGGATGGGCGAACAGCCGGTCCTGCACGAGGCCCAGGAGGTGGACGGCCAGACCTGAGCCCGGCCCTCGAGCAGCGGCCGTCCCGGTCCTCCGACCCGAGCCGGGACGAGTCCGCGACACCCCGGCCCAGATCCTCGGCCGCCGTGCGAGAACGCATAGATTCCCCCCCCATGACGTCGCCGCACCCGATCGACCGCACCTTCACGGCGCTGCCCTACCGGCGGATGGCCGAGGCCGCGCTGGCCCGTGCGCAGGACTTCCACGTCAGCCACGCCGACTTCCGGTTCGAGCGGATCCGGTCCCAGGACATCAGCGTCCGCGACGGCCGGCTGCAGGGCGCCTCGGACACCGAGGACATCGGCTTCGCCGTACGCGTCATCCACGACGGCGCCTGGGGCTTCGCCTCCGGGGTCGCGATGGGTCCGGAGTCCGCCGTCCGGATCACCGAGACCGCGGTGCGCACCGCGCAGGTCGCCGCCGCGATGACCACCACCCCGGTGGTGCTCGCCCCGGAGCCGGTCCACCACGACGTCACCTGGGTGAGCTCCTACGAGATCGACCCGCTCACCGTCCCGCTGGAGGAGAAGGTGGAGCTGCTGGCGTCCTGGTCGCGCCGGCTCTTCGACGCCCCCGGGGTCGCCCACTCCAGCGGGTCCCTGAAGCAGGTCGTCGAGAACAAGTTCTACACCGACCTCACCGGCACCACGACCACCCAGCAACGGGTCCGGCTGCACCCCCAGCTCGAGGTGTTCGGCACCGACCCGGAGACCGGCGCCTTCGACTCGATGCGCAGCATCGCTCCCCCGGCGGGCCGCGGGTGGGAGTACCTCCTCGGCACCGGCTACGACTGGGAGGCCGAGCTCGAGGCACTTCCCCGGCTGCTCGCCGAGAAGCTCGCGGCGCCGTCGGTGGAGCCCGGCCGCTACGACCTGGTGATCCACCCCTCCAACCTGTGGCTGACGATCCACGAGTCGATCGGCCACGCCACCGAGCTGGACCGGGCGCTCGGCTACGAGGCCAACTACGCCGGCACGTCCTTCGCGACGCTCGACAAGCTCGGCAGCCTGCAGTACGGCTCACCGGTCATGCACGTGACCGGGGACCGCACCGTCGAGCACGGCCTGGCCACCGTCGGCTACGACGACGAGGGCGTGCAGACCCAGAGCTGGGACATCGTCCGCGACGGGGTGCTCGTCGGCTACCAGCTCGACCGGTCGATGGCCCACGAGCACGGCGCCGCGCTGAACGGCGGCCGGTCCAACGGTTGCGCGTACGCCGACTCCCCCGGGCACATCCCCATCCAGCGGATGGCCAACGTGTCGCTGCAGCCGGCCCCCGACGGTGGTCCGAGCACCGAGGAGCTGCTCTCCCGGGTGGAGCGCGGGATCTACGTCGTCGGGGACCGCTCCTGGAGCATCGACATGCAGCGCTACAACTTCCAGTTCACCGGTCAGCGGTTCTACCGAATCGAGAACGGCGTGCTCACCGGCCAGCTGCGCGACGTGGCCTACCAGGCCACGACCACCGAGTTCTGGAACTCGATGGAGGCCGTCGGCGGCCCGGACACCTGGGTGCTCGGCGGCGCGTTCAACTGCGGCAAGGCGCAGCCCGGGCAGGTCGCCTCGGTCTCGCACGGATGCCCCACCGCACTGTTCCGCGACGTGAACGTCCTCAACACCCGCACCGAGGGAGCATGATGACCGCACCGACGCCCCAGGAGCTCGTCGAGCACGCGCTGAAGGCCTCCCGGTCCCAGGCCTGCACCGTCCTGGTCCGCAGCTCGACGCGGGCCAACCTGCGCTGGGCGAACAACACGCTGACCACCAACGGGGTGATGCAGGACGTCACGGTCACCGTGGTCGCCTTCCACCACGGTGCGGAGGGCACCTCGACCGGCTCGGTCTCTGCGACCGCCGCCTCGCTGGATCAGGTGGGCCGACTCGTCGAGGCGGCCGACGCGGCTGCAGCCGCCTCCGAGCCGGCCGAGGACGCCGCCGAGCTCGTCACCGGCGACGCGACCGCCGACTGGGCGGAGCGGCCCGAGGAGACCTCGATCGACGTGTACGCCGACTTCGCCCCGGCCCTCGGGGAGTCGTTCGGACGGGCCACGGCCCAGAGCCGGATCCTCTACGGGTTCGTGGACCACGAGATGACCACGACGTACCTCGGCTCGAGCACCGGACTGCGGCTGCGACACGTCCAGCCCAGCGGCCACTACGGGTGCACCGCCAAGCCGACCGACCTCAGCACCAGCGCCTGGGTCGGCGGCTCCACCCGCGACTTCCGTGACGTCGACGCCCACGCGATGGAGGCCGAGCTGGTGCGCCGGCTCGGCTGGGCGCAGCGCCGGATCGACCTGCCGGCCGGCCGCTACGACACGATCCTGCCGCCGACGGCGGTCTCGGACCTGATGATCTACGCCTACTGGACCGCCGGCGCCCGCGAGGCGCACGACGGGCAGACGGTCTTCTCCGCACGTGGCGGCGGCACCCGGATCGGGGAGCGCCTCTCGCGGCGTCCCGTGCAGATGTTCTCCGACCCCGCCTACCCCGGCCTCGGGGCGGCGCCGTTCGTCACCGCCACGCAGAGCAGCAACCTGGAGAGCGTCTTCGACAACGGCCTGCCGCTCGCCAGGACCGACTGGGTCCGGGACGGCGAGCTCACCGCGCTGCTGCAGACCCGGCACTCGGCGGGGCTCACCGGCCAGCCGGTCACGCCGTACGTCGACAACCTGGTGGTCTCGGTCGACGGCGGCACCGGCAGCACCGACGACCTGGTCGCCGGCATGCAGGACGGGCTGCTGCTCACCTGCCTGTGGTACATCCGCGAGGTGGACCCGCAGACGCTGCTCCTGACCGGGCTCACCCGCGACGGTGTCTACCGGGTCCAGGACGGCGAGGTGACCGGCGCGGTGAACAACTTCCGCTTCAACGAGAGCCCGGTCGCGCTGCTCGACCGGTTCTCGGAGGCCTCCGCCACCGGGCCGAGCTTCTCCCGCGAGTGGGGCGACTACTTCCCGCGCACGGCGACGCCGGCGCTCCGGGCGCCGGACTTCAACATGTCCACGGTCTCCCAGGCCCAGTAGCCCCACGATTACCACGGGATGTCGGAAGTTTGATGCTTCCCATGGGCCGCAGCCCATGGGAAGCATCAGAACACCGACATCCCGTGGTAATCAGAGGGCGGGATGGCCCCCGGGGATCGGGACCTCCGGGTCGTACGGCGTGCGGGTGTAGACGAAGGTCGCACAGACCAGGTGGCTGACCCGACCGTCGTCCGCCCGCACCACCTGCAGCCGCTCCCCGTGGTGGTAGCCGCGCGAGCCGACGAACGTCCCGTCGGCGGTCAGCGCGAACGCGTGCGCGTCGACGCCGTTGCCGAGCATCCGGAACACCAGCTCCTCGCCCCGCCAGGACGCCTCGTAGGCGGTGTTGCCCCAGTGCCACACGCCGAGCACCTCCGACACCGAAGCGGGCAGCCCGGTCGTCGGGGTCCAGGCCGGCGGGATCGTCGGCTCGCAGCTCTCCAGCGTGGTCAGGAGGTCGACCGCGAGGCCTTCGCACCGCAGCCCGGAGGTGCCGTTGGCGAGCAGCACCGCACCGGTACGGCGGGGCCGGTCCGCGAACAGTCCGGCGAGGAAGCCGGGCATCGAGCCGGTGTGCCCGACCAGCGTCCCCGACCCTCCGGCGGCCAGCCGGAAGCCGAGGCCGTAGCCGCCGCTCATCCCGCCGGCCTGCGTGCCCGACTGCGGTGTGGTCATCTCCCGCATCGCCGAGGACGGGAGCACCGGGGACTCCGCCGCCGCCAGGAACGCTGCGTACCGGGCCAGGTCCTCGATCGTGCTCCAGACCTGACCGGCCGGCGCCATCGCACCCGCGTCGTGGGCGGGCTCCTCGGTGAGGGTGCCCGCGAGGTGGTGAACGCTGAACCCCCGGGCCGCGGGCCCTGCGGGGAGGTACGTCGTCCGCCGCATGTCCAGCGGCTCCAGGACCCGCTCGCGGACCGCGTCGAACCAGGTGCCGCCGGTCAGCCGGGCCACGACCTCGCCGAGCAGGCCGAAGGCGATGTTCGTGTAGTGGAAGGTCGCGCCGGAGGGGAAGGCGGCCGGCACGTCGGCGAGCCGCTCCGCGAGCTGGTCGAACGAGACGCCCGGGCTGCGCTCCCACCAGTCCCCCGCCGGCTCGGAGTGCATCCCGGAGGAGTGCGACAGCAGGGACCGGATCGTCCGGTCGCCATAGGCCACGCCGGGCAGGTGCTTCTCCAGCGGGTCGTTCAGGTCGAGCCGACCCTGCTCGCGCAGCTGCAGCACGACGACCGCGACCAGCGTCTTGGTGATCGAGCCGATCCGGAACTGCACGTCCGGGCCGGGCGTCGCGTCGGTCCCGGTGACCGCGCCGTGCGCTCCGGTCCACACCAGCGCGCCGTCGCGGACCACACCGGCCACCAGCGACGGCAGCCGGCCCTGGACCTGGTCGGTCGCGACGAGCGCCTGCAGACGCCGGGCGGTGGACTGCGCCACGCTCATCCCAGCGGCTCCTCGGCGAACGCCTCGGGCGAGGGGCAGGCGCACACCAGGTTGCGGTCGCCGTAGGCCTGGTCGATCCGGCCGACCGGCGGCCAGTACTTGTCCGGGTCGTAGCCGGTCGGGAAGACCGCGAGCTCGCGCGGATAGGCCCGGTCCCAGTCGCCGGTGAGCGCCCGGGCGGTGTGCGGCGCCCCGCGCAGCGGTGACGACTCCGGGGTCCACTCCCCCGCGGCCACCTTGTTGATCTCGGCGCGGATCGCGATCATCGCCTCGCAGAACCGGTCGAGCTCGGCGAGGTCCTCGGACTCGGTCGGCTCGACCATCAGGGTGCCGGCGACCGGGAAGCTCATCGTCGGCGCGTGGAAGCCGTAGTCGACCAGCCGCTTGGCGACGTCGTCGACGCTCACGCCGGTGCTGCGGGTGAGCTCGCGCAGGTCGAGGATGGCTTCGTGCGCGACCAGGCCGCCGTGCCCCTGGTAGAGCACCGGGAAGTGCTCGCCGAGCCGCTTGGCGACGTAGTTGGCCGCCAGCACCGCCACCGCGGTGGCCTCGGTGAGCCCGTCGGGCCCCATCATCCGCACGTAGGCCCAGGAGATCGGCAGGATCCCGGCCGAGCCGTACGGCGCCGCGCTGATCGGGCCGATGCCCTCGCGGCGCCCGGGCTCGGGGTGCATCGGGTGGCTGGGCAGGAACGGCGCGAGGTGCTCGCGGACCGCGACCGGGCCGACGCCGGGGCCGCCGCCGCCGTGCGGGATGCAGAACGTCTTGTGCAGGTTGAGGTGCGAGACGTCGCCGCCGAACTCGCCGGGCTTGGCATGGCCGAGCAGCGCGTTCAGGTTCGCCCCGTCGACGTACACCTGGCCGCCGTGCTCGTGCACGATCCGGCACAGCTCGGTGATGCCGTCCTCGTAGGCACCGTGCGTGGAGGGGTAGGTGACCATGATCGCGGCCAGGTCCTCGCGGTGCTTCTCGCACTGCGCCTGGAGGTCCTCGAGGTCCACGGCGCCGTCGGCGGCGGCCTTCACCACGACGACGCGCATCCCGGCCATCACCGCGGACGCGGCGTTGGTGCCGTGCGCCGAGGACGGGATCAGGCAGACGTCGCGGGCCTCGTCGCCGCGGGAGCGGTGGTAGCCGCGGATCGCCAGCAGCCCGGCCAGCTCGCCCTGGGAGCCGGCGTTCGGCTGGATCGAGACCCGGTCGTAGCCGGTGACCTCGGCCAGCCAGCCCTCGAGCTGGTCGATCATCCGGCGGTAGCCGGCGGCGTCCTCGGCCGGGGCGAACGGGTGCAGGTCGGCGAAGCCCGGCAGGCTCACCGGCTCCATCTCGGTCGTCGCGTTGAGCTTCATCGTGCACGAGCCGAGCGGGATCATGCCGCGGTCCAGGGCGTAGTCGCGCGCCGAGAGCCGCCGCAGGTAGCGCAGCATCGCGGTCTCCGAGCGGTGCGCGTGGAAGACCTCGTGGGTGAGGTACGGCGTCTCGCGGAGCAGCTCGGACGGGAGCTCGTCGCCGGCCCGTGCGTCGACGTCGTCGAGGTCCACCTCGCCGGCGCCGAACGCGTCGAGCACCGCCTCGAGGTGCTCACGGCCGGTGGTCTCCGAGGTCGAGACCCCGACGGTGTCGGCGTCGACCCGGCGCAGGTGCACGCCGGCGTCGCGAGCCGCAGCCAGCACCGCGTCGGCCCGGCCGGGGACCCGCACCGTCACGGTGTCGAAGAAGGCACCCTCGAGGACGTCGAGGCCGGCCTCCCGCAGCCCGGCGGCCAGCACCGCGGCGTAGCGGTGCGTCCGCTGCGCGATCGACCGGAGCCCGTCGGGGCCGTGGTAGACGGCGTACATCGACGCGACCACGGCCAGCAGCACCTGCGCGGTGCAGATGTTCGAGGTCGCCTTGTCGCGACGGATGTGCTGCTCCCGGGTCTGCAGCGCGAGCCGGTACGCCGGCCGGCCGGCCGCGTCGACGCTCACCCCGACGAGCCGTCCCGGGAGGTGCCGCTCGAGCCCGCTGCGCACCGCCATGTAGCCGGCGTGCGGGCCGCCGTAGAACAGCGGCACGCCGAAGCGCTGCGTGGAGCCCACCACCACGTCGGCGCCGAGCGCGCCGGGTGACTCCAGCAGGGTCAGCGCGAGCAGGTCCGCGGCGACGACGGCGAGCGCGCCCCGCTCATGGGCGGCCTCGACCAGCGGCCGAGGGTCCAGCACGCGGCCGTCGGCGCCGGGGTACTGCACCAGCAGGCCGGACAGCGGGCCCTCGGGCAGCCCGGCGGCCAGGTCGGCCACGACGACCTCGATGCCCATCGCCTCGGCACGGGTCTGCACCACGGCGATCGTCTGCGGCAGGGCGTTGGCGTCGACCAGGAACGGGCCGGACGCGGAGCGCTGGGCGCGGCGTACCAGCGTCATCGCCTCGGCCGCCGCGGTGCCCTCGTCGAGCAGCGAGGCGTTGGCGGTGGGCAGGCCGGTGAGGTCGCCCACCATCGTCTGGAAGTTCAGCAGCGCCTCCAGGCGGCCCTGGGAGATCTCGGGCTGGTAGGGGGTGTAGGCGGTGTACCAGGCCGGGTCCTCTAGCACGTTGCGCCGGACGACGGCCGGGGTGAGGGTGCCGTGGTAGCCGAGCCCGATCATCGGCTCGCGCGGGTGGTTCTCCGCCGCGGCCGCGCGCAGCTCGCGGGCCGCCTGCTGCTCGGAGGCTGCGGGCGGCAGGTCGAGCTGGGCCGAGAGCCGGATGCCACCGGGCACCGCGGCCTCCATCAGCTCCTGCAGCGAGCTCATCCCAAGCGCGGCGAGCATCGTGGCCTGGGCGTCCGCGTCGGGGCCGACGTGGCGACGGCGGAACGGCGCCGCGGCGTCGAGCTGGGAAAGGGTGGGGTGGTCGGACACCGAGGCTCCTGGGCTGTGGGACGTGCCGGTCAGGTCGCCTCCCCCTCTGTCGGGACAGCCGCGAGCAGCCGCGGTCGAACCTCCAGAGTTGCCTGTTCCGCCCGGTCCGGGCGCCTGAGAGGTTCCGGGGAGGAATTGCCCCTTCGGCGCTCCGCGACGGTGCGCCGATCACGGGGACCGGCGCCCGGCGGAGACTCTCCCGCGCGGTGTCAGCAGCGGTTCCACGGTACACCAGGAACCGACGCCGACCGCTGCCCGACCGCGGGTCGGCCGCGGGTCGGTCGCTCCCGGACAGGCGAGTCGCCGGCACCCACGAGGGGCACCGGCGACGGCGGAGGTCGAGCGGGAGGACCGGCTCAGCCGGTGGCGCGGGCCCGCCGACGGGCGGCGAGCTCGTCGGCGCTGTGATCCGTGCTCTCCGGGGTGGTGCGCTCGCTGGGGAGCTCGGCGAGCGAGCCCTCGATCTCGCGCCAGACACCGCCGATCGCGATGCCGAAGACGCCCTGACCGCCCTGCAGCAGGTCGATGACCTCGTCGTTGCTGGTGCACTCGTAGACCGAGGCGCCGTCGCTCATCAGCGTCACGCGGGTGAGGTCGTCGGTGCCGCGGGCGCGCAGGTGCTGCACCGCGGTGCGGATCTGCTGCAGCGAGATGCCGGCGTCCAGGAGGCGCTTGATCACCTTGAGCAGCAGGATGTCGCGGAAGGAGTAGAGACGCTGGGTGCCCGAACCGGTCGCCCCGCGGACGGTCGGCTCCACCAGGCCGGTGCGCGCCCAGTAGTCGAGCTGGCGGTAGGTGATCCCGGCGGCGTTGCACGCGGTGGGACCGCGGTAGCCGGCGTCGCTCGGCAGCGGCGAGACGTCGTCGTCGAACAGGAGGCCCTGCTCACCGGCGGCCTGGGCGGCCTGCTCGGCCTGGACGGCGGCGGCCGCGTCCATCTTCTGGGGTGACTTGTCACCGTTGCCCGTCACGTTGACCTCCATGGTCGGCTTCGCTCAGCCTGTCTCTCCGGGGGAAGCCGACGCGCTCGGAACGGAGCACAGCGGTGGAGTTACAGCGAAGACATCCCTCACGTTAGGGCCCTGCCGGGACCCGGTCAACGACCGGTGGCCGAGTCGTTCAGCGTGTCGCAACCCTCAACCTCACCTTGAGGGTGAGGCTATCGAGGGCCACCGGGCGCCTGTGGATCAGTGCGACTCGAAGTCCTCGGGGGTGACGTGGTCGAGGAACTCGCGGAACTTCTCCACCTCGTCCTCCTGCTCGTCGGGCACCTCGAGACCGGCCTCGTCGAGGACGTCGTCGGCGCAGACGATCCGGCTCCCGGTGCGCAGCGCCAGGGCGATGGCGTCCGACGGCCGGGCGCTCACCTCCACCCCGGAGCCGAAGACCAGGACGGCGTAGAAGACGCCGTCCTTCATCTCGGTGATCCGGACCTCGGACAGGTCGTTGCCGGTCGCGGCGATCATGTCCTTCATCAGGTCGTGCGTCAGCGGTCGCGGCGGCACCACGCCCTGCTGCGCGAAGGCGATCGCCGTCGCCTCCACGGCCCCGATCCAGATCGGGAGGTACCGGTCACCTCCCACCTCCCGGAGCAGGACGATGGGCTGGTTGGAGGGCATCTCCACCCGGACACCGATCACATCGACTTCGCGCACAGAACAACCCTACTCCCGCTGGGAAGCGCGACGGCACGCGTCAGCGACCGGTGCCCAGACCAGCTTTCACCAACGAGGCATGCAGCTTCACCGACAGTGCCGCGATCTGGCGGACGGCGTCCTCGGCCCGTGCCTGCGCTCCGGCGTCGCGCTGGCCGCGCATCGGCGCGACCACCTGCTCGAGCAGACCGACCTCGCGATCCGCGGCGGTCTTGAAGGCGCGCAGGTGGCGCGGTTCGAGGCCGTACGCCGCGAGCTCGCCCGCGGTGCGCGCCACCACCGCGGCGTCGCCGTCGAAGTGCTTGGACCCGGCGCGCATCCGGACCATGCCGAAGGCCAGCAGCTGGTCGAGCAGCTCCTCGCCGATCTCCGCGGTCTCGAGGAGCTCGCGACGGGACAGCCGCAGCTCCGGACCGCCGGTGGCGAACGCCTCCGGGGACGGCATGCCGTCGCCGGCGAGCACGACCCGCGGCACCTGCGGACCGGTGGAGGGCAGCGCCGGCGGTTCCAGGCCGCGATCCATCGCGTCGAGGTGCTCGCGGATCACCTTCAGCGGCAGGTAGTGCTCCCGCTGGGCGGTGAGCACGTAGCGCAGCCGCTCCACGTCCTGGCGGGAGAACTTGCGGTAGCCGGCCGGGGTCCGCTCGGGCTCCACGAGCCCCTCGGACTCGAGGTAGCGGATCTTGCTGATGTTGAGGCCCGGGAAGTCCGGCCGCAGCTCCTCGAGCACCTCACCGATGCTGAGCCGCGCACGCGCGGACGCTGCGGTGCTCTTCACCGCCGGCTGCCCGCTCCCCCGTGGCTGGCGAAGTAGACCAGCCGGTACTTGCCGATCTGCACCTCGTCGCCGCCCTGCAGCTCGACCTCGTCGATCCGGTCCCGGTTGACGTAGGTGCCGTTGAGGCTGCCGACGTCGGCCACGGTGTAGCCGCTCTCGCTGCGCCGGAACTCGGCGTGCCGCCGGGAGACCGTGACGTCGTCGAGGAAGATCTCGCTGTCGGGGTGCCGCCCGGCCGACACCACGTCGGTGTCGAGCAGGAAGCGGCTGCCCGCCGAGGGACCACGCTGCACCACCAGCAGGGCGCTCCCGGTCGGCAGCGCGTCTACGGCGGCGGCGTCGGCGTCGTTGAGCGCTCGCTCCTCGCGGTGCTCCGCCTCCTTGGCGGGGCCGCCGAACGTGATCGTCGCGGTGCTCTCGCTCGGTGACTCCGGCACGGCCGCGGTCGTGCCCTGGTCAGCGGCGAGGCGTGCACCGCACTGTGAGCAGAACCGGGCGTCGTCCGGGTTCTGGTGTCCGCACTGCGTGCAGAACGGCATGGGGATCCTCCCGTAGGGCTGCCGGTCAGAAACTCTCAACCACATGTCGAGGTTGACGGTTCCCCGAACCTATCAGGGGTCAGGCTCTCGTCCACCCTGATCCCCCACAGCCGGTGGCCCCGGCGCCGGCCGGCCGGACGCTCAGATCGTCTGCTGGTAGGCGTCGGCGTCCATCAGCGCCGCCACCGCGGCGGGATCGCTCGGCGTGACCTCGAAGAGCCAGCCGTCGCCGTAGGGATCGGTGTTGACCAGCTCCGGGGAGCCGTCGAGGGTCTCGTTGCGGGCGACGACCGTGCCGGACACCGGCGCGTAGACGTCGCTGACCGACTTCGTCGACTCGAGCTCTCCGACGGAGGTGCCTGCCTCGACGTCGGTGCCGACCTCGGGCAACGACACGTAGACGATGTCGCCGAGCGCGTCCTGGGCGTAGTCGGTGATGCCGATGCGCACCGACGCGTCGGACTGTCCGGGGTCCCGGACCCACTCGTGCTCGCTGGTGTACTTCAGGTCCTCGGGATACACGTCGGCGCTCCTCGAACTTCTCGTGTGGCTGCGTGGCGGACCAGGGTGTCCGCTCCGGCGGCTGCCGGGTCCCGGCAGACTACTGGTTGGGCACCGGCTCGGCGTACTCAGGCGCGGGACTCTCGTGCAGCGAGGTGATGTTCACGGTGTCGAGCTGTTCGATGTCGACGGTGCCGCCGACCCGCTCGACCTCGTACACGAAACCCTTCAGGATCTTCAACCCTCCGGCCAGGGTGTCGGGGTCGCCGATCGCCTCGATGACGTAGGGGGCCGACAGCTGCTTGCCGTCGACCAGCACGCCCCCTCCGCGAGGTCGCGGACCGCGGTCTGCGCCACCACGCGGACCTGGTCGTTGATCTCGATCGCCTCGGCGCCCGAGTCGCGCAGCTCCTGGATGCCGTTGATCAGGTTGTTCGCGCCGACCGCGCCGCTGTCGTCCTCGACGGTGATGCGGATCCCGGGCCCGACGGCCGGGAGGGTGCCGGCCAGGATCCCGAGCTGGTCGGCCCGCTCCCGCGCCCGCTCCAGGGCGGTGCGCCTGGCCTCGGTGTCGTTGAGCAGCGAGCTGCGGGTCTGCTCGAGCTGGGCGATCTCGTTCTCCGCGCGCTGGGTGGCCAGCGAGAGGCTGTTGATCAGCGCGATCAGCTCGTCCTGGCGGGCGCCGACGTAGGTCGCGTCCTGCTGGTTGGACTGCACCTGCACCACCGCGGCGAAGCCGAGCACTGCCAGCAGGATCGCCGCGGTCACCTGACCCCGGCCGCCGGGACGGCGGAGGCTGGCGAGCAGCCGTTGACGGCCGTCGCGAGGAGGCTCGGTCGCCGGTCCGGTCTGCCCCGGGGCAACCTCGTCCGGCTCGGGGGCGGGTCCGGTCTGCTCCGGGGTGCGGTCTCTGCTCATCACGGATCAGGCGTGGAACAGGTGGCGGCGGATCGCGGCCACGTTGGAGAAGATCCGGATGCCCAGCACGACGATCACGCCGGTCGAGAGCTGGCCGCCGACGCCGAGCTGGTCCCCCAGGTAGACGATCAGCGCCGCGATCAGCACGTTGCTCACGAACGACACCACGAACACCTTGTCGTCGAAGATGCCGTCCAGGAAGGCACGCAGCGCACCGAAGACGGCGTCGAGCGCGGCCACCACGGCGATCGGCAGGTAGGGCTGCAGCCAATCCGGGACGGTCGG
Organism: Nocardioides mesophilus; assembly: GCF_014395785.1. GTDB lineage: Bacteria > Actinomycetota > Actinomycetes > Propionibacteriales > Nocardioidaceae > Nocardioides_B > Nocardioides_B mesophilus. The sequence continues at coordinate 4,189,447 of NZ_CP060713.1, read as the reverse complement.
CTGCAGCACCAGCCCGATCAGCACCCCGAGGACGAGACCCAGACCAGCGATCATCGGATCTTCTCGGGAGTGTGGGCGAAGCGCAGGTCCAGTCGCGGGGCGGGTGGCACGGTCAGCTGCTTCTCTCCAGAACTCACGGTCTCGATGTCGAACGTCACACCATAGAGGGCGCGCAGGTCCAGCCACCACTGACCTCCCGGGCTCTCGACGAACCGTGACGCAAGCGTGTCCGGGTCGCCGATCGCCGTGACGGAGTAGGGCGCCGCGAGCTTGTCGTAGTTCACCGTGATCGAGGAGCCGGCCAGCCGGATCGCGCTGAGGTTGCTGAGCCGTTGGCCGTTGATGGCGATGGCCTCGGCGCCCGCGAACCACAGGCCGTTGACCATCTTCTGCAGGTCGACGTCGAGGATCTCGGCCTTCGGGTTGTCCGCGGGACCGTTGTTCGCCTCGATCCGCACGCCGGGACCGCGGGCGGCCTCCGCGCCCGTGTTCAGCCCCAGCTGGGTCAGCCGCGCCTGGACCGCCCGCCCCTCGACGGAGGCGTCGAGGTTCTGCGTCTCCAGGGTGCGGACCTCGTTGGTGAGGTCGTCGACCCGTTCGCGCCGGTCCGCGAGCTGCGCCTTGCGGGCCACCACCTGCTTCACCAGCTCGTCATGGCTGGACTGCGAGTCGTCGGCGGAGCGCGAGGTCTGTACGGCGGCCGTGGCCACCAGGAGACCGAAGGCCGCCAGCACCAGCAGCGCCGCGCGACCGGGCCGTCGGGGACGCCGTCGGCCCGGACCGCTGCCGTCGGCCGCGCCGCCACCGTCCCCGCGGGTGCGCGACACGTGCGCGTAGTCCTCGTCCAGCGAGGTCGCGGTCAGGTAGTTGAGCAGCCCCATGACGGCCGCGGGCGGCGGTGGCGGCAGCTGCCGGGCCGCTCGTTCGCGTCCCGCCTGGGCTGAGGGCCGGTCGGCCTTCTGCTCAGTTCGCATCGAACGCGGGCGCCCTTCGGTCATGGTCGGCGAGCAGCTTGCGCACCTGCCAGGCGTAGAGGAAGCCGGCCCACCAGTACAGGCCCGTGCCCCAGATCGCGAACGCCCACCCGAACACCTTGGCGAGCAGCGCGAGCACGCCCTGGCCGTCGCCGAGAAGCAGCAGCGGGAAGGCGTAGAGCAGGTTGGCGGTCGCGGCCTTGCCGAGGAAGTGCACCGGCAGCGCGCTGTAGCCGCGGGTGCGCAGGAACGGCACCAGGCCCCAGAGGAAGAGGTCGCGCGCCGGCAGCAGCAGCGCCAGCCACCACGGGATGATGTCGCGGACTGCCAGCCCGACGACGGTCGCGAGGATGTAGAGCCGGTCGGCCACCGGGTCCAGGATCTCGCCCAACCGTGAGGTCTGGTTGAGCTTGCGGGCGAGATAGCCGTCGAGGAAGTCGCTGATCCCCGACAGCATCAGCACCGTGAGGGCCCAGCCGTCAGCCTCCGGGACCAGGACCAGCCACAGGAACAGCGGCACCCCGGCGAGCCGGATGACGCTGATGACGTTCGGGATGGTCCAGACACGCGGGCCGCGCGACACCGCCTCGCCCTGCGTCTCCACCCGCACCCCTCGCTCGTGCCCCAACGTCTCGTCGCTGAGTACCTTAGCCCGTGGATCCACACGGACCCGGACGCCGCGACGGCACGCTGCGGACCGGCTCGGGGCCGCTCAGGAGCGGTTCAGGGTGCGCCCGCAGCGCGGGCAGTGCGCACGTGCGCAGATGTCGAGCTGCTGGCCGCAGTTGCAGCTGCGTGAGCGCTGGCCGCGCTCCCCACTGGTGCGCTTGTCGCGGCCGTTCTTGCTGTCCTTGGTAATCACGAGTCTCATCTCCCAGTTCCCTCGTCTCCACCATGGAACCGGCCGCGCCGGCAGTCATGACGCTCAAACACGCCGAATAGTCCGAACGGACCATGAGATTGGGTCCGATCGGGCGGTCGAGCCCCTCAGCCCTGCCCGGGCAGGTCGCCCAGCAGGTCGCCCAGGAGACCGTCCGTGGCCGGGACGCCGAGGTCGGTGTCCCCGTGCGTGCCGCTCATCCAGCGCTGCCACAGTCGGTCGAAGCCGTCCGGATCGTCGAGCCGGCGGCCAAGCCCGACCCGCAGCTGGTCGAGGGTCAGCATGTCGAAGGCATGCTCCTCGGTGATCGCCCGCAGCGCGGCCACCACCGGCCCGGATCCGTAGTGCTCCTCCAGCGCCAGGTAGAACGCGGCGGCCTTGCCGTAGACCACGCCGGCGTACTGCCCCGAGGAGCTGAACTCATCGGTGGCCCGGTCCGCCGGGCCGTCCTGGTCGCCGAGCATCCGCATCTGCTCGTAGGCCGAGTCGATGTGGGTGTGGCAGAGCGGATCGGCGTCGCCACCCAGCCGGGCCCGCAGCACCAAGCAGGCGGAGTACTGCGCGAGCGGCTCGTCCAGCGCCGGGTCGCGCACGGAGTCGTTGCCGACCAGGATGTGCCACCACTCGTGCCCGACCTCGTGGGCGATCGTCCACAGCCGCAGGGTCTGCAGCATCCCACCCAGGTCCCCCATGCCACCCAGGTCCCCCAGCCCCAGGTCACCGAGCCCCAGGTCACCGAGGTCCAGGTCGCCCAGCAGACCGTCGAGGCCGGCCATCCCCGGGAGCCCGCCGCCGAACAGTCCCGCCTCGATCCAGGTGGCGCCCGGCCACTCCATCCCGCCGACCCCGGCGCCGAGCGGTGCGGCCACGACGTCGAACTCACGCCAGGGATAGTCAACGAAGGACTCCGAGAGCGTGCCCAGTGCGTCGGCCGTCTCCTCCAGCACCGCGTCGAGCTCGCCCGCCGCGGACGCCGGCGCCCAGGCGGTCACCGTCACGTCGGACAACCCGCCCTCGAGACGTTGCTCCTTGCTGGTGTAGCCGCGCACCACGCTGACCACCAGGTCGTTCATGCCGTAGCCCTCGGAGGTCACCACGCGCCGGCCGTCGGCGACCTCCTCGTCGGTGCGGACGCCACCGTCGACGACCTGCCAGCGGGAAGGGACGCCCAGCCGCAGCCGGACCAGCGCGGCCGGGAAGTTCCCGATGTCGCCGTAGCCGGCCGGGTCCGGGTCGGCGGAGCTGCCCGGCGGCACCCACAGCGGGAACCAGTGCCCGAGGTTGACCACGTCCTCCCGGCGCCCCAGCAGTCCCACGTCCGCCGGACCGCCCATGCCTCCCAGCGAGTCCAGGAGGCCGGCGGGCGCCGTCTGCTTCACGGTGTAGTGGAAGGGCACGACGACGGTGACCTCGTCGTCGTGGTCGGCTGCCAGCGGAACGGTGAGCATCGACTTCTCGAGCGTGGCCTCGACCCGCCGACCGTCGACCTGCACCGCGCCCACGGCGGCGTCCGACTCGAAGTCGGGGAGCCCGGCGAAGTAGCGCAGGTGCACGCGGCCGGCACCTGCCCCCACCGGCAGGACGGCCACCACCGTGCCGCGCACCTTCCCGGAGCCCGGCGTCACGTCAGCCCGCACGTCGTACGACGGGGTGCGCCCGTCCAGGCCGGCCGAGCGCGCCAGGCTCACCCCGGCCGCGGTCAACGACACCGACGGGTCCAGGCGCAGCGGTGCCGTCTCGGCCCCGGCATCGGTCCCGGCGCCCGGCCCGGTGCAGGAGCCCAGCAGGACCGCGGTGAGGACCCCGAGAAGGACTGTCCGCGTCGTCGTCATGCGGCCCATCATGGCAACGACCGCCGACCGGCGCCGGGCGTCGTCCACAGGGACCCGGTCGGGCTCGTCAGCCGGCCTCCCGCAGCGCGGGCAGCAGCTCCTTCTCGGCGATCGACAAGAAGTCCTCCTGGCCGGCGTCGCCGATCTGGACCAGCGCCACGTCGGTGAAGCCGGCGGCGGCGAACTCCGAGACGGCGGCGACGATGGCGTCGAGGTCCGGACCGCACGGGATGTTCTCGGCCACGTCGTCGGGGGTGACGAACTGCGTGGCGGCGGCGAAGCCTGCGGTGCCGGGCAGCTCGGCGTTCACCTTCCATCCTCCGGCGAACCAGCGGAACTGCTCGTGCGCGGTCCGGATCGCCTCGTCCTTGTCCGGCCCCCAGCAGACCGGGATCTGGCCGATCTTGCGGGAGGGCCCGGGGTGGGCGTCGTCCCAACGCTCGACGAGGGAGGCGTCGGGCTCCACCGCGATCAGGTGGTCGGCCAGCGGTCCGAAGGTCTCGACCGACTGCTTCCCGGACACCGCGACACCGATCTCGACCGGGTGGTCCGGCAGGTCCCAGACCTTGGCGGAGTCGACGCGGAAGTGGTCGCCGACGAAGTTCACGTAGCCGCCACCGAGCAGGTCCCGGATGATGTGCACCGCCTCCTCGAGCATCTCGTGGCGGGCGTTGACCGGCGGCCAGCCCTCGCCGATGACGTGCTCGTTCAGGTTCTCCCCCGCACCGAGCCCGAGCATGAACCGTCCCTCGCTCAGGACCCCCAGCGTGGCGGCCTTCTGAGCCACGACCGCCGGGTGGTAGCGCATGATCGGGCAGGTCACGTAGGTCATCAGCTCCACCCGCTCGGTGACCTGGCTGACCGCCCCGAGCGTGCTCCAGGCGTAGCCGGCGTGACCCTGTGCGTCCAGCCAGGGGAAGTAGTGGTCGCTGGAGACCTCGAAGTCGAAACCGGCCCGCTCGGCGGCCGCGGCGTAGCGCACCAGCTCCCTCGGTCCGGACTGCTCGGTCATCAGGGTGTAGCCGTAGCGCGTCATCGGGGTCTCCTCGTCATCGTCTCGGTCGACGCTGAGGGGTCTACCCGCGGGCCGGGGTGTCCATGCGACGCCCGGGGTCGGACCTCAGCCCGGCCGCAGCAACGACGTCGGCAGCCCCGGCTCGTCGCGGAACGGATGCGCGTAGGCCCCGTCCACCACCGGCAGCCGGCCGTCGTGGGCGTCGAGGAACTCCAGCAGGCGCTCGAGGTCGATACGGCGGTCAGCGGCGACCAGCCAGCCCATCAGCCGCTGCCGTGGGGGCAGCGCGGTCTCCTCGAACGGCACGGTCGCGGGGTTCCAGAGGGAGACCACCCCGTCGTGCAGCAGCGACCAGTACTCCGCCGAGCAGCCCGGGACCGCGCGGAAGTACTCCCACATGTCGACCGGCAGGACCGTGGCGAACCAGGTCCGCTGCACCCGCGTCGACGCCTGCGCCAGGACCGCCTCGGTGCTCGACCTCTTGGTGAGCAGCCGGTCCGACAGATCGGCGACCTCGTGCCGACGCTGGCTGATCGACGTGCCGTCCCCGCGCACCCGCCACAGGTAGACGGTCTCGGTGAGCACGTCCACGGCGTCGGCGGCCAGCAGCGCGCGGGTCATCGCCGGCTGGTCCTCGTAGCGGACCCGCTCGGGGAAGCAGAGGCCGTGCCGGTCCCAGAAGCTGCGGCGGAAGACCTTGTTCCAGGCGAAGACGTCGGCCAGCAGGGTCGGCTGCTGCTCGACGGTCGTGCGGAGCGCCTCACGCTCGTGGTTCTCCCGCATCAGCGGGGTCATGTAGCGCCGGGCGCCGTCGAAGCGTTCGACGGCGCCGACCACGAGGTCGGACCCGGTCCGGTCCAGCGCCGCGACCATCACCTCGTAGGCGTCCGAGGGCAGCACGTCGTCGCTGTCGACGAAGGCCAGCAGCCGGCCGGTGCAGTGGCCGACTCCCACGTTGCGGGCCGCTCCGAGCCCGCCGTTGGCCTGGCGCACCACCCGGAGCCGCCGGTGCCGGCGGGCGTACCGGTCCGCGATCTCGCCGGTCCGGTCGGTGGAGCCGTCGTCGACGACCACCACCTCGAGGTCGGTGAACGTCTGCGCCAGGATGCTGTCCAGGCAGTCGCCGAGATACTCCTCGACCTGGTAGGCCGGGACCACGACGCTCAGCCGGGGCGCAGGGGCAGGGCCGGCGAGGTCGCGGTGCGAGGATCCGGGGAGGCGAGGCACCGCGGGTCAGGCGTTGCCGGGTCGGGACGCGCTGCGTCGGCGGGCCCAGCGGCGGAGCCTGGCGGGCACCAGAGCCCGCAGCCGCGGTGGGGTACGCCGGGCCAGCCGCTCGACAGGGCCGGCCGGCCGGCCCGCGGCGCGGGGTGCGGCGGTCGCGACCGGAGCCGAGGCGTCCGGGCGCTCGGTCCGGGACCGGGCCGTCGTACCGGCGGCGATGACCGACGAGCGGGCCACCGCCTCGGACTCGGCGTAGAAGGCGTCGTAGGCGATGCGGAGCTCGTCGAGCCGTGCCTGGGCCTCCTGCTCGCCGTCGTGGGCCTCGCCGGGATCCTCAGGCGTGGCGAAGGAGTCCAGGACCGACCAGGTCTCGCGGGCGATCTCCTCCAGCCGGGAGGGCAGCTCGAGGTCGTCCCAGGTGAGCTGGATCCGCCGGAGTCCGGGATCGACGAACTCCTCGACGCGTCGCACCGCGTCGTCGGCCGGCTCCGCGACCCCGGACAGGTGCAGCGCGCCGCCCGCCCGGGAGACCGTCGTGCGCCAGTCCCCCAGCAGGTCGTGGTAGCGGACGAAGACCCGGTCCGAGCCGCGGGTGCGGTGCTCGGTGCCCAGCATCATGTTGACCCACTGGGCGACGCCGTGCGCGTCGTCCATCCTGCGGTTGTAGTGGGCACGCTTGCTGCCCACGACCTCGGCGGGCGGTCGGAGCATCGTGGCGTACGACGGCTCGGCGCCGGCGCGGACCGCCGAGGTGCGCCAGAGGTCGAGGAACCAGGACAGTCGTGGGTCCTTGATCACCAGCTCGTCGCCGAGCGCCAGCTGCTCCTCGAGCCAGCCGACCACCCGGGCTTGCAGACGGTCACGCTCGGTGAGCCGGCCGGTCTGCGACCAGGCGACCGGGCGGGCGTCGCCGACCTGGACGTTCGTGCGCGCCAGCAGCTCGTCGTGCAGGTCGACGACCCACTGCGACTCCGAGAAGCCACGGGGGTTGGTGGTGTCCGCGACCACCTCGGGCTGCGGGACGAGGACTCCGAGCCGCTGCAGGATGCCCGCGAAGGTGCTGGTTCCCGACCGGCCGGCGCCGGCCACCAGCACCACCCGCCGTGGCCGGGCCGACGTCGTGGTGAGGCGACTCGACGACGTCTGGCTGCTCGGCATGGGGCGATGCTACTGGCGAGCGGCTCCCGGCGTTCCGGGGCTCGGCCGTCGCGGCGGCTGCGGCAGCTCGACGGACTCAGTCATCGTCTCGCGGCGTGCGGTCCAGGGTCTGGTCGATCGTCTGCACCAGGGCGCGCTGCACCCGGTCCCACTGCCGGTTCCACACCTCGAGCGGTGCCAGCGACTGCTCCAGCAGCGCGAGCTGGTGGTCGAGGGCCTCGAGCTCGGCGGAGAGGGCCCGGATGCTGAGTCGCTTGGCATGGACCTCGTCGACGAGCACGTCGAGCTCGGCGGTCAGCCGCGGGGCCTGGTCGATGAGGTGCCGCAGCGACACCAGCATGTGGGTGACCGCGCTGGGCACCGGTTCGGGCACCGCGCCGAGCGCGGAGCTTCCCACCGCGGTGACGCGGCCCAGCACCGCGCGGGTGCTGTCGACGAAGGTGTCCACAGCGCTCTCCAGCAGACCGTGCCGCTCGTGGTCGGGTTGGCCGGCGTTCGGTCCTTGCGAGGTCATCCGGTTCTCCTTCGGGTCGTGGCCGCCGCACCGGGCTGCAGGTTCGACAGCTCGTCGAGCTCGTCGACGAAGTGAGCGACCAGCGTGTCGGGGTCCGGAAGCCAGATCGCGTCGGACTTGAACCCGACCCGGATGGCGCCGGCGTAGGTGACGATGCAGACCCCGAGCGTCTGGTTGCCGGACTCCGGGGCCCAGCCCAGCAGCCCCTCGATCCGGGCGCCGGCGAGGTAGCGCTGCTCGCGCGGCCCCGGGACGTTCGTGACCACGCCGATCGCCTTGTTCGCGAAGAAGTCCACCAGCACCCGCTCGGCAGCCGGTGCGGTCGTGCCGATCCCCTCGATCAGACCGAAGGTCAGCAGCGGTTCGGGCGAGCGCTTGATCTGGTCCATCCGCCGTTTGGTCTCCGCCAGGCGACCGAACGCGGTGGGCAGGCTGGAGGGCAGCACCATGATCACCAGGGCGAACCGGTTGCCGAGCTCGGCCGGCAGCGGCTGGTCGGACCGGCGCAGGTTGACCGGGACCATCGAGGGCAGGTCCACCGGGTCGTCGCCGTGCTCGAGCAGGTAGCGGCGCAGCGCGCCGGACAGCGCGGCCACCAGCACGTCGTTGAGGGTGGTGCCGGTGCCGTGCGCGAGGGTCACCATGTCGGGGAGCGGGATCGGCCCGGACCACGCCGCGCGCTTCACGTTCCCGACCGGACCGGACAGCGCGGTCGGCGGGTTGCGGGTCAGCAGCAGCTTGGCGCTGACCCGGCCGGTCTCGAGTGCCAGGCCGAGAGTCCGGCCCAACGGCGGCGCTGGGACACGCCGCGGCAGCGCCCGCGGCAGTACGTCGACCGCCCGGCCGAGTAGCTGGACCGCGCCGCCGAGAAACCCGTCCGGGGCTGCCGCCGGAGCCATGGCTGCGGCGGTGTCCTCGGCCAGGTCGTCGTCGGCGGCGGCGTCCGTGAACGAGCCCAGCACCTGCATCAGCGCGATCCCGTCCGCCAGGCTGTGGTGGAAGCGCATGAAGACAGCGGTGCCCCGCGGGAGCCCCTCCAACAGGTGCACCTCCCACAGCGGCCGATCCCTGCGCAGCGGGTGACCCATGTGGGCGCCGACGTACTCCTGCAACCCCGCCTCGCCCCGCGACGCCGGCAGCCGGGCCTCGTGCAGGTGGTCCTCGATCCGGAAGCCGTCCGCGGAGACCCAGCGGGGACGGCCGCCGGGGAGGCGAGGCGGTGTCGCGACCTGCGCGAAGACGGGATAGCGGTCGATCATCCGCTTCTGCAGCACGGCCCAGAACCGGTCACGGTCCAGCCTGCCGGCGAGCAGCACCAGGCTCTCCACCACCATGAGGTTCTGCGGCCTGTCCATGTTGAGCCAGAGCGTGTCGACCGGGCCGATTCGTCGCGTTCCCACCCTTCGATGCTCACGGCAGCCAGGGCCGCAGGACAGTGCCCAAGGTCCCGGCCGGCACCCCGGTCCGGCCCGGCGGGGACTTAGGGCTCTCCTGACCCTTCGGTCAAGGGACCGATACTCACCACAGCGGGCTCGAGGCGCGAGCCCGCACCACCGGACGGGGTCTTCTCATGATCGGCATCGGACGCAAGGCAGCCGCCGCCACCGTCGTGCTCGGCACGCTCGTGGCCGGCCCGGCAGCTCTGGCAGCGACCATCACCGGGACGCCGGGTAACGACGACCTCGTCGGCACCACGGGCTCGGACCGGATCGACGCGCGCGCCGGCGACGACCTCGTCCGCGCGCTGGCGGGGGCCGACTTCGTGCACGCCGGACGGGGAGCGGACGCGGTGTTCCTCGGCCCCGGCCGCGGGATGGGAGACACCGCCCTGGGCGGTGGGGGCGACGACCGGCTGTTCGGCGGCCCGGGCACCGACAACATCGACGGCGGCCCGGGCGCGGACCTCATCGACGCGGGCCTCGGGAACGACAGCGTGTTCGACGGCGGCGGCGCCGACGTGGTCGTCACCGGCGAGGGGCGTGACGGCGTGGACGTGACCGACGGGCGCGATGTCGTCAGCACGGGACCCGGCAGCGACGGGATCACCGTCTTCCGCGACCACCAGCCCGACGTGATCCGCTGCGGCACTGGCTTCGACCACCTGATCTTCCTCGACGGCCGGGAGAAGCACGACGTCGTGCGCGGCTGCGAGTCGATCACCGTCGGCAGCAGCGACTGAGCCAGGCCGCCGGGATACCTCGAGGAGGTGGGGTCAGGGCGTCACGGTAGCCGGGGCCCCGCGGACCAGGTGCGCGATGCACCGGCTCGGTTCGACCAGGGGCTCGAGGGTCCCGGCGGTGACCCCGGCGCCGCTCTGCTCGAGGGCGCCACGGATCAGTCCGAGGTGCACCGAGCAGACCACGTCGAGGTGTTCGGCGGCGACCTCCAGGAACGGACAGTGGCTGACCTCGAGCCGGAAGGAGTCCTGGTCGTCGACCACGTGGGAGTCGAAGCCGAACCGGCCCATCGACGCGACCACGGACGCGAGAGCATCGGTCCCGTCGTGCCGGTCCACGGCGTCCTCGGCAGGCGGTGGGCCGGTCAGGTGTCGCCCCCATGCACGTCCCGCCTCCTCGGCCGAGACCGCGGGCTCGGGCAGCCGGTCGGCGAGCGCCCCGGACAGGATCTCGGCCAGCAGGCGGTAGCTGCGGTGGGCGACGTGCGGAGCGTCCGCCACCGCGGCGTACAGCACCTTGGGCCGCCCCGGCGTGCTGCGCTTCTCGCGGTTGCGCCGGACCATGCCGTCCAGCGCGAGGGCGTCGAGGTGGAAGCGCGCCGAGTTCACGTGCAGTCCGAGCCGTTCGGCGGCCGCCGCCGCGGTCATGGGGCCCGCGGTGTCCTGCAGCAGGGCCAGCACCCGGGCGCGGGTCGGGCCCAGCCCGTGGGCGGCATCGCCGCGCTGCGCGCCGTGGATGTCCATCGCGGTCATGCTTCCACGCTCCTCAGGCAC